>JAVBUY010000094.1:0-2564 GCA_031554855.1 Eubacteriales bacterium
TCCCGAAAAATGGTGACAGTGGTCATCTTAGGCCTCGATGGCGGTAATCTCCACCTTGGTGAACGGCTGACGATGGCCCTGCTTGCGGCGGTAATTCTTCTTGGATTTGTACTTATAGACGACGATTTTTTCGCCGCGGCCCTGGGCGATCACTTTGCCCTCGACCTTGGCGCCCTTGATGGTGGGCTTGCCCACCGTCACTTTCTTGTCCCCGCCGATCATCAACACGTCAAAGCTGACGGTCGCGTTGGCCTCGGCATCGAGTTTCTCCACGTAGATTGTGTCTCCCTGCTGCACGCGGTACTGTTTGCCGCCGGTTTCGATAATGGCGTACACGCTATGCACCTCCCATTTCATGGACTCGCCAGGCAGTAGGTAGCCGGAAAACCGGCGTTTGGACAGACCTCTCCCGAGCGGCTTGCCGTAATAGGATAGCAAAAACGCCTGTATCTGTCAAGCAAATATTGCTGTCATCTCTATTTTTCACGCAGTGAGGCCGGTGATGCGCAGCGCGTCCAGCTCGGCGGCGGAAAACACGCCGGTCTGATAGAGCCGCAGGTACTCCAGCGACAGCGACGTGCCCAGCACCAGCGGCTGATCCGCGCCGAGGGTGACGCGCACGCCGTGATCGATCAGCGCGCGCAGTGGGTGCTCCGCCAGGCTGCTGACCGCGCCCAGCATCAAATCGGCAGTCGGGCACACGTTCACCAGCGTGCCGCGCGCGGCCAGCGCCCGCATCACGTCCGGCGACTGCGCGATGGCGGTGCCATGCTGCACCTCGTCCAGATCCAGCAGCTCTACCGCGTCCAGCATATCGCGCGCGCTGCCCGATTGCCCCAGGTGCGCGCGCAGGCGCAGCCCCTGCCGCCGGGCGCGGCGATACAGCGCCGCGAAGCCCGCAATGGGCTGCGCCCGCTCGTCTCCATACAGGTCGATCGCCTGGCAGCGACCGCACACCAGCAGCGGCGCAGCCCAGGCCTCCAGATCGGCGAGGTCGCAATAGCGCGACAGGCCGATCTGGTACACCAGCTCGCAGTCCGGCGCATAGCATGCCCGCGAGCGGTCGTAGCGCGCAAAGAGATCCTCCAGATCGCCGCCGCGCATCGCCTGGATCGCCCACACATCCTCGCCGGTGACGACGCGGGTCAAGCCATCGCGCCGCGCCTGCTGCATGCACGCATCGATCCAGAGATCGGCGTCATCGATGTGGGCAAACCGGCGCAGCACATGGCGCTCCGCCCAGCGATGCAGGGCATCGACGCTGTCCACCGGATGCGGCAGCTTGTCCGCCCACACGCCGGTGCGATGAAAAAGAAACTGGGGATTGCCGCTATACCCCATATGTGCATGGCGCTCCGCTTTGGGGGCGCGCATTAACGCATCCAAATCCGCCTGTTCCAACGCCGCCACAAAGCGTGCCGAATCATCGTCCACGCTCATTCCCTCCTTTGGTGAAGCTATGCAGATTATACCTGCACCAAGCGCAGCAAAGCAAGAATTTGGATGCTGGGAATTGTTGGAAAACTATATTCGCATAACAAAAAAGCACCGCCGAAGCAGCGCCTGTGCGCAGAAAACTCAGTACACTTCGCCCTCGCTCGTGTACACGCCGACCTCGGCCAGCGCAGCGGCATCGAGCACCATGCGCTTGGCGCGCACATCCACCGACAACACCACGCGTTTGAGCGCGGGCAGCATCAGCTCGCCACGCGGCGTGTCGAGCACGTACACATCGTTGGCGCCGGGCTGCAACACATCGACCAGCTTGCCGATGCGCTGCCCCTCTTGATCGAAGGCCTCGCAACCGAGCAGGTCGCAGATGAACTCCGCGTCCTGTGGCAATGCAGTGGCGTGCGCGCGGTCGATGTAAAGCACCAACCCGCGCAGCGCCTCGGCGGCGTCGCGGTCGCTCGCGCCTGCGAATTGCAGATACACGAAGCCATCGTGCACGCGGGTGCAGGTCATCGCGCGCGTCGCATAGCCCGCCCCTTCGCGCACATACACCTGCGTCAGCTCCAGAAAGCGCGCGGGATCATCGGTCTCGGGCTTCACCTTGACCTCGCCCTTCACGCCCTGGGGCTTGATTACCGTGCCGATCAACAGATACGCGTCCAGTTCGGGCATACCACCGCTCCTTCAAAAAAAGGGCGCAAACGCGCCCGGGCAGATAATTCGCCGATCCCCGGCGGGGCAAATGCGTCCAACGAGGTCAGCAGTCGCCAGCCGAACGACCGAGGCGTATATCACAATACGCCGACAAGTCTCGTGCAGCGCCGACACCGCGCATGGGCGCAGATCACTCGCCCACTTGCTTCCGGCGAGTCAGATGCGTCCAGGCGCAAGGAGGCCGCAAGCCGAACGACCGAGGCGTATATGCAATACGTCGAGGAGTTCGGCGATGCGCCGACACCGCGCATGGGCGCAGATCAGTCGCCAACTCGCTTCCGGCGAGTCAGATGCGTCCAGGCGCTAGGAGGCCGCAAACGAGACGCGAAGGCGTATATCACAATACGCCGACAAGTCTCGTGCAGCGCCGACACCGCGCATGGGCGCAGATCACTCGC
>JAVBUY010000061.1:0-9675 GCA_031554855.1 Eubacteriales bacterium
AGCATGTCCAGGTTCGGCGTGCCCGCCTTCGTGATAGCATTGGAGGTCGGGTCGGGGTTTAAGCCAAAGCCGTCCATGATGATCAGCGCGGTGATAGGTTTTGTAGGCATACACTTCTCCTTCAATCAGCAATACGATAGGTCGCCTAGGCATGCGTGATGACTAGGAGACGCAAGCCGGATGACAGAGGCGTATCGGAAATACGCCGATGAATCCAGCGTCGCGCCGACACCGTCAGCGCGCGTGGATAGGCGGCCGCACTTACATCTCCACAACTTTCGCGAAGTCCGCCGCCTTCAGCGACGCCCCGCCGATCAGCCCGCCGTCAATCTCCGGCTGCTGCATCAGGCCGTGCGCGTTGGCGGCGTTCATGCTGCCGCCGTACTGGATGCGCACCTTGTCGGCGGCATCGCCATACGCGCCACGGATGGCCTGGCGGATCACGCCGATGGTCTCGTTGGCCTGTTCGTCGGTGGCGGTCAGGCCGGTGCCGATCGCCCAGACCGGCTCGTAGGCGATCACAACCTCGGCTACCTGCGCGGCGGTCAGGCCGGTCAGCGCGGTCAGCGTCTGGTAGGCGACCAGCGTGTTGGTGTAGCCCTCTTCGCGCTGGCTCTTGACTTCGCCCACGCAAAGGATCGGGATCAGTCCCGCAGCCACTGCGGCCAGCGTCTTTTTGTTGACGCTCTCGTCGGTCTCGCCGAAGTATTGGCGGCGCTCGCTGTGACCCAGGATCACATACTTGCAGCCCGCAGCCAGCAGCATCGCCGCCGACAGCTCGCCGGTGAACGCGCCGCTCTCTTTATCGTGCATGTTCTGCGCGCCCAGCGCGATGTGGGTGCCGCGCGTGGCTTCGGCCACCGCCGCAAAATCCACCGCCGGGGTGCACACCACCACGTCGCACTGCGCGTCTTTCACCAGGGGCTTGAGCGCCTCGACCAGCTCCTTGGCCTCGGCGGGGGTCTTGTTCATCTTCCAGTTTCCGGCGATGATCGGTCTTCTCATTTGCTCTTTCTTCCTATCAAAAAATCGGGGCAGAATGTCGCCTGCACCGCGTGTTGTTTTCCGCCCGACTACGGTTCTCCTCGTCAGCCGGGCTAGAAATGCCCAGGCGCTAGGAGGTCACAAGCGAAACGCGGAAGCGTATTGGCCATACGCCGACAAGTCAAGCGCAGTGCCGACACCGCGAATGGGCGTTTATCCCCCGGCTGGTGTCCAAGCCCGCCCAGCCGGGAGCGTATCGTGTCATGCGTGACCGAGCGAAAGGGCGCAGGCAGCAACGCCATTCGCCCCTATCAACGGGCGTGCTGTTTATTTATCATTGAGGGCAGCGACGCCGGGCAGCTCAATGCCCTCCAAGAACTCCAGCGACGCGCCGCCGCCGGTGGACACATGCGTCATCTTCTTGGCAAAGCCCATCTGCTCGACCGCCGCGGCCGAATCGCCGCCGCCGATAATGGTGACGCCCTTGCATTCGCTCATCGCACGGGCGATGTCGCGGGTGCCCTCGGCAAAGTTGTCGAATTCGAACACGCCCATCGGGCCGTTCCAGATCACGGTCTTGGCACGCGCCACTTCCGCGCCGAAGATCACGCGGGTGTTCGGGCCGATGTCCATGCCCTCGAAGCCGTCGGGGATGTCCTGGGAATGCACGGTGATGCGCAGTGCGTCGTTGCTGAACTTGTCGCCAGCCTCGTTGTCCACCGGCAGCACCAGGCGCACGCCCTTCTTGGCGGCCTTGGCGAGCAGCTCCTTGGCGAGATCCACCTTGTCGGCCTCGAGCAGCGAGTTGCCGATGTTGCCGCCCATCGCCTTCTGGAAGGTGTAGGCCATGCCGCCGCCAATGATTAGCACATCGACCTTGTCGAGCAGGTTGTTGATCACGCCGATCTTGTCGGACACCTTCGCGCCGCCCAGGATGGCGACGAACGGGCGATCCGGATTGTCCAACGCCTTACCCATCACATCCAGTTCCTTCTGGATCAGGTAGCCGCAGACGGCGGGCAGATAGTGCGCCACGCCCTCGGTGGACGCATGCGCGCGGTGCGCGGTGCCGAACGCGTCGTTCACATAGACTTCGGCCAGGTCGGCCAGCGCCTTGGCGAACGCGGGATCGTTGGCTTCCTCTTCCTTGTGGAAGCGCAGGTTTTCCAGCAGCATCACGTCGCCGTCCTTCAGCTCGGATGCCAACTTCTTGGCCGAATCGCCGATCACGTCGTCAGCCAGCTTGACTTCCTTCTTGAGCAGCTGAGACAGGCGCAGGGCCACCGGCGCCAGCGAATACTTCTGATTGAATTCACCCTTCGGGCGGCCTAGGTGCGAGCACAGAATGACCTTCGCGCCGTTCTTTACCAGATATTCAATGGTGGGCATCGCGCCGATGATACGGTTTTCATCGGTGATGTTGTTGTCCGCGTCCAGCGGCACATTGAAATCGCAGCGAACCAGCACTTTCTTCCCCGATACCTGAATGTCCTCGATGGTTTTCTTGGCCATGGTGCACACTCCTTTATTATCGTCCGTAAGGTGATTGCTCCGGCACGCAACCGTAGGAACCCAATGCGGATCTTTTCGCTGTCCGCGTTGCTTCATCCGCTTCGCGTAGCGCTGCGATGCGGCGCTCCTTCAGCTTAGCGGACAACAAAATCTCTCGCATGTCCTTCCCTACCGTTGCGTGCTGGCGCAATGTCTATGGTAGCGGCTTTGTCTAAAGTCCGCGTCCATTCTATCATGCCGATGCGGAATTGTCGATGTTGGCGGCCTTGCACAACTCCAGCATCCTCACCGCAGCGCCCTCGTCGGTGACCAGCAGCGCATGCGCGCGCGAGCGCATCACCGCCTGGATGGCTTCCGCCTTGCTGGCGCCCGCCGCCACAGCGATCACCGTGCGCACATCGGCCATCGCGTGCAGGTCGAGCCCTACGCTGCTGGCGGCATAGACCGCCTTGCCCTTCTCATCGAAGTAATAGCCGAATGCCTCGGCCACCGCGCCTTTGTCGGTGATTTGCTGTACGATGTCTGCGCTTAGCCGCCGCGACGCCATCATCTCGTCGGTGCGGCCGATGCCATAGAGCAGCACATCGGTGCGATGCAGCAGATCGACGGTCTCGCGCACCTCGGGCATCTTGAGCAACTCCTGCCATGCGCCGGGGCCCATTTGGTCGGGCAGGTGCAGCAGCCGGTGGTGTCCACCCAGCTTGCGCGCAAACTCCGCCGCCATCGTATCGGCTTGCGTCTCCACCGCTCGTCCCATGCCGCCGCGCGCGGGCAATACCAGCACGTCCAGCGGCGCGCTCGTGGGCAGGTGCGCGGCCACCTGTTGGATGGTCGAACCGCCTGTCACCGCCAGCACATCGCCAGGTGACAGCAGCGCGCGCAGGCGTTGCGCCGCGATCCGGCCCACCTCGCGCAGCACCTCGGGATCTCGATCCACATCGCCAGGCACGATGACCACGCGGCCAATGCCCAACTGCCGCGACAGTGCGCCTTCCAGAGACGACAGGCCGCGCAACCGGTGGCTTAACGCGCGCGCGTCATCCAGCAGCGGCTCTGCCTGGGGTGTGATGCACATACCGGCGGCGTCCAGCGTGATGTGTCCAGCCTCGCGCAGCGCCTGGGCCACGGCGCGCACCTCGCGCTCAGGCATGCGAAGGCGCAACGCCAGCGCCCGCCGCCCAATGGGCTGCAGCACCGCGATGCGCTCCAATACCCACGCCCGCTTGGAGATTTCCTCCAATAGGTCGGGCGCGAGGCTCCCTAGGTTGTGCAGCATTTCTAGCTCCATTTCGCCTCATCGGGCAGATTCTGCCCCGCTTGTCCATTCTTGACCCGCAGGATAGTATAGCGGATTGCCGCCCGATGCGCAAGCGGTTTTTGGCTCTTTTTTCTTTTATAGAAGCGTCAGCACCACCGTCATCACCGCGCCGGGCACGCCCAGCACACCGGCCACCGCCAGCGTCACCAGATTCACCGACACACCGCCGACAAATGCCTGCGCGGCGAACAGTGCACCGACGCCCAGGCACGCGTGGATCAGCCTGCGCCAGCCGCTGCCGCGCACCAGCAGCCGTCCCAGCCAAAATAACCCCGCCATCATTCCCGCCAGCGCCAGTACCCACACCCACGATACCAACATCCGCGCTTCCTCCCCTGCCTTGCTGGTAGAGCATATGAAGCGACGCGCCCACGCATGCAAAAGGCGCGCCAAAATTGGCGCGCCTGAGACCGTCAACGCAGTAAGGTTTTCTGCCCGGGATAGATAGAAAGGGGCGGTGCCCCTCCGTTTTCATCGCATGCGCAATGTGTTTACTTCGCCACCTGGAACGTGGACAGCACACCCTCCAGCTTGGGATAGCACGCTTCAAACTCTTCACGGCAGGCGGTCAGCGTCACGTTGTACATGATCGTGCCTTCCATAAAGAAGCCCTGGCAGATGGTCAGGTCGATGCCCTGGAGCTGGTACTCGCCGCGCAGCGTCAGCGCGTCCCGCTCGCCAAATGTCTTGATTTCGCACGGAGCCGCCAGCGCAAAGCCCGGGAACATCGACTGGTACTGCGCCTCCAGTTGGCTGCTGAGCGGCAACAGATCGGCGGTGGTCGCCGCCACGCCCAGATCCTGCGCCACCACGTTCATGTTGTTGGCAAAATTCTTTTCCTTGACCATGTTGAGCAGCATGATCACGATCGGCGCGCTCTTTGCTTGCTCGATGATGGCCTTGACCTGGTCGGTCAGCTCGACTTCCTTGCTGGTGGAATCCAGCAACGACTGCGCGTTCTTGCCATCCACCACCGCGGTGCAGCCTTCCGGCGTCGTGAAGCTGTAGCCCAGCTCTTCATTGGTATAGACCGTGGGCTCAGCCGCCAGCGCCGAAACGCTCAACGACACCACCAGCACGAGCACCAGAACCACGCTCAACACTTGCTTCCTGTTCATTCTATCGTCCTCCTTCATCGTCCCATTCTCGATAGGGGTATCATACCACAGCCTCCTGCTTTTAGGAAGCCGTTTCCAAAAAACCCCGACCGCGCATGGTGCAAAAAGATCCCTCGCTTGCACTCGGCATCGCGGGGGATCGATCTGGAAATATTGCGCAGTGCGCTTACGAATGTCCGCTGCGGTCTGACACGCGCAGACGCACCATCGCACGGGCCAGCATCGAGCGCGCAATATAGTACTCGTGCATGCTCTTCTTCTGGCGGATCTTCTCCTCGGCCAGCTGGCGGTCGCGCTCGGCGCGCGCGCGGTCGATCTCCTCGGGCCACTCGACGGTCTGCATGAGCAGCAGCACCTCGTCGGCGGTGACGGTGGCAAAGCCGTCGGACGAGGCCGCGATGCGCCACTTGCCGTTCTGCTGGATGCGGATGGCGCCTTCCTTCATCGAGATCACCATCGGCGAGTGTCCGGCCATGATGCCGATCTCGCCGTCGGGCGCGATGATGACCACCATCTCGACCTGCGCGTCAAAAAAGCTGCGCTCCGGGGTGATGATTTGCAGGCGAAAGGTATGTGCCATTTACTTGCCCTCCATGCCGCGCGCGGCACGCCGCACGTCCTCCAGATCGCCCGCCATGAAGAACGCGGCCTCCGGCAGATTGTCGGCCTCGCCATTGACGATGGCCTTGAACGACGCGATGGTGTCCTCCACCTTCACATACTTGCCCGGAATGCCGGAGAACACCTCGGCGACGAACATCGGCTGCGACAGGAAGCGCTGAATGCGGCGCGCGCGGTGCACGATCAGGCGATCCTCCTCGGACAGTTCGTCCATGCCCAGGATGGCGATGATGTCCTGCAACTCGCGATAGCGCTGCAACGCCTCCTGCACGCGCAGGGCGACGGCATAGTGCTCCTGCCCGACGATCGCCGGATCCAGGATGCGGCTGCCGGAGTCCAGCGGCGACACTGCCGGATAGATGCCCAGCTCGGCTACCTGGCGCGACAGCACGGTGGTGGCGTCCAGGTGCGAGAAGATCGCGGCGGGCGCTGGGTCGGTTAGGTCGTCGGCGGGCACATAGATGGCCTGCACCGAGGTGATCGAGCCATGCGCGGTGGACGCGATGCGCTCCTCCAGCGCGCCGACCTCGTTGGCCAGCGTGGGCTGGTAGCCCACCGCCGAGGGCATGCGCCCCAGCAGCGCCGATACCTCGCTGCCCGCCTGGATATAGCGGAAGATGTTGTCGATGAACAGCAGCACATTCTGCTTCTGCACATCGCGGAAATACTCGGCCAACGTCAGGCCGGTCATGGCGACGCGCATGCGCGCTCCCGGCGGCTCGTTCATCTGGCCGAATACCAGCGCGGTTTTCTCGATGACGCCGGATTCGTTCATTTCAGTGAGCAGATCGTTGCCCTCGCGGCTGCGCTCGCCTACACCGGTGAATACCGAGTAGCCGCCGTGCGCGGTGGCGATGTTGTGGATCAGCTCAAGGATCAGCACGGTCTTGCCCACACCCGCGCCGCCAAACAGGCCGATCTTGCCGCCATGCGCATAAGGCGCCAGCAGATCAATGACCTTGATGCCGGTCTCAAAGACCGTGGTCACCGGCCGCTGCTCCGCAAAGGAAGGTGCGGCGCGATGGATGGGCCTATGCGTCTCGGCGGCTACCTCGCCCTTGCCGTCGATCGGGCGGCCCAGCACGTCGATGGCGCGGCCCAGCAGCTTCATACCGACCGGCGCTTCAACCGGCGCGCCGGTGTCGATGGCGTCCAGCCCGCGGCTGATGCCCTCGGTTGCCTCCAGCGCGACGCAGCGCACCGCGCCGCCCAGATGCTGGGTGACCTCGGCGGCCACGCGCTGCGTGCCGTTCTGGATATAGATGAGGTTGTGAATCGCAGGCATCTCCCCCTCTGGAAACTGGATGTCCAGCACGGGGCCAATGACGCGAATGACTTTGCCTTGCATGTTGTTCTCCTTCCAGGGACGAATCAAAGGACTTACACCGAGCTGGCTCCCGCCACAATCTCGTTCAATTCCTGCGTAATATCGCTCTGTCGCGCTCTGTTGAGCTCCAGCCGCAGGCGGCCCAGCATGTCGTCGGCATTGCGCGTAGAGGCGTCCATCGCGGTCATGCGCGCGCATTGCTCGCTGGCGTAGGCCTGCACGCAGGCGGTGAAGGTCAGGCCGATCAGATATTGCGGCACCAGGCGCTGGAGCACCTCCGGCTCGGAGGGATAATACTTCAACTCGCTGGTCTGCTCGTGCAGAATCTCGACATCCTCGAAGTCCTCGGCCAGGATGGGCAGCAGCCGCAGCACCGAGGGCTTGAGCGAAGTGGTCGATTCCATGTGCGTATAGATGACGTACACCTCATCGAGCAGCTTCTTTTCGTACAGGTCGCACAGCTCCATCGTGATCTCGCGCGAGGAAGTCAGCATCGGGTTCTGGCTGATGTGCAGGTACTGCACGTCGGGCTGCATGCCCAGCCGGTGAAAGAACACCGCCGCGGTCTGCCCGATGGTCAGGATGGAGGTCTGCTCGTGCTCGGTGGCGATGACAGTTTTCTTGGCCAGCTTGAGCACGTCGTCGTTGTACGCGCCGCACATGCCCTTGTCCCCAGCAATCACCAGGTACGCCACGCTCTTGGCCTCGCGGGCCTGGAAGTATGGATGTTCCAGCTGCGCGTGGCTGTTGTCGATGATGAAGCGAATGTCCGAGCGCACGCGCTGGAAATACAGCTTGTTGCGCTCGTGCATGCGCAGCGCCTTCTGCATCTTGGCCGAGGAGATCAGGTACATCGCGCGCGTGATCTTGCGCGTATCCTCTACGACGCGCAGGCGATGGCGAATCTCAGGGATCGCGCTCATGCCTGCTCATCCCCAATCACGATGCCCTGTTGCGCCAGCCAGGTGCGCACCGCCAGACGAATCCACGCCTCGGTTTCCTCGCCCAGCTCACCGCGCTTGGTCAGGCTCATCACCAGGTCGGGGTACTGCGTGGCCAGCACGTCGGGGAACTCCGCCTTGAACTTCTTGAGCAAGTCCATCTCGATGGCATGCGGAATGAGCCCGCGCGTCATCGCGAACAAGAAGCACACCTGCGTGGCGGTGGCCAGCGGCGCGTTGTTGGGCTGCTTGAGCATCTCGGTCAGGCGCTCGCCGTAGTTGAGCATGTCCTGCGTCGCCTTGTCCATGTCGGACGAAAACTGCGAGAACACCAGCAGCTCGCGATACTGCGCCAATTCCAGGCGCAGCTGACCGGCGACCTTGCGCATCGCCTTGGTCTGCGCCGAGCCGCCCACGCGCGATACCGACAGACCGACGTTGAGCGCCGGGCGTGTGCCCGCGCGGAACAGGTCGTGATCCAGGAACACCTGGCCGTCGGTAATCGAAATGACGTTCGTGGGGATATAGGCGGAGATATCGCCGGTCTGCGTCTCGATGATGGGCAGCGCGGTCATAGAGCCACCGCCCTTCTCGTCGGACAGGTGCGCGGCGCGCTCCAACAGGCGAGAGTGCAGATAGAACACGTCGCCCGGGTACGCCTCGCGGCCGGGTGGCCGACGGAGCAACAGCGACATGGCGCGGTACGCGACCGCGTGCTTCGACAGATCATCGTATACGACCAGCACGTCGCGCCCGTCGTACATGAACTCCTCGGCGATAGCGCAGCCGCAGTAGGGCGCCAGGTATTGCATGGTCGCCGAATCGCTAGCCGACGCGCACACGATGGTGACATACGGCAGCACCTCGGCCTTGCGGAATACCTCGATGACCTGCGCCACCGTCGATACCTTCTGACCGATGGCGACGTATACGCACAGCACATCCTTGCCCTTTTGGTTCAGGATGGTGTCAATTGCGATCGACGTTTTGCCGGTTTGGCGGTCGCCAATGATCAGCTCACGCTGACCGCGGCCGATCGGCACGGTGGCGTCGATCACCATGATGCCGGTCTCCATCGGTTTGTTGACCGGCTGGCGATCGATGATGGCCGGTGCGGGCGACTCGATGGGGCGCGACTTATCGGCGCGGATCGGGCCCTGGCCGTCGATGGGTTGACCCATCGCGTTGACCACGCGGCCCAGCATGGCCGCACCGACCGGCACGGACAGCACCTGGCCGGTGCCCAGCGCCTCGGTGCCCACCTGCACGGAATCTTCATTGGAGATCAGCACCACGTCCACCGCGTCGGGATTTAGGTTCATCGCGATGCCGTAGGCCGGGTTGTCCTCGCCGCCCAGGTCGATCAGCTCGCCGTAGCGGCAGCCGGACAGACCGGATACCGTCGCGATGCCGTCGCCCGCCTTGAGCACCTGCCCCGCGCCACGCACAGTAGCCCGGCGCGCGCGACCCAGCTGCTTCTCCAGTAGCGACTCCAACGGCTGCTCCTGCCCATCGACCACCGCCTTGGTCTTGTCGCCGACTTTGTCGGGCGCGGGCTGGTTGCGCGTGATGCCCATCAGATCGTCGGACAGGATCTTTGCCAGACCCTCGTTGTCGATCGCGGTGGTGTAGTCGGTCAGTTTGCCTTTGAGCAGCACCTGCTTTAAGCTGTTCAGGTGTCCGCGCAGGCTATCGTCATAGATGCGTCCGCCCACCTCGACGCGCACGCTGCCTAACAGCGTCGGGTCGATTTGCTGCGTCAGCTGCACCGGCTCTCCCAACAGGTTGGAAAAGTGGTGCTCGGTTTCCTTGAGCACGGCTTCTTCCAGCGGCAAGGCGGACAGAAGCTTTCCG
>JAVBUY010000166.1:0-10116 GCA_031554855.1 Eubacteriales bacterium
TCGAGGTGCAGGCGATCTTCGATGTGTCGCCCAAGCTGGTGGGCGTGGATGTGCAGAACATCCTGGTGCAGCCGATGGATCACCTGGAGGGCTGGATCGCAGAGCACACGGTGGATATCGCCGTGCTGGCGGTGCCTGCCGACGCCGCACAACAGGTGTTCGACCGCCTGGTCGCCGCTGGTGTGCGCGCGGTGTGGAACTTCGCGCCGGTCGATCTGTCCGCGCCGGGCGTGCTGGTCAACAATGTGCACCTGACCGACAGCCTCTACACGCTGACATTCCACATGCGTGAGCACCAGGGGTGACCTAACAGACAGCAAAGGGGATAAAGCCCGTGTCCAATTATCAAAGACCGGTCTCGCGCAGCGCGCATCCGCAAAACCGCGTGGATGCCGAGCAGGACTATGACGCGTATTACGACCAGCCGCCCCGTCGCCCGACCGGCGGCGGAGGCCGCAGGAAGCGCACGCCGCTGTGGACGATTCCGGTCATCACGGTGTGCGTGCTGCTCATCGCGGTGTTCGGCTGGTGGGTGCAGCAGCAGCATACCAATTACCGCAAATACCTGACGGTGCGCGAGCAGGTGAACCGGAACACGTTCTATCCCGGCACGGTGGTGGACGGCGTCGATCTGGGTGGCAAGACCCAGGAGGAAGCCAAGGCGCTGATTGCCGAGCAGCTGAGCAAGCAGAGCGAGCAGTTTGCCATCACCATCCTTTACGGCGATCAGAACTGGCGCATCACCTCGCAGGAGCTGCCAGTGGGCGCGGACAGCGACTATATCCTGCGCCGCGCCTATGCGATTGGCCGCAGCGGCAGCCTGCAACAACGGTATGGACAGGTGCTGTCGCTGGCCAAGTACGGTCTACAACTATCGGCGGACTGGGGCTACGACCAGGCGCAAGTGCGCGCGCTGGTCGATATGGTGGCCGAGCGCGTGGATCAGCCGCCGGTGGACGCCAAGCTGACCGCCTTTAACCCCAACACCAAGGAATTCGTGTTCGTGCCCGAGCAGGACGGCATGCTGCTGGACCGCGAGAAGCTGTATAGCGACGTGGTTGCCGCGCTGGACGCCAAGAACTACACCGCGTCGGTGACCGCGCAGACCTCGCCGGTGTCGGCGGCGATCCGCAAGGATCAGATCGGGTCGCTCTACGGCATGGTGGCGTCCTTCACCACCGAGACCACCGACGACCGCAACCGCAACAACAACATCAACCTGGCGGCGCAGGCCATCAATGGCAAGATGCTCATGCCGGGCGAGAAACTGTCGTTCAACACCAGCACCGGCCAGCGCACGCAGGCAAAGGGATACCTCGAGGCGGGCGCCATCCAGGGCGGCCAGCTGGTGGACGAGACCGGCGGCGGCGTGTGCCAGGCGTCGTCCACGCTGTTTAACGCCGTGGTGCGCGCCGACCTGGAGATCGTCACCCGCTCGCAGCATATGTGGCCCTCGACGTACGTCAACCGCGGCGAGGACGCGGCGGTTGATTATCCGCGCCTGGACTTCGTGTTCCGCAACAACCAGAAAACACCGATCTTCATCATCGCGTTCTACGAGGACCGCAAGATCACCGTGCAGGTCTATGGCAAACTGATGGCAGCGGGCGCCAGCATCAACCTGTTCAGCGAGACTGTCAAGACCACCAAGGCCTCCAACGAGGTGATCTATACGCGCAATGAGTCGCTGGCGCCTGAGAGCAGCAAAGTGGCCAAGAAGAAGCGCGACGGATACATCGTAGACACCTACAAGGTGTATTACCAGGATGGCGTTGAGGTGGACCGCAAGAAGCTATGGCGCACCGAGTACCGGCCGGTGCAGCAGGAAGTGTACTTCAATTAATTCGGGTGAGCAAAGGAGGGATGACCGTGCGCAAGGGCGACGATCGCAGGCGCGCCATTCTGGAAACCGCCGAAGGGCTGTTTTACGCGCGCGGATTTGAGCACACCTCCGTGCAGGATATCATCGATGCGCTGGGCTTCTCGAAGGGTGGGTTTTATCACCACTTCGAAAGCAAGCTGTCGCTGCTGGAGGCAATCTGCGAGGATCGGGCGCAACACAGCGCTGAGCTGGCCGAGCAGGCCATCGCGCAATGTGACGGCACGGCGATCGACAAGCTCAATGCGCTGTTTCAGCGCGCGACCATGCTGCAAACCGACAGCCAGGACTTTGTGACGCTGCTGGTGCGCGTGGCCTACCGCGAGGACGGCGCACTGATGCGCGAGAAAATGAAACAGCGCCAGTTAGAGCTCAATGTGCCGCTGATCGACCGCATCGTGCACGAGGGCATCGCGCAGGATGTGTTCTTCTCGCCCTATCCGGCGCAGATCGGCGAGCTGGTGATGCGGCTGGTGATGCAACTGACCGACGAGATCGCCTTCCTCTTGGCCGGTGCACAGCACAACACCGAGGTGCTGGTCAGCATCTTTGAAAAGCTGAAGCTCTATCGCCACGCGCTGGAAAACTTGCTCTTCGCGCCCTTTGGCTCGATTCTCATCTTCGATCTGAAGCAGCTGGAGAGCGTGTGCCAGAGCATCCTCAGCGCGCCGGAGTAATGACAGAGGCCTAGGCGCATCGAGGATGACTGCGTGCGAAGAAAAAAGTGTCCGCAGTGTGCAGAAAACGCTTGACTTTCCGGCGGCCATGGGGCAAAATATCAACTTGAAGGTAGCGTGCCTAACGCGAAAGCGGAAGGAGAATCAGCGTGCGAATGGTATTCACGGGCGGAACGCTGTTCCGTGGGGGAAAGCTCGTAAGAGGAGATGTCCAGCTTTCGCGGGACAGAATTCTTGATTTTTCCTCTCCGTTGCACGAGGATGCCTTATCGGTCATTTCACTAGATGGTAAGCTGTTGATCCCGGGTCTCGTGGATGTGCATGTGCATCTTCGGGAGCCGGGCTTTTTGTATAAGGAAACCATTGCGTCCGGCAGCCTGGCGGGAGCCAGGGGCGGCTATACGGCGCTGTGCGCGATGCCCAACCTCAATCCCGCGCCGGACTGCCTGGAGCACGTGCGGCTGCAGCAAGGGATCATCGATCGGGATGCGCGCGTCCACGTGTATCCCTACGGCTGCATCACTGTTGGGCAAAAGGGCGAGGGCGAGTTGGTGGATTTCGCCGCTTTGGCGCCGCATGTCATCGCCTTTTCCGACGACGGCAGGGGCGTGCAGCGCGAGGACACCATGCGCGAAGCCATGCGCCGGGTGGCGGCGGTGGGCGGCCTGTTGGTGGCGCACTGCGAGGACAATACGCTGCTGAACGGCGGCTACATCCACGCGGGGCCATACGCGAAAGCGCATGGACACAAGGGCATTTCCAGCGAGAGCGAATGGCGGCAGGTGGAGCGCGACCTGCGGCTGGCTGAGGAAACCGGTTGCCGCTATCACGCGTGCCACGTATCCACCAAGGAAAGTGTGGCACTGATCCGCACGGCCAAGGCGCGAGGTGTGGATGTGACCTGCGAAACCGCGCCGCATTACCTGCTGCTGCACGACGGCATGCTGGAGGAGGATGGGCGCTGGAAGATGAACCCGCCCATTCGGGAGCGAGCCGATCAAGAGGCGCTGCTGGAGGGACTCATCGACGGCACGGTGGACATGATCGCCACCGACCACGCCCCCCACAGCGCGGAGGAGAAAAGCAAGGGGCTCATGGGTAGCGCCTTTGGCATCGTGGGGATGGAATGCGCCTTCGCGGTGCTATATACAGGGCTGGTCAAGACCGGCAAGCTCTCGCTGGAGCGGCTGCTCACGGCCATGACCCTCGCGCCGCGCAGACGCTTCGGTTTGCCTGAAGTCACGCTGGAGGCAGGTCAGAATGCCGATCTCGCGGTCTTTGACCTGGATGCACGCAGCACCGTGGATCCGGCGGCGTTTTGCTCACTGGGGCGGGCAACGCCTTTTGCGGGCATGCCGGTCTGGGGCAGGTGTGAGATGACGCTGGTGGCGGGCGAGACCGTGTGGCGCAGAGCGTAAAAAGAGATCAATTGAAGGGAATGGCCAGCCATGCAGTTTACAGTGGAGAAAAATCAGAAAATTGCGCCGGAGGTCTTTCAGATGCGGCTGTCGGGCGACACCCGGGGCATCACGAGGCCGGGGCAATTTGTGCAGGTGGCCGTGCCGAATTTGTACCTGCGTCGCCCCATTTCCGTGTGCGATTGGACGCCGATGGAACAAGGCAGACTGGAACTGATCTACAAGGTGGTAGGCCAGGGCACGGAGGCGATGAGCCAACTGCAAGCGGGCGACGAACTCGATCTGCTCACAGGTCTGGGCAATGGATTCGAGCCGGAGCCGAAAGAAAGCCCCTGCCAATCGCCGCTGCTGGTGGGGGGCGGCGTGGGGGCGCCACCGCTGCTCGCCCTGTGCAAGCATCTGCTGACCATGGGAAAGAAGCCCGCCGTGGTGCTGGGCTTCCAGACCGCCGACGCGGTCTTTCTGGAGGAGGCGTTCGCGCAACTTGGCGTGGAGGTGGTGGTCTGCACGGACGATGGCTCGGCGGGCCTGAAGGGCTTTGTCACCGAGGGGATGCGCGCGATGGCGGGCACGTATGACTACGTGTTTGCCTGCGGTCCGCAGCCCATGCTCAAGGCCGTGCATGCGCTCGCGGGCAGCCAGGGCATCCCGGGGCAGTACAGCTTTGAGGAACGGATGGCCTGCGGCTTCGGGGTCTGCATGGTGTGCTCCTGCGAGACCAAGAACGGCGGCAAGCGCATCTGCACGGACGGGCCGGTGCTCAGTGGGGAGGAAATCCAATGGTGAACACCCAGGTAACCCTGTCTGGCTGGACGCTGGACAACCCCGTGATCGCCGCCAGCGGTACCTTTGGCTATGGGCAGGACCTGCGCGCGTTCTATGACCTGGATATCCTGGGCAGCTTTTCCTTCAAGGGAACCACGCTTCATCCGCGCTTTGGCAACCCTACGCCCCGCGTGGCCGAGTGCGCCGCGGGGATGCTGAACGCCGTGGGGCTGCAAAATCCCGGCATTCACCACGTGCTGGCGCATGAGCTGCCCGAGATGGCCGCCTTCTTTCACAAGCCGGTGATCGCCAACATCAGCGGCTTTTCGCTGGAAGAATACGTGGAGTGCTGCCGACTGGTGGACAGCCAACCGCAAGTGGGGCTGATCGAAGTCAACGTCAGCTGCCCCAACGTGCACGGCGGCGGCATGGCGTTCGGCATGCAGCCCGAGAGCGCGGCGGAGGTGACCCGGGCCGTCAAGGCGGTGACGAAAAAGCCGGTGTACATCAAGCTCAGCCCCAACGCGGCGGACATTGTGGCCGTGGCGCAGGCGTGCGAACAAGCCGGGGCGGACGGCCTGTGCCTGATCAACACGCTGTTGGGTATGCGCATCAGCCTGGCGACGAAAAAACCGCTGTTGACCAACACCATGGGCGGTCTGTCCGGCCCGGCGATCTTCCCGGTGGCGCTGCGGATGGTATATCAGGTGGCGCAGGCGGTGCATATCCCGATCATCGGCATGGGCGGCGTGGCCAGTGCGGAGGATGTGCTGGAGATGATGCTGGCAGGCGCCACGGCCGTGCAGGTCGGCGCGCAGAACCTGGTCGATCCGTATGTGTGCAAGACCATTGTCGAGAACCTGCCGATGGCCATGCGCCGCTACGGCATCACCGAGCTAAAACAAATCATTGGAGGTGCGTGGAAATGAGCAAGCCTGTGGGCGACGTGGTCATCGCGCTGGATTTCCCCGGCGCCGAGGGCACCTACGCCTTTCTGGATCGCTTTGATCAGGAAAAGCCCTACGTGAAGGTGGGCATGGAGCTGTTTTATGCGGAGGGCCCCAGCATCGTGCGGGAGATCAAGGCGAGGGGGCACAAGATCTTCCTGGATCTGAAGCTGCACGACATCCCCAACACGGTGAAGAGCGCCATGCGTTGCCTGGCCCAATTGGACGTGGACATGACCAACGTGCACGCGGCGGGCACCATCGATATGATGCGCGCGGCGCTGGAGGGGCTGACCAAGCCCGATGGCAGCCGCCCCCTGCTGCTGGCCGTGACGCAACTAACCTCCACCAGCCAGGAGCGGATGCAAAATGAGCTGCTGATCCACGCATCTATGGAAGAAACCGTGGCGCAGTATGCCCGCAATGCGCAGGCAGCGGGGCTGCCCGGCGTGGTGTGCTCGCCGCTGGAAGCGTGCCTGGTGAAGAACGCCTGCGGGCAGGGTTTCCTGACCGTCACACCCGGCATCCGGTTCGCGGACGCCGCCGCCGACGATCAGGCGCGCGTCATGACCCCGCAGAAGGCCAGGCTGGGGGGCAGCGACTGGATCGTCGTGGGCCGCCCCATCACCCAGGCGGACGATCCGGTGGCGATGTATCGCCGATGTGTGCGGGAATTTTTAGCGTAAAATAGGACAAGCCAAGAAAACAGACGAGGGGGGATCTCCATGGAGCGGGAAATCGCCAAGGCACTGCTGTCCATCGGCGCGGTTTTTCTGCGGCCGCAGCAGCCGTTCACCTGGGCCAGCGGCATCAAAAGCCCGATCTATTGCGACAACCGGCTGACGCTCACTGCACCGCAGGTGCGCAACCAAGTGGAAAACGGCCTGATGGCGCTGGTGAAGCGCGAGTATCCGGAGTGTGAGGTGCTGATGGGCACCAGCACAGCGGGCATTGCCCACGCGGCCATTGTCGCCCACCTGATGGGCTTGCCGATGGGCTACGTGCGGTCCGGCGCAAAGGACCACGGCCGCGGCGGGCAGATCGAGGGCAAGCTGGAGGCGGGGCAAAAGGTCGTGGTCGTCGAGGACCTGATCTCCACCGGCGGAAGCGTGATCGAAGTGGTGGAGGCGCTGCGCGAAGCCGGGGCGCAGGTGCTGGGCATCGTCAGCATCTTTACCTATGGCATGCAGAAAGGCCTGGCCGCGCTGGCCAAAGCCGATGTGAAAAATGTCAGCTTGTCCAACTTTGACGCGCTGGTCAACGTCGCGGCGCAGGAGAACATCATCGCCGCGCACCAGATCCAGCAGCTCTTGTGTTTCCGCGACAACCCGAGCGACCCAGGCTGGATGGCAAACTAGGGCGTGTTTCAAAACTCCGCAAGCGCAATTTCCAGCGGCTTTTCCGCCATATCGGCGTCGTTCTACACTTGGCGTACCGCCAGTACGCCGCGTTCCGACTCCTTGATCTGGCGAAAAACCCTTGGAACTTGCACTTTCTCCCCTTTTGAAACACGCCCTAGCCATTTCATTTACTCCCATTCATTCGAAGGAGGCTTGCCCATGCGCCATTTGCTGGACATCGTGGATCTGTCCACCCGGGAGATCGACCAATTGCTGGACGTTTCGGACGACATCATTGCCCATCCGGAGAAATACCAGGAACGGA
Source organism: Eubacteriales bacterium (assembly GCA_031554855.1). GTDB lineage: Bacteria > Bacillota > Clostridia > Christensenellales > Aristaeellaceae > JAVBUY01. The sequence continues at coordinate 7,352 of JAVBUY010000166.1, forward strand.
TGAAGTACAAAAAGCTAGCCACGCTGTTCTTTGAGGCCAGTACCCGCACCCGCCTGTCCTTTGAGGCGGCGATGATGGAGTTGGGCGGCAATGTGCTGGGCTTTTCCTCGGCGGACAGCTCTTCCGCCGTCAAGGGCGAAAGCGTGGCCGACACGATTCGCACCGTGGGCTGCTACGCGGATATCATCGCCATGCGCCACCCCAAGGAGGGCGCGCCCACCGTGGCCGCGCAGGTGTCCACTGTGCCGATTATCAACGCCGGAGACGGCGGGCCCAACCATCCCACCCAAACCCTGACCGACCTGTTGACCATCCGACGCGAAAAGGGCAGGCTGAACAAGCTGGTGGTGGGTCTGTGCGGAGACTTGCAGTTTGGCCGCACGGTGCACAGCCTCATGAGCGCCATGGCGCGCTATCAGGACATCCACTTTGTGCTGATCTCCCCGCAGGAGCTGCGCATTCCCGAATACCTGCGCGAGAGCATGCACAAGGCCAACGTGCCCTTCTCCGAGGTGGAAAAGCTGGAGGACGTGATCGGCACCCTCGATATTCTGTACATGACCCGCGTACAAAAAGAGCGCTTCTTCAACGAGGCGGACTATGTGCGCCTGAAGGACAGCTACATTCTCGATACCGAAAAGTTGCACATGGCCAAGCCCGACCTGTGCGTGATGCATCCGCTGCCTCGCGTGAATGAGATCAGCCGCGGGGTGGACAACGACCCGAGGGCCTGTTATTTCCGCCAGGTGCTCAATGGAAAATTCGTGCGTATGGCGCTGATCCTGAAGTTGATGGAGGAAAGAGCATGAACATCGACAGCATTCAAAACGGGTACGTGATCGATCATATTCGCGCCGGTCGCAGCATGGAGATTTATCGCTATCTGGGCCTGGATCAATTGGATTGCTCGGTCGCCATCATCAAAAACGTGAAGTCCAGCCGCCTGGGCAAGAAGGATATCATCAAAATCGACGAGGAGATCCCCATCAACCTGGAGCTGCTGGGTTACATTGATCCGGGCATCACGCTGAATGTCATCCGCAATGGCGTTCGCGTGGGCAAGAAGAGTCTGGCGCTGCCGGAGCGGGTCATCAACGTGATTCGCTGCAAAAATCCCCGCTGCATCACCCAGACCGAGCAGGAAGTGGATCAGATCTTCTTGCTGGCCGATCGGGAGAAGCAGACCTATCGCTGCCACTATTGCGAAACTGCGCACAAGAGCGGGGCGATCTAAGGCCGCAAAGGGATACAGGACAAGGGATAGCAAGAGCCGTATCGTCACGAACGATACGGCTCAGGCCGTCGAAAAAGGCCCATCTGCGGGCTCAGCCTAGCGACCGCCTCGTCGGCGTACATTGGTACGCCTCTGTCGGACGGTCTCGGGCTTTGCCCACATCTGGACCTTTTTGGACAGCCTGTGGGTTTTTGACAAGCTGAGCCGTATCGTCATGAACGATACGGCTTTGTGCTGGTCGTTGCTGGCGTTTCGCTATTCGGCGGCAGGCGGCATCAGCACCCACATCTCCTTGTCGGCCACGGAGATATGCGCGTCCTCGATGTCCAGCGCGTTGCCGTCCAGTTGCATGCGCATGCCGGGCTGGTGCAGGCGCACCGTGCGGCAGCGCGTGTGCTCCACGATGTCGGTGAGCCGGATGAACGAGCCGTCGATGAATTTGGGCAGCAGGAAGGGGATGCGCCAGCGCGGCACCGGCTTGATGAGCACCACGTCCAGCAGATCGTCGTCCACGCGCGCCATCGGCGCCATGTGCATGCCACCGCCGATGTACTGGCCGTTGGCCACCGCGATGAGCAGCACCTCGCGCTCTTGCGCCTGGCCGTCGAGCTCGATGGACAGCTTGATGGGCTTATAGGTAAAGAGCGTGTGCAGCACACCATAGAGGTAGGGCAGCATGCCGGTGACGTAGCGCTTGGCTTTTTCGCAGGCAACGGTGACCTCTACATCGAAGCCCGCGCCACAGATATTCAGGAAGATGCGCTCATTGAGCTGGCAGACATTGATGGTGCGCGGCGTGGCGGCCAGCAGCACATCCAGTGCCTCGATGGGCTGCTTGGGGATGCCCAGCGACCGCACAAAGTCGTTGCCGGTGCCCGCAGGCAGGATGCCCAACGCGGTTTTGCTGCCCATCAGGCCGTTGGCGACCTCAAAGGCGGTGCCGTCGCCGCCGATGCATAGCACCTTTTCGTCGCCGCGCCGGACGCATTCGCGCGCCAGCTCGGTGGCGTGCAGCGGGTATTCGGTATAATATGCGTGTACCGGAATATGGCGTTCGGCCAACACCGCCAGCACTTCGCCGGCGGTTTTCTTCGCGCGGCCGGAGCCCGCGATGGGATTGATGATCATGGATAGCATGGGGCAAGCCTCCGTGAGATGAAATCAACGGTCGATGCGCAGCATGCGCGGCCTCGTCTATGGTATCACTTGCATGGGGCGGACGCAAGCGGAAGTTACAACTTGCTTGGCTATGCACGATCAATGAATTTTATTCACATCGAATAATCCTGGGGTTTTTTGACAACACATTATGAAGCAAAGAAAAATATAAGAAAAAAATTTCAAAAAGGGGGTTGACAGATTTATGATTATGCGTTATCATGCGTTTATCCCGAATGTTAATACATTGCGAAAGCAAGGAGGCACCCTGTATGAAGAAGGTATTGGCGGTTGTTCTGGCGGTTCTGATGTTGGTTCCCACCCTGGCGTTGGCCGAGACCGTTGTGATGGGCTCGAACTGCTCCTTCCCGCC
>JAVBUY010000205.1:0-4587 GCA_031554855.1 Eubacteriales bacterium
TAAGCACTTTTTTATTATGCATTCTCTGGCTTCATCCACGCCCATGCCGCCAGCATGAAGAAAAACGGCAGATAGGGGTAATGATACCGCGCGCCGCCCAGCGTCAGGATGCACGCGCCTGTGGCGCACAGCACAACCAGCGCCATCAGCATCAGCTCTGGCAGGCACTTTTTCGCGCGCAGCATGCGTACGACACCGCACGCGGCGCTGATCAGCACAAACAGATACATAGCCTCATTGACCAGCACGATGACATCCTGCCAGGTAAGCTCCCAGTGCAGCACACGGCTGGCCAGCAGGCGCAGGTAGTCGCCGCCATCGGTGGCCACGCGGTTGCCATAGAGCGACGCGAACGCATAGGTATCCAGCGCATAGGTATGCAGCAGCTTCGCCGGAATCAGCGCCGCAAAGCGTGCCGGATTGCCCGTAATCCAGTCGATGGCCTGCCCACGCCAATAGGCGTCGCGCTCGACAAATGTTCTTTGCTCTTTGTCCGCCAGATACCCCGCCTTGCCCGGCTGGAACACCTCGTTGCCATAGCCGCCGTCCGCGTCGTCGTTGTTGCCGATCAGCATGGTGACGCCGCTGGTCGTCGATTGATACGCAAAATACCCCGTATAGTGTCGAGACATCGCGCCAAAGCACAGCGTGACAAGCAGCGCCACGATGGGCATCCAGATAAACCGGCGCATAGGCACGCGCTTGACCAGCAGATACAGGCACAGCGGCCCCACAAATACAATCGACACCGGCCGGACGAAATTGGCCAGCCCCCACAGCACACCGGCGCCGACGTATCCCCACCATGCCTTGCGCAGCGCCAGCGACAGCCCGGCAAATGCCAGTGCCGTAAAGATCAGCTCGGTGCGCAGCGCCGCCACGTCGGCCACGAAGGTCGGAAACAGCAGCATGCCTAGCGCGGTGATGAGTCCCAGCCGCTTGCTTTCAAACAGCCGTGAAGCCACGTCGTAGGCCAGCAGCATCAGCAGCGCAGTCCACGCGATGTTGGCCAGCATGATCACCTTGTCGTTGCTGGTCACGCGATAGAACGCCGCCAGGTAGTTCACATACCCGGGGTTAAAGACATAGTCCGAATGCACGTCGCGCGCGCTGGGATAATACGGAGACATGTCCGCCGTGTCACGCCCGAGCACTTTGTACGAAAACGCGTCGCTGATCTGCTCCCCGCGAAAGGTCTTGACCAGCAGCATCTGGCAGGCCACCATCACGCAAAACGCGATCAGCACCGCAATGATCCACTTTCTGTTGTTTTGTGCGCGTTGTTCCAGCGTAATCTCCCCTTCTACTGTAGCTCCCATCGGCCGGTGTCAAAGAAGCCATCCGGCAATCCGATCGCCTGGCAGGACAGCTTTTTCAAAATGCGCCGTGCCGCCTCACCGTCGGCGGGCACCGGACGATAATCCTGCGGGATGCCGATCTCCTGCGCGCTGACCAGATATGGAATCGCCTCCAGCTGCGCCAGCTTAGGCCGCTCGCCACTGATGTCGTACGCCAGGCGGATCACCGCAGTGTCGCGATCGCGCGGCATGCTGTTGCCGCCAAAGCAGAAGTTGCCCAGGCTGTAAAAGATCGGCTTGCCCTGGTACATCTGCATGCCCTGCAACACGTGCGGATGCGTGCCGACCACAAGATCCGCGCCCGCCTCGACGAACCGCGCGGCGGCGCGCTTTTGATCGATATCCTGATCATACTTCATCTCAACGCCCCAATGGCAGCTGATGATGATCAGATCGATGTCCGCCCTCACGCGGTATTCCGCGATCTGCGCGCACACCTTGCCCACTTTCTGGTCGAATACCGGATAGGCCATGCCAAACAAGGCGACCTTGCGCCCCTTGACCTCGATGACCGTTGGCTCCCAGTCGATGGCGTACGCGATGCTGCGCTCGTCTAGTGCCTGCTTGGTGTCGGCCAGCCCCCGCGCGCCAAAATCCTTCGTGTGGTTGTTGGCCAGGTTGACCGCCTCAATGCTGCTCCCGGTCAGGATATCCGCATACTTCGGTGTTGCGCGAAAGGTAAAAGGCTTCTTTTCGGCGCGCTTGTAGTCGGTGAATACGCCCTCCAGGTTGACCAGCGTCAGGTCATCCTCGGTAAAGCGGTCAATCACGCCGGAGAAAGGCCAGTCAAACCCGCGCTCGGCGATCTGCATCACAAAGCCGGATCGAACATCCTGAAATTGCGGCTCTGAGCCGATGGTGCAATCGCCCGCCAGCGTGATCAGCAGCTGATCGGCGCGCGCGTCAGCGGCATGGGCGGCCGAAGCGGCGAGGGTCATGGCGAGAAGCAAGAGCAGCGCAAGATTGCGTCGCAAGCGGTAGCCTCCTTTGGTATGGTGGCAAAATACCCACACAGTATAGCCGATGCGCCGCCAAAAGACAAACCCCTTCGCTGGGATGCAGCAAAGGGGTGGAGCTGGGAACGTCATCGTAAAAGCAGCGCGTGGGCTCTTTTCTTTCTCTTACGGGTCAGGAGATGCGCTGTTCTCTTTGGATAAGCCCAAAGAGAACCAGAAAGGCATTTGCGCCCGGGTTCATCGCCTGGTCGCCATGGGCATATGCTCGGTTCGCTCGGGCGACTTCCTCAATTCGCCATAGTCGCTTGCTTCGCAAGCTCGTTGGCTCATTGGGCTTCCACACCGTCCCATCGCGCCACTGGCGCGACGGCGCTCCGCCCCAACGTTCGCCAACGGCTTTTCATCCGATTTTCAATCGGAGGCCGTTGTCTCCGGTTCGTCGCTTTTCCTCGCTCGCCTTCGCGAGTACATGCCCCATGGCTCCCGCGACTCCAACGGGCGCGGGGCTCCTGCGGAACCTTTGTGGTCGATTGGGTATTCGGCTTATTCACAGCCCAGCCACAAACTTTGCCACGCACATCCCCAACCGTTACTTAAATCCATCCTTCATCCGTTCAAAGAATGACTTGCGCCCTTCATATTCCTTGCCGGACAGGCTCTCCTCGAATTGCCTGAGCAGATCCTTTTGCTTGTCGTTCAGGCGCTTGGGCACCTCGACGCGCACCTTGATGTACAGGTCGCCGCGCCCATTGCCGCGCAGAATCTGCACGCCCTGCCCCTTGATGCGCACGACGGTGTCATTCTGCGTGCCCTCGGGCAAGTCGTGCTTGATGGTGCCCTGTAGTGTCGGCACGTCGATGTCGCCGCCCAACGCCGCCTGCGTGAAGGACACCGGAATCTCGCAATGCAGATCGAAGCCCTGGCGCTTGAAGAGCTTGTGCGGCTTGACCGTGATGTAGACGTACAGATCCCCGGCGGGGCCGCCGCGCAGCCCGGGCTCGCCCTGGCCGGCCATGGTGATCACCTGGCCGTTGTCGATGCCCGCAGGCACCTTGATCGTGGCGGTGCGCATCACGCGCACGCGACCATTGCCGCTGCACTTGGGGCACTTATCGGCGATGATATTGCCGCTGCCGTTGCACGCGGTGCAGGTGCGCATGTTGACCACCTGGCCGAACAGCGACTGGCTGGTCACCTTCACCTGGCCGCTGCCGTTGCACGTCGGGCAGGTCTTGGGCTTAGTGCCCGCCTTCGCGCCGTTGCCGCCGCACGCATCGCAGTTCTCGTTGCGGTTGAACTTGAATTCCTTCGTGCAGCCGAAAGCGGCCTCATCGAAGGTGATGTTCAAATCATAGCGCAGATCGGCGCCGCGCTGCGGGCCGTTGCGCCTCTTCTGCGCGGCCGCTGGATCGCCGCCGCCATTGAAGAAGAAATCAAAGATGCTGTCGAAGCCCTGCGCGCCGCCCGCCCCGCCGAATGGGTTGCCGCCGCCAAAAGGGTTGCCCCCGGCAAACGGATTGCCGCCACCCATGTTGGGTCCTTCGTGGCCAAACTGGTCGTACCGCGCGCGCTTATTCTCATCGCTGAGCACTTCGTAGGCCTCGTTGACCTCCTTGAAGCGCTCCTCGGCCTTTTTGTCGTTGGGGTGCAGGTCGGGGTGGCTATCCTTGGCAGCCTTGCGGTAGGCCTTTTTGATCTCCTCGTCGGTCGCCTTCTTGCCGACGCCCAGCACCTCGTAGTAGTCGCGTTTTGTCGCCAAACGTGTCACCAGCCTTTACAGGACTGTGCCGCCGTGGGAAAGGGTGCTCCCACGGCGGCCAGCGGATGTGTGGTTTGTATTAGTGGACGTCGTAGTCCGCGTTGACGTTGTCGTCGCCGCCCTGCGCCTGATCGTCAGCCTGGGTGTAGGCATTCGGATCGGCCTGTGCCTGCTCACCGCCCTGCTGCTGATAGATCTTGCCGAATACCTCGTACACCTTCTGGGTGAAGGGCTCCTGCGCGGCCTTGATCTCGTCCACATTCGCGCCTTCGCGCACCTTCTTAAAGTCGTCCAGCTCGCTCTGCACCAGCGCTTTATCCTCGGCGGACAGCTTGTCGCCCAGCTCGCGCAGTTGCTTTTCGATTTCATAGATCATGCTGTCGGCTTTGTGGAGCGTCTCCACCTCATCCTTCTTGCGCTTGTCCTCCTCGGCGAACTGCTCCGCCTCCTTGATGCGCTGCTTGATCTCGTCCTCGGACAGGTTGGTCGAGGCGGTGATCGTCACCTTCTGCTC
>JAVBUY010000181.1:0-9274 GCA_031554855.1 Eubacteriales bacterium
AGCAATGGCGAGCGATCAGTCGTTATATAGGGAGAATGATGTGCGGGCATTGCGGGATGTGTCGCGAGGTGGCTGTGCCCAGCCGATGCGCGGGTCCCAATGGCTTGCTTTCATCGCGACCGATGTAAGGAGGTGCCCATGAAACGCTATGTTTGCATCCTTGTTGTCACCAGTGCCTTGCTTTCTAGCCCCAGTGCGTTTGCCGCGTCCTTTCCTTCGCCGGTCCCTACCGTGCCGCCGTCTGCCGATCTTCGGCTGAACGCGCTGCACATGGCTGAGCGGGACGAGAGCGAAGGAGCTGACCCGGCAAAAGACGCCTTTGGCCGCGTGCTGGTGGAAGAGCGCAGGGCTGAGGTGATCGCGCAGGCGATGGGCGTGCTGGGTCAGGTGGACGCGTCGCAGTACGGCGGGCTCTATTATTCGGATCACATGTGGGTGCTCAACGTGAACGTACTGGCCGATCATCCCGAGGTGGCCGAGCTGCTGCCCGACGAGCCGGACATCATCCGCCTGCATGAGGTGCGCCATTCCTATCAGGCGCTGCTCGATTTCCAGCGGCAACTGGACGGCAGGTGGGAGGAGTTTGGCATCTATTATTCAGGCGTGCAGGTTGCCGAGAACCGCGTGGAAATCGGGCTACTCCAGGAGACCGAGGAGGTGCTCGGTCGCCTGCGCGCGGCGTTTTCAGATACCGAGCTATATACCATCAAGCAGCAGCCGCGCGATTGGCGGGAGGACCCGAAGATCTCGCCCTATACGCCGGACCTATTTGCCGAGGGCGTGGCGATGCGCCTGGACAAGCCTGCCTACCCAGCGGGAAACGTAGTGCTTCAGATCGACTTGAGCAATCGCTCTGACACGAATTTCAGCCACGGAAGCCAGTTTTTGCTGGAAATTGAGGAAGAAGGGATTTGGTATCCGCTACCGATGATCAACGCGATTTCCAACCTGCTGCTGTATTCCCTGCCCGCCGGAGAAGAGCAGCGCTATACCTGCGATCTGGACAGCGTCTATGGGGACATCCAGCCGGGGCGCTATCGCGTGATTCTCGATTTTCAGGAAAAGGCCTTCGCGTGCGCCGAACTGTTCGTGATGGAGGTAAAGCCGTAGCATGCGAGCGTCCAGCAGGGCGGTAGTTGAAAGAAAAAAGAGCCTTTCGGCTCTTTTTAATTACTTCTGTTTTTTCTCCACGACCTCAAACATCGCAAACCAATTCACACAGGCCATGTAGAGCACGTAGAACAACACATTGAACGCCAGCACGACGATGAGCCCGATCCAGAAGTCCTCGGCGGGTTTCTTGGAATATTCTTGCAGCACAAGAATCACCGAAACCGCGCCCATGATGGCATTGCGGATGCGGCCGCAGCGCTCCGCATGTGCGACGCCCACCGGCTCGCCGCAATGCTTGCAGGGGATGCCGCGTGTGGGGTCCAGCATGCGGTTGCCGGTGAGGATCTCCTTCCAGCTCCAGATGGGACGATGTGGCGGACAATGTGAAGTGGACATGCGAGGGCCTCCTTATTTTGCTGGCTTTGCAGTCGCTTTCTTCGGTGCGGGTTTTTCGGCTTTGGCGTCCGCGGCTTTTTTCGCGGGCGCTTTCTTCGTGGGCGCCTTCTTCGCGGGCTTTTCGGTTGCAGATTCGGCTTTTGCGGCTTCCTTTTTTGCCGTCTCCTTCTTCGGCGCCTCCTTCTTGGTTGGCGCTTCCTTCTTGGTTGGCGCTTTTTTCACCGGCTCTTTCTTCGCCGGTTTCTTGGGCTTAGGCGGCTCCATCAGCATGGTGTACATGCGGATGTATTCGCCCGCCGAGCGATTCCAACTGTAGTCGCCATTCATCCCGCGCTGCATCAGCACATGCCACACGTCCGGGTGCTCGCGATAGTAACGCACCGCGCGGCGCACGGTGGCGAGCATGTCGTGTGCGTTGTAATTGAAGAAGGTGAAGCCATTGCCGTCCTCATTGAACTTATTGTAGGACAGCACGGTATCGCGCAGGCCGCCGGTCTCGCGTACCAGCGGGATGGTGCCGTAGCGCAGCGAGATCATTTGCGACAGGCCGCAGGGCTCAAACAACGAGGGCATCAGGAACATGTCCGAACCGGCGTAGACGCGATGCGCCAGCGTGTGATCCATCGCGAACCGCGCGGCGACACGGCCAGGGTACGCGCCCTCCGCCCACGAGAACAGATCGGTATACTTGGCGTCGCCCATGCCCAGCACGGCCAGTTGCACGCCCTCGTCCATGATCTCGCGGATCACGTAGTCGATCAGATCCAGGCCCTTCTGGTGCGACAGGCGGGTGACCAGGCCGATCAACGGCGCTGAAGGATCCTGCGCCAGCCCCAGGTCGGCTTGCAGACGCGCCTTGTTGGTGGCTTTGCCCGCCATGTCGGCGGCGGTGAACGGCGCGTAGATCATCGGATCGGTGGCGGGGTTGTATTCGCCGATGTCGATGCCGTTGAGGATGCCCCACAGCTCATGACTGCGCGCACGCAGCAGCCCGTCGAGCCGCTCGCCGTAGTACGCGGTCTGGATTTCCTCGGCATAGCTGGGGCTGACGGTGGAGATCACGTCCGCGTAGACCAGGCCGGATTTGAGGTAATTGGCGCAGCCGTAGCACTCGAGCTTGTCGCTGGTGAAGTATTCGTCGCCCAGCCCCAGCGTGTCCTGCACGGCGGGGATGGGGAAAATGCCCTGGTATTGCAGGTTGTGCACGGTGACGGCGGTGCGGATATTGCGGTAGAAGTGCACGCCGTGGTACTGAATCTTGAGCAGCGCAGGCACCATGCCGGTCTGCCAGTCGTTGCAATGGATGATGTCGGGCTGGAAGTCGATGCGCGGCAAAAAGTCCAGGATCGCACGGCTGAAGAAGCCAAACCGCTCGTATTCGTCGCCACCCAGGCCGTATACGTAGGGGCGTTTGAAGTAGTATTCGTTGTCGATGAAGTAGAACGTGACGCCCTGGTGCACCAGCGTATAGACGCCACAATACTGCCTGCGCCAGCCCAGCTCGCACTCAAACTCGGTCAGCTTCTTCATCTGGCTGCGCCAGGGCTCGCCAATCTGCGCATACAGCGGCAGCACCACGCGGACATCCTGTCCCTGGGCGACCAGCTGCGGCGGCAGCGCACCGGCTACATCCGCCAGACCGCCGGTTTTGATGAACGGCACACATTCCGAGGCCGCATACAACACTCTCATCTACAACACCCTCCTGCTTCATCATGCTCAACGTCTGCACATCTTTTCCAGCTTCTATTATACGTGGCGCAAGCGGTGAAATGCAAGTCCTGATTCGGTATCGCGGCCGGATGCCGGATATGAAAAGACTCCTCGCTCCGCCCGAAATGACAGCACACCGCCGCGCGGGTCTGCGCAAAGCGGCGCAGCCGCCTGTCATTGCGGGCAAAACGAGGAATCTGTTGCGATGGGTATCTAGTGCTTGATGGTCTCCCAGTAGTCGCGCAGCACATTTTGATTCTGCACGCCATAGTTCGGATCGTTCTTGGTCACTTCGTCCATGTCGCGGTAGAAGTGCACACACAGGTGGCCGTCGAAGCCGTTGTTCTTGATCGAACCGGCTAAGTGCGGCGTGTTGTGCGTCGTGGCCAGAATCCAGCGGCCATCGGGCATCTTGCAAAACACCGGCTTGGGATCCCAGGTGGTGCGATTGCCAAAGGCGGCGTACATGATGTCGGTGTCCTGCTGGGTGACCGGTTCGGAGTCGCAATGGCGACCCATCGCATAGATCTTCAGGTTCCAGCCCAGGCCGGAGGAAGGATCATACGCGGTGAATACCTGGCCGTTGCGATAGTTGAGCTTGACGTCGTTGAACCAATGCGCCAGCTCCACCCTGCTGGTACTGGGGCCGGACATCTGGCCCACGCCGGGCGCCAGCGTTTCGCGCGGCTTCGGGCCCTCGGATGCGGCGCGCGGATTGCGCTCGAAGAGAATGCGCTGCGTGGCCGGTCCAGCAACGCCGTCCACGCCGGTGTCATTGTTGGTTTGGAAGGCTTTCACAGCGTCATACGTCTCGTCGTCATAGGAACCGCTGGCGCTGCCACTCATGTAGCCCAGCGCGATCAGTGCCTCTTGCAGGCGGGTGACCGCTGAGCCGGACGAGCCCTTTTTGAGCATCGGGTATTCGGCACTGGTATCGACGCCACTGCTGCCGGAGCTGCTGGAGCTGGAGCTGCTGGAACCACTGGAGCTGCCAGAGCCACTGGAACTGCCGCTGCTGGAGGCCGATACCGGTGAGCCCTCAAACAGCATGCGCTGGGTCTGTATACCGGCAATGCCGTCAGACACCAGGCCGTTGGCGCGCTGGAAGGCCTTGACCGCGCCGGTCGTGATGATGCCATAGGTGCCGGTCACTGAATTGGTGAAGTAGCCCAGGTCGCGCAGGCGCTGCTGCACCTGGCGCACCTGTGAGCCGGTAGAACCATTGCGCAGCGTGGGGTAACCGCCGGAACTGGAGCTGCCAGAGGTATTGGAATATTCCGAACCGCTCGAATTGCCGGAGTTGCTGGATCCGGAAGTGGCGGCATTGGCTGCGCTGCCGAAGAGGCGCGACAGGGTTTTGGGGCCGGCGATGCCATCGGAGGACAGGCCGCTGACGCGCTGGAAGCGTTTGACCGCAGCCACTGTGTTGGTGGCGTAGTTGCCGGTGACCGACAGGGGGCCATAGCCCAGATCTACCAGGCGCTGCTGTACCTGCGTGACGTCGCTGCCCTTGCTGCCGTATTGCAGCGTGCGCGTGATGCCCGATGTGCTCGGGCCGCTGGAGGTGGAGGCGGTGGAAGATGCTTCGATCTGATCATTGGTGACCAGATCCTCTCGGATGTAGCCGGTCTGCGAACGATAGGCGCACAGATACCAGTCGCCCTCCTTGCCCTGCAAGGTGATGACGGTGCCCGCGTTGAGCACGGCACGAATGGTGTCGTTGGTGCTCGGGCCGGTGCGCAGGTTGCACTTCACGCGCGTAAAGGCGTTCGAGGGAAAATCATCGACGGCAAAGCCGATCGGCGCTTGACAGGTCAATAGGCACACACAGATCCATCCCGCGATCCACTTTTTCATCTGACATCTCCGATCGTTCATCAAATAGTAAAATTGATGAAATACTTTTGCAATATTAAACGGCATGCTTCGCCGTTTTCATCCATCACATCAGCGAAAAAGGAGGAAAGATGTCGGTGATTACCCCAGCAGGAAGGGCGGCACCACGCGCAACAACCTGAGCAGCCAGAACAGCAGCAGGTGCAGCGGATACGCCGCGTAAAACAACCATTGCAGCTTAGCGAATCCCCGCTTGCCGTTGTAGAGCGCGATGGGGATCAGCGCCGCCAGCGATAGCGTCTGCAATCCAATCCAATAGAGCGGCATACCGGTCGCGCTCAGAAACACAAGGTAGCAGCCGTCCAGCACCGCAAAACATAGCGCCTGTTTTCTGAAATCGCCATGGAAGATATAGAATCCCAACGGGAACAGCACGCCGAACAGCGCGTAGTCGGCGCGGATCACCATCGACAGCGCGCACAGTGCGATGACACACAGTCCGGCGAGCCACAGATGCGCCTTGGCCAGTTTGGCCCAGCAGTAGATCGCGATCAGCGCGATCAGCAGCGTGAAGAATACGTTCTGGCCGAGCCAAGAGAACGGCCTGCCGAAAAACAGCAGGTCGAAGGGGATCTCCGATAGCAGCGCGAGCAGCGCCAGGCGCAACGCATAGCGGCCTGCGTTGCGCGTATGCACATACCCCTCGGCCAGCAAGAAACAGTACAGCGGGAAGGACAGGCGACCGATGGCGCGCAACGTGAGCGCACGCCGAAAGAATGCTGCGCCCAGGTGGTCGATCAGCATGGTGATCAGCGCGATCAGTCGCAGCGCAAAGGAGCTCACGGCGCAGGTTCCTCCCATTGATCTATGTGTTCGAACAGGTCGTTCTTTTGTTCGTCATAATCGACCAGCGTATGCACCAAACCGAAGCGATGGTTGTCCAGGTTTTGCATATCGAAGATGTCCCACATCGGGTCCTGCTGCGAGATGTGCTGCGCGAAGGCGTCGGAAGCTACCTGGATGGCGGTCTTGCCACCGAAGAAGGGCAGCGGCGTCTCCCAATCCATGCGCAGGTCATCGGGCTCATAGAGGTGCAGATAGAGCTTGGGCACCTCGCACACGCCATATTTTTGCGCCGATTCGGGATGTTCGCTTTCGTCCCACACCTTGTCGCGCACCGCGCCGAGCAGTTGGTTGGCCACCACCTTGTGCGCGCCATGGCCATACTCGCCCTCCAGATCCTGCCCGACCACTACCAGCGGGCGGAAGCGGCGGATCTGCTCAGTCAGGAACGCCGACACGTCATCGGGATTCATAAAGGCGGTGGTGTAGTCCATCGACGGCGCACCCCAATCGACAAATGTGCCCAGCACCGGGTACGTGCGCACCCCGCACAGCCACAGCGCATTGAGCAGCTCGCTGCGGCGCTCGCGCGTGCCATACGTGGCATAGACCACCACGGTGGACATTTGCCGTTCTCCCGCATAGTAAGGGATGAGTCCGCCGAAGAACAGCAGCTCGTCGTCCGGATGCGTCGCGACCACCATCAGGTCTGCGCGGTCGGGCGCAGGCTCCCACGTCTGTACGAAATCGGGCAGCGCGCCCTGACCCAGCACATGGATGCGCGCGATGCCGAACGGTTCGGGCGTGATGTAGCGGCGCTGGATGCGGAACTTGGTCAGTCCATTGAGCGGCACATATTCGTGCACGAAGCCATCCTGTCCAGCTTTTTGCTCGAACAGATACGGCGGCGGACTGAGCGGGTCGTCGATGCTGCGGAATTCGTCGTCGAACCACGCAGGATTGGGCGTCAAAATTTCATAGGGGCCGGGCGGGTTCGCCCAGACGATGTATAGGCCATACGCCGGAGCATCGGCGGGAGTTTCGATATCGATAAAGCCCAGCTCATCGCCGTTCGTATAGGCAAAGGTTTTCAAATCGTCGGTGAACATCGCGTCCGGATCCTGGGCGGTCGTTTGCAGCGCAAAATTGCATTGGGCGGTGATGTCCTGCGCCACGTCCTCAGCCCAGGCGGTCAGCGCGGCGCATGCGATCATCAGCACCAGGATGCAGCCGAACAGAGAAAGGCGAATGCGAGCGTGTTTCATAGTACCTCCTATAGGCGGTATACCTCCTTACAGTATACCACGATATGACGTATATGGGGAGTGGTATTTCGCACCGGTTCTCATCGAATTTTCATGTGCGGGGCAGGCTGCCAATATGGTATACTAGAACCAAGCAATGGCAGGGAGGCGCAAGCATGGCGGACGAGGCACGCACCCAACGCGGCAGACTGACCCGCACCGATCTGGCGCGGATGGAAGGCTTTGCCGCGCCGTGGGCAACGGATCGCTGGGGTACGCAGCGTCCAACGTTTAGCGCGCCGATCGCGCGCATGTCCGCCGAGCTGGCCGCCAATGTGTACACGCTGGACCTGGACCGCTGGCTGATGGCTGGCTGGACCGACTGCACGTTGCAGAGGGAAAACCGGGTGCTGACCGGCATCTCCAGCTGGTGGGGCAGCGGGCGCGGGCTCGACCCGGTGCGCGCTTTGCGCAGCGAGTATGTGCTGACCCGCGCGCGCGTGATGGTCAGCCCCTATCATAACCCGATCGGCGACCTCATCCGCGCGGTGCGCCAGATCATGACCACCGACACCGGCAAGGCGATGGTGATGGCGCGGCCGATGTCTGATGGGCGCATCGTGGTGGCGATCAGTTTCATGGGTACCAGTCGCAAGTTTTACGATTGGTTCACGAATTTCAAGCTGACCAATCAGGAGGGGCTGCACGAGGGCTTTTACCAGTTGGCGCGCCAGTTCGACCAGAACGCCGAGCGCATCACCTTTCCGGACGCGCAAAAGCTGCTCGGCGAAGAGACGCTGACGCTGGACGATGTTCTGACCGAAGCGAGCAGACCGGATAGTCGGTTTGTGCTGTGGCTGACCGGCCATAGTCAGGGCGGCGCAGTGTGCCAGACCTATGCGCACCTGTTGCTGCATCAGCGCGGCGTGCTGCCGGAGAATATCGTCAGCTATACATTCGCCGCGCCCACCGTGGCCGGACTGACGTGGCAGAAAAATCCCGCGGATTATCCGATCTACAACATCGTCAACGCCGACGACTATGTGCCGCGCATCGGCGCCAGCGTGCGTCTGGGGCAGGATATGGTGTTTTACCCCGATGACGCGTTCCGTGAAAAGCATTATCGATTCCGCATGGACGACGAACAAGTGGTGTACGCGCGCGAGCGCATGCGCCGACTGCTCAACCACCTGCAAGATACGCAGGGCGCGCTGGATCTTGTGCTGGCACTGTGCCGCGTACTAGAGACGCACGAAGATCGCGCCAAGGTGGAGACGCTGTTTGAGCTGATGCAGGGCCGCGTTCGCGCGCTGCGCCCGGCGCTGACCAGCCTGGGGCTGAAGATGGAGGATATGCTGAAGCCCTTTGTGTCGCAGCTGGTCGCCGTCTACCGCGATGTGATCGGCGTCAGTCCCGATGAGGAACTGCTCAACCGGCTGGCCGGCGACATGGTGCGCTACATGGAGGATCTGGGCACACACGCCTTCATGGACAATCTGTTCGAGGCGGTGATGGAGCCGCACAACATCTACATGACCGGCCGCGACGGCAAACTGCTGCCCACGTATTGCGGCATCGTGCGCACGCATCTGAACGAGCTGATCCCCGCCGTGTGGGCCATCGGCGGCGGGACGCGCCTGCTGACTTATGATGGCGATCAGGTGCTGCCCATCCCCGAGCGGCTGCTCAGCGAGGAGGCGCTGGCCGCGCTGATCGACCTGGCGCCCGGGCAGCCCGAAGCACAGCAGGACCTGGCAGACGGCGGCGAAATCGTGGACATGGGGCAAGGGGAGCCGCCCGCGCCGGAGGACAAAACAGAATAGCTACGCATGTGTAGGGGCAGGTCCCTCGCCTTCATTGGCGGGGGATTTTTTGAATCCCTTCTTTTTGCAGCTATACCACTTCCTGTAATTACCAACAAGGAATGGCATGGTTGCAGGAACAATTGCCCATGTACAGGCGTTGATATGGTGAACGGCGAACCACCGAACACATCTCGGGAAACCCCTACGCCGCAACTACATAGAAGGAGGGTTACACATGGGTTTTTCTCAACAGCGTTCCGGGATGTACAAAAGAATCGTATCTGCACTGCTTGTCGCCATGCTGTGCCTGCTGCCGGTCCTCGG
>JAVBUY010000028.1:0-17547 GCA_031554855.1 Eubacteriales bacterium
CCACGACCCCCGCATCGAGAAAACCTCTATGTGCTGCGTGTTGGGCACGCCGGAGCCGCGCGAGGCCACGCTGCATGCGTACCTGCGCAAGGACGCCGACGCGGCCAAGGCGACGGTGCGCGATGCGCCTTTTTCCGGCGCTGTGCCGATCACGACGCGCTATCGCGTGAGGTCGCCCGGCGAGGTATCACTGCTGGAGGTCGGTCTGGTCACCGGCCGCACGCACCAGATCCGTGCGCACCTGGCACACATCGGGCATCCGATTTTGGGCGATGATAAGTACGGCGACCGCGCTGCCAACAAGCGGCTGGGCATTTCGCGCCAGCAGCTATGGGCGACGCGGCTGACGCTGCATCTTTCGGGCGAACTGGCGGCACTGGATGGGCTGACCTGTGCCTGCGACGCGCCGTTCGCTACAAAGTGAGGGACTATGCAAAAGACACCGATCCGATTGATCGCCATCGACATGGATGGCACGCTGCTGGGCAGCGACAACCTGATTTCCGAGGAGAACGCGCAGGCGCTGCGCGACGCGAACGCCGCCGGAATCGCGGTGGCGATCTGCACTGGGCGCATGGTGGAGGAAATCGTCGGCTACGCGCGGCGCGCCGACTTTTTGTGTTGGGCGGCGGGCTGCAATGGCGCGCGCGTGCTCGACCCAGGCGGCAAGCTGGTGATCCGGCATGACCTGCCAGACCCGAGCGCGCGCCAGGCGGTGGAGCTGTTGCTCGCGTCGGATCTGCCATTCAATGCGTTCTACGCGTCGGACATGGTGCTGATCCACGACGAGGCGACCTCGCCCATGCAGCAAAAATGGGCGCGCGAGACCGAGGAGCGCGGCGAAGTGCGCGTGCACTTTGGCGAGCAACCGCTGCGCAAGGCGCTGGACGAGGGGCTGATCAAGCTGCTGGCCTTCGAGGACAATGCGCGGCCGCGCCTGGCCGAGGTCGCGGCGCAACTGGACGCGCTGGCTGGCATCGACGTCACCAGCTCGTGGAGCGACAACCGCGAGATCATGCCCGTGGGCGTCACCAAGGGATACGCGCTGGCCCAGATCGCCGAGCGGCTGGGCATCCCGCGTGCGCAGGTGATGGCCATCGGCGACCACGAGAACGACCGCAGCATGCTGGAGTGGGCAGGCGTCAGCGTCGCGATGGGCAACGCCACCGAGGGCATCCGTGCACTGTGCGCGCACCGCACCGAATCCTGCAATGAAAGCGGCGTGGCGCGCGCGGTGCGCCGCCTTGCGCTGGGGGTGTAAAGATGAAGGACATCGTTTCATTACAGCAATGCACGACATACGATGTGGATGCGGTGCGGCTGGCGCTGCAAAACCTGCTGGAACCGCTGGGCGGCATGCAGGCATTTGTCGCGCCCGGGCAGACTGTGATGGTCAAGCCCAACCTGGTCATGCGCATGGCGCCCGAGCGCGCAGCCACCACGCACCCGGCGGTGGTGCGTGCGGTGGTCGAGGCGGTGCAGGCGGCGGGCGGCATCCCGATGATCGCCGACAGCACCGGCGGCCCGCCGATCCTGCAAGGCGGCGTGTACCAGGGCACCGGCATGGCCAAGGTGGCGGAGCAGACCGGTGCGGAGTTGATTCTGGACATGCGCGAAACCGAGTTGCCCGCGCCAGGCGGTGTGGTGGCGCATCGCTTTCCCTGCATGCAGGCATACCACAAGGCCGATGTGCTCATCAACATCGGCAAGCTGAAAACCCACGGCCTGACCACCATGACCGCCGCGGTCAAGAACCTATTCGGCCTGCTGCCCGGCACCACCAAGATGGAATACCACGCGATCTATCAGGATCCGAAGCAATTCTGCAAGATGCTGGTCGATCTGTGCGAGGCGGCAAAACCGCAGCTGTCGATCGTCGATGCGATCGTCGGCATGGAGGGCGAAGGCCCGTCCGGCGGAAAACCGCGCGCGATGAACGCGCTGCTAGCGGGCACCAACCCGCATGCCGTCGATGCCATCTGTGCGCGCATCATGGGGCTGGAGGCGCACGAAGCGCCAGTGCTGGCCGAGGCGATGGCGCGCGGGCTGGTGGGCGATGTCGAAGTCGTTGGCGCGCAGGTCGATAGCCTGCGCCTGGCCGACATGGACATCCCGATGCGCGGCGGCCATCGGGTCAGCACCATGGAGAAACTAGCGCGCATGTTCCCGTTCGTCAGGCCGCGCCCGGCATTTCCGCACAAGGACTGCAACGGCTGCGGCATTTGCGCCGCCAGTTGCCCGGTGAAGGCGATCACCATGAACGGCAGCAAGCGGCCGGAGGTCAATCTGAAACCCTGCATCCGCTGCTTTTGCTGCCAAGAGCTGTGCCCTAAGCACGATATCGTGGTCAAGCGCCATCCGCTGATGAACCTGGTGAAATAAACGCATCAAAAAAGCCGCTCTCTCCTCCCAGAAGAGAAAGCGGCTTTTTGACGTCTATTCCAGCAGATCGGACAGCATTGCGCACACCTTGGGATACCATTGCGTCAGATCCAGCAGATACATGCGGGCGTATTGGTAGGTTTTTTGCTGGACGCACTCGGAGATGTTCCTGGCGAAGGCAGTCACCGCGCCCATCGCGAGACTGCCGGACAGCGCGATAAAGGAATCCAGTGCCTCCAGCGCGGCGGGATAATTGTTCGTGGCCATCGCGCCATTGAGCGCGAAGTACGCCATGCCGCGCAGGAACTCGTTGCACTTGACCTCCAGTGTGGCGATGTCACCGCCCTGGTTTTCCAGCGCCTGCGCAAAGTCGAACTGCCCCGCGTCGTAGTCTGCGGCGGTAATGCCGCTACGGAAATGACGCACTTTCTTTGCCTTTTCGGTAGGCTCCGGCTTGCCCTGGCCGCCGCGCAACAGCCCGCTCATGACGGTCAGCATCTCGTTGATGTTGACCGGCTTGCCGATGTGCGCATTCATACCGGTGGCCAGCGAACGGCGCACATCCTCCTTGAACACATTGGCGCTCATCGCGACGATCGGCACCTGGCCATGCGGCGGCGGCAGCGCGCGGATCTGCTTGGTGGCCTCGTAGCCATCCATCACCGGCATCTGGATGTCCATCAGAATGATATCGTACAGCGTCTGGGATGCCTTTTCCAGCGCCTGACTGCCATCGGTTGCCTCGTCGAACACAATGCCGCTGCCCGACAGCAGCTCATCGACGATCATGCGGTTGACCTCCACGTCGTCGGCCACCAGCAGACGCTTGCCGGTGAATAGCTTCTTCACCGACTCGATGCTGACCGTGCCTTCCTCCGCCTGCGATACATAGTCGTCCTCGTCGGAGACCGGCAGGGTCAGGTCAAAGGCAAAGGTCGAGCCCTCGCCAAAGGTCGAGGTGACCTCCACATCGGACTGCATCAGGTTGCTCAAGCGCTTGCTGATCACCAGGCCCAGGCCGGTGCCGCCAAACTTGCGGGAGATCGAGCCGTCGGCCTGCGTGAAGGGGCTGAACAGGCGGTCGAGCTGCTCGGGCGTGATGCCGATGCCGCTGTCGCACACCGCGAAGTGCAGCACGGCTTCCTTGGCGTCGCGCGAGGTGCATTGCACATCCAGGCGGATGGAGCCGCGCTCGGGCGTGAACTTGACCGCGTTGGACAGAAAATTGAGCAGCACCTGCGAGATGCGCAGCGCGTCGCCGCTTAGGTAGGGCGGGATGTCCGGATCGATCTGCGTCACAAAGTCGATGTGCTTTTCCTGCGCCTTGGGGCTGATGAGCATCGCAATTTTTTGGATCATTTCGGCGATGGTGAAGGTTTCGGGACTGAGCTCCAGCTTGCCCTCCTCGATCTTCGAGAGGTCCAGGATATCGTTGATCAGCCCGAGCAGGTGCTTGGACGATAGCTTGATGGTGTCGATGCAGCCCTTGAGCTTGTCGACCTCGGTCACTTTTTCGGAAATCTGCGTCATGCCGATGATCGCGTTCAGCGGCGTGCGCATTTCGTGGCTCATGCGCGAGAGGAATTCGCTCTTGGAACTGTTGGCGGCCTCGGCGGCGAGCATAGCTTCTTGCAGGTTTTTCTCCAGCGCCTTTTGCATGGAGATATCCACAAAGGTATCGACCAGGTAGGGGGTCGCGCCGATCTGAATGCGCGTGCCGGTCTTGATGATGGGCACCGACGTGCCATCCGGCCGCTCGATGCAGCGCTCAAAGAGCAGGAACTTGTCGGTCTGATGCATGTGCGGACACATATCCAGCGGGCGGTGACACAGCACATCGTAGCACTTTTGACCGACTAGCGGTGTGTCGTCTAAACCGAGCAGCTCTTTGGTGTATTCGTTGCTCATCTCGATGGTGTGGTTGTCCATGTTGATCAGCACGATGCCGATGCGCGCTGAGTCCATCACCTTTTGGAACATGTCCATGCTCTTGCGCAGCTGATCGTTGACCTTCGACAGCTCGTCCACATCGCGCATGATGGCGACTGTGCCGTACTCTTCGCCATGCTGACCGTAAATCGGAAACACGGTCATTTCCACGGTGATGGGTGAACCGTCCTTGTGGCGGATGTAGCTGATGCCGCGCCAATAGCCGTCGCGAAAAACCGCCGGTTGGATCTGCGTGCGCGCGATCTCGTCGGCCTCGGGAGTGTGCAGTTCCTCGGTGCGGAGAATGTTGGGCCGCTCGTGTTCCTCATAGCCCATCATCCGGTACGCGGCGGGATTGAAATAGATGATATCGCGATTGACATTGGCGATCGAGATGAAGTCCCGATAGCAATCGAGCAGGGATGCCTTGATTCGATCCATGGTCGCATCGTCGATGTTCTGCTGCATATACGCTCCTTGCAAAATGTTTGCTTGGGTCAGACGGTCTCGTCCACGGGGACATACTCCGCGATGTCGGGCAGGCTGCAATGCAGCGCGCAGCAGATCCTGGCCAGCACGTCGGTGCTGACCGTTCTGTTTTTGGCCAGTTTCGCTATGGTGGCCTGCGATAGGCCGGTCGCCTCGCGCAGATCCTTCTTCAGCCAATCCATATCGATCAGCAGCTTCCACAGCTTTTTGTAGCTAATGTACACGGTGCCCACCTCGTTGACAATAAATTCCACGCCGTATGCATGGATTATGTCACATTGCAGCAGTAAAAGTCAATATTTCTTCGCGATTGCGAAGGTTAAATCGTGGTTAAGCGTACAGAGGATGGGCTCATCAGAAAAAAAGCATCGGAACTATTGACATCGAGTTTTAATTGAGATATAATCTCATTAGTGAATGATGACGCAGTAAGGACTGATTGCCATGAACAAGCGCAATACCGTGCAGCGGGCCCTGGTGCTGGAAGCGGTCAAAGAATTGCAGTGCCATGCCACCGCCGACGAGGTCTACCGATCGATCACAAAGCGCCACCCCGATATCGCCAGGGCGACGGTGTATCGCAACCTGAATCTGCTATCCGACATGGGGGAGATTCGCAAGCGGGAAATGCCGGGCAGCGCCGACCGCTATGACCATCTGTGCCACGATCACTATCACGCCCGATGCTTTCAGTGCGACCGGATCTTTGATGTGGACATGGAGTTCATGGCGGATTTGGCGCAGCGCATAAAGGATCCCCGAGGGTTTACGTTCACTGGCCACGACATCGTTTTTCGGGGCATCTGCCCCGAATGCGATCCAGACCACAAGCCGAAATCATGAGTTGGAGGTGATGATGGCGCCCAAATTTCGCTTCTTTGTACTCGCACTACCGACCGATTCTAAGCTGGTTTCATGACGCATACAGCTAACCGACCGACGAATTGTGTGCGCATATGGGAGCACGAACAAATCCCGTAAATACAACCTATAAGGAGAAAAACCATGAGAAGCTTTACCACCTTGGATTTGCAATACGCCCACCGGTTCTATGGGTTTAAGGGCGAAGCCCAGTATCTGCATGGCCACACGGGGATCCTGACGCTGGAAGTGGAGGACAGCGTCAACGCGGGTGTGAATATGGTATTCCCTTGCAACGAGATCAAGAAAACCGCCTGGGAAGTTCTGCAAAACTTCGATCACGCGCTGGTTTTGAGGGAGGACGACCCGCTCCTCCCCGCGATCCTGGACGTCTATGAGAAACAGGGCATCAAGAACGGCGCGCCGACCAACAAGCAGAAGGGGCCGGCCTTCAAGACCGAGCTGGCGACGGCGTATCCCGAGTGCCGCCTGGTGGTGACCAAAGAGACCATGACGGTCGAAGGCATGATCAAGATGGTGTACGACTTGCTGAAAGACAAACTGAATATCGTCAAGATCACGTTCACGAGCGGCGTCAACGGCGCCACGGAAGAGTATGCGCCCAAAGAAGAAAAGGCTCGCTGCCCGCTGTGCGGCATCCTGTTGAATGAAAACGGCGTGTGCCCCAAGTGCGGATACAGAAAATAGTCCGATCGTGATGACCTTTCCCCGCGCGGATTCGCGTGTTGCGTGTCGGAGTATCCGGTGTCAACACAAAGTCGGCCATGTCCTATCTGGGACATGGCCTTTCTGTGTTGCCATAAGGCCGGACGGGCGCAAAGCAGCCTCGTCGCGCAGGTTTTGTATATCCATGGATGCGCACTAACGCCCGCACACCTTCTGAAAGCGCGCGTAGGCGTCCGCCCACATCGCACGGTCCTCGGGCGTAAACTCCGCCGTTTCAGTGGATCGCCGCACGATTTCGCGAATCTCCGCGAGCGAGCCGACCTGCCCGCAGCCGTAGGCCTGCATGAGCACATTGCCGATGGCGGTGGCCTCCGTGGGGCCGGCGATCACCGGAATGCCCAGCACGTTGGCGGTCATCTGGTTGAGCATGTGGTTCTTGCTACCGCCGCCAATGATGTGCAGCGCGTCGATTTCGTGCCCGGCTGCCGCGCACAGCCCCTCCAGCACAGTGCGGTATTTCATGCTCAGCGATTCGTAGATCACGCGGGAGATCGCGCCGACGTCGGTCACCTCGGGCGCTTGCTGGCCGGTGCGTTGCAGGGTGGATCGGATCTGCTCGACCATATCGTCCGGCGCGAAGAAGCCCGGGTCGTCCGGATCGATAAAAGCTGAAAACGCGGGGGCACTTTGCGCTTGACGCACAATTTCTTCGTAACTTAGCTCGATGCCGCGCGCACCCCAGACCTTTTTGCACTGCTGAATCAGCCAGAGCCCCATCACGTTCTTCAAAAACAGGTTCTTGCCCAGCGCGCCGCCAGAGTTGGAGGCATTCATGGCCAAGGCCTCGGGCGTATTGACCTGATGATCCAGCTCAATGCCTGCCAGCGACCAGGTGCCCGAGCTGATGTAGCCCCAGCGCTCGCCAGAAGCAGGGGATGCCAGGATGGCGCTGGCGGTGTCGTGCACGGCGGGCGCGATGATCTTGACCGGACCTACTAGCCCGGTTTCTTTGAGCAGGCTCTCCGAGACATTGCCGATGTGCTCGCCAGGGAACACCAGCCGCGAGGCGATACGCTGTGGCAGACCCAACAGGTCGAACAGCTCGCCGCCCCACTGTTTCTTTGAGGTATCTACCAACTGCGAGATCGAGGCCACGGTGTATTCGTTGACCTTCTCCGCGCCCAGCAGGCAGTGCAGGAAGTCGCCGATGAACAGCAGGGTGCTCGCCTGATCCAGCGCGCCGTCCGGCTCGCGGCGGGCGGCGACCAGTTGATTGGCGGTGTTAAAGACCAGAAACTGCACGCCGGTTTTCGCGTAGATCGTGTCGCGCAGCGGCGCCAGCACCTCAGGCGTATCGCTGGTGCGGCTGTCGCGGTAGCAATAGGGCAGCTCGATTAGCTGCCCGAGTTCGTCCAGCAGCGCGTAGTCGCAGCCCCAGGTGTCCACCCCGATGCTGTCCAGCCGTGGCCCATACTTGAGCGCATATTTCTTCAGCGCGGACACGATTTCCTCATAGAACCGATACACATTCCAGTGGACACCGCCCTGGAGCAACAGCCCTTGGGTGGGGAAACGGCACAACTCTTCCATGTCCAGCGCGCCGTCCTGCAGCGTCGCGATCACGCAGCGCCCGCTTTCCGCGCCCAGATCGACCGCGAGGTGTCTCGTCATGTCTACCCCTCCTTCGCGACGCGCTCGAGCCGTCCGATGTCGAGCGGGTAAGTCCCCAGTTCCTTCACGCAATCCAGAAACGCGCGGTAGTTCGCCGGGCTGATGCCGCTGTGGATGGAGTTGGAGGAGGAGATGATGTGCCCGCCGCCCTTGCTGCCCAGTAGCAGGCAGCGCGCGGTGGCGCGGCGCACATCCTGGATCGACTGATCGACCAGCGTAGACACGCAGTCTACATTGCCTTTGAGCGCCACCTTGCCATAGTATCGCTGCTTGAGCGCCGCCATGTCCATGTGCCCGCGCTCGTCGATGGGATCGAGGCAATCGATGCCGGTGTCCACCAGGTCCTGCACGATGGCGTTCAGGTCGCCGTCCGAGTGCTTGATGACCTTCAGCCCCAGCTTTTTGGCGTGGCCAACCAGCTTGGCCAGGTGCGGGAGCACGGTCTCGCGGAACATATCCGGGCGCATCAACAGCGCGCTGTCGTTGGCGTAGTCGTCGCCAATGACGATGACCTGGACGCCCAGATCCCGCAAATTTTCGCAGATGCGCATGGAGTAATCGCAGCTCAGCTTCATCAGGTGATCGGCCAACTCCGGCTCTTCGTAAAACGAGATCAGAAACCCCTCGAACCCCATCAGATCGCGCGGCTGCGAAAACACATCGCGCACCCGCGCGCACACCAGCTTCTCCTCGCCGATTTCCTTTTGTGCGCGCTTGATGTTGTCGAACCGATAGCTCGCGTCGGGGTCCGGCACCACCAGCTTGTCGGCGTCGTCCCAGTCCGAAATCGGGAATTTGACCGGGTTTGGATACTCGTCGTAGGTAACGCGCGTGATGCCCCACTCATCCATGGCGTGCCGGTCGTCCAGCTTGGTGTTCTTGGCATTCAGCCCCACGGCGATGCCGTCTAGGTCCATCATGCGCACGAACTCAATATCGGACTTCGCGCCGCATACCTTCTCCATCACGCCGGGATGCAGCACCCACTCCATGGTGGGCACGCGGTCGGGCTCCTCAAATGCCAGCGTCTTTAGGATCCGTTCTTTGCCCGTCATGCGTCACACGCCTCCCAACGTGAGGATACCTTCTTTGCGCTCCGCGGATACCTTCTTGTTGTACCCGCTCTGGCGGTGATTGCGCAACGGGTCTATGTCGGAGAGCCCCATTTCCTCGCGCACCATGGCCAGCAGCGGCTCGACGTCCAGGTTGAAGGCCTCCATCATGATCTTGTTGCACAGCACCACGTCGTTGGCCGCCTGCGCGACTTTGAGCGCGGCGCGGTCAATGAGCAGCGACTTGGCATAGGCGGTCTGGATGTTCATCACCGAGTAGATGATGCCCTCGAGGCTGTTCTCGATATTGTGGGACTGATCGAGCATGTAGGTGATGTCGGTAGGCGTTCCATGCAGGCGCGCGTTGACGATCTCACTGAAGATGAGGAACATCTCCAGCGGATTCACCGTGCCGGAGATCAGGTCGTCGTCGGCGTAGCGGCGGTTGTTAAAGTGGAAGCCGCCCAGCTTGCCCTCGTCTAGCAGCGTGGCGATGATCTGCTCGATGTTGACGCCCGATACGTGATGGCCCAAATCCACCAGCACCTTGGCGCGATCGCCCAGCTTGTTGCACATCAGGCTGGACATGCCCCAGTCCTGCACGTCGGTGGTGTAGAAGAACGGCTCAAACGGCTTGTATTCCAGCACCATGGTCATGTCTTTATCCATCAGGTCATACAGCGCCTTCAGCCCATCGAACAGCCGGTGCTTGCGCGCTATCAGGCTGTCTTGCCCGGGGTAGTTGGTACCGTCGGCCACCCACATCGCGATGGTGGTCGAGCCCATCTCACGCGCCATGCGGATGCACTCTTTGAAGTGCTCCTTGATGCCCTGGCGCACCGATTCGATGGGGGAGCAGATCGAGCCGAAGCGGAACTCCTGCTTGCTGAACGTATCCGGATGCACCGCGCCGATGCGCAGGCCTTTCTTGGCGGCGTATTCGCGCACCGGGGTAAACTGTCCGTCGTCGGTCTTATCCCAGCAGACGTGGCTGGCCATGACCGGCGTGATCCCGAGGCAGCGCTGGATTTCGGCGCAATCGTCAATTTTGTCCCAGATCGTGACGGCGGCGCCCTTGTCCTTGAATGTGCCGTAGCGCGTGCCCGAATTGCCCACCGCCCAGGAGGGAAGCTCGATCACCTGCGCCTTGAGGTCACCTTTGATCTGTTCGACATCCAACCCCGCGCCGGAAATGTCTTCGGCCAGAAGCATGTATTTTTGTTTCCAGTTCCGCATGTGACTATCTCCCTTCAAATATCTCCTGGATTTTGCGCGCGAACGCTTCGGCGAGCGCACGCTGCCCGGCCGCGCCGATGTGCACGCCGTCCCCGTCGTCCGCCTGGGCAAACGCACCCGCGTTCATGTAATAGACGCCTCGTGTCGCCGCAAGCTGCTCATACAGCGCGGGCAGCTGCGCGCACTTTTGCTGCGCGCCGATCAGCACATCGGCCAGCGCCGACAGCCGCCCAATCTGGACGGGCGCGACGATCAGCACCTCCGGCGTCTTGCCATACATCTCGACATCCAGCGCACGCACAGTCTTGATCAAGCTGTCCATCGCCCACTGGATGTCGGTGGGCGACACCGAGAACCGGTTTTTGAGGTCGTTTGTGCCCAGCATGATGACCACCAAGTCCAGCGGACTGTGGCTGGCGAGGCAGGTGCGCAGGTGCTGCTTGCCGTTTTTGTCCTCTTCGATGGGGTCATCCCACACGGTGGTGCGGCCGCCCAACCCCTCTTCGATCACATGGTACGCTTCGCCGAGCAGCGTTTGCAGGATGCCGGTCCAGCGCTCATGCCGCGCGAAGCGTCCGCCGTCCGGCCTGGTTCCGTGGGTATTGGAATCCCCGAAACAAAGAATGCTTTTCATCATGCGATCCCCTGGGAGGCCTTCATGCTCTGGCGCTGGCCGAGTTTGTCCAGACCCACCGCCAGAATCAGCACCAGTCCCTTGACCACCATCTGATAATACTCGCCGACGTTCATGATGATCAGGCCGTTGGACAGCACGCCGATGATCAGGCAGCCGATCAGCACGCCGAAGATTTTGCCCTCTCCGCCCGCCAGCGACACCCCGCCCAGCACGGTGGCGGTGATGACATCCATCTCCATGCCGGTGCCCGCGGTGGGCTGGCCCGAGTTGATGCGGAACATCAGGATCACGCCCGCGATGCCGCACAAAAGCCCGCTGATGGCGTAGGTGAGCAGCGTCATGCGGCTGATGTTGATGCCCGCCAGGCGCGCCGCTTCGTGGTTGCCGCCCATGGCGTAAAAGTAGCGGCCGGTTGGTGTCTGCTCCAGGATGAACCAGCCGAACGCGAACGCAGCGATCATGAACAGCACCGGCACAGGGATGCCCCACAGGTAGCCCTGCCCGAGCACCACGTACGCCTCGGGGATCGAGTAGATCGGCAGCCCGCCTGTCACAATGAATGCCAGGCCGCGCGCGGCGGTCATCACGCCCAGTGTGGCGATCATGCTGGGCAACTCCAGTTTCTCAATGAGCACGCCGGTGGCGAGCCCCAGCAGCACCACACTGGCGATGCCCGCGAGCATGGCCAGCAGCGGATGCACGTGGAAATTGACCATCAGCGTGCTGGCGATGACGCCCGTCACAGCCAGCCACGAGCCCACCGCCAGGTTGATTCCGCCGGTCAGCAGCACGAATGTCATGCCAACGGCGACGATGCCAATGATGGATACCTGTCTGACGACGTTGAGCAGATTTTTCATCGTTAAAAACGACTTCGTTGTCAGCGAGAAGAATGCGCACAACAAAAGCAGCACCACGACGATTCCGTATTTTTTCATCATCTGCGTGTTCTTCAATGCCATCTCTCCTTGTTTTATTACATACCGGAGGCCAGTTTCATGATCGTGTCCTGATCGGCCTCGACCGCCGGAAGAATGCCCGCCAACCGGCCTTCATGCATGACCGCGATGCGGTCAGACATGCCCAGGATTTCGGGCAGCTCCGAAGAGATCATGATGATCGCGTTGCCGCTCTCCACGAGTTGGTTCATCAGGCAATAGATCTCATATTTTGCGCCTACGTCGATGCCACGGGTGGGCTCGTCAAACAGATACACCTTCGCCCCGGATGTCAGCCATTTGGCTAGCACCACCTTTTGCTGGTTGCCGCCGGACAGGTTTTTCACCAGCTGGCCAATGCCCGGGGTCTTGATGGACAGCTTTTTGACATACTCCCGAACCAGCCCGCCCTCGCCGCGCTTATTGATCACATTGAACCGCGCGAGCCGCCGCACGCTGGCCAGCGTGACATTGTGGCAAACGCTCATGCTCAGCAGCACGCCCTGACGTTTGCGGTCCTCCGGAATCAGCGCGATACCCTTCTTGATAGCGTCCTGTGGTGCACGGCAGTGCAGCTGATTTCCCGACAGCAGCACCTCACCGGATTGGATCCTATCTGCGCCGAAGATCGCGCGCGCCAGTTCTGTGCGTCCCGCACCCACCAACCCCGCGATCCCTAGAATCTCGCCTGCGCGCACCGATATGGACACATCGCGCAGCAAGTTTCGGGTGGTGATGCCGCGCGCCTCGAGCATCACCTCGCCCATCGGGCAGTTCCTGCCGGGGTATTGCTCGGTCAGCGAGCGCCCCACCATCAGCCGGATCAGCCCATCGCGGGTGGCCTCCTGGGTGGATAGCGTGTCGATGTATCTGCCGTCGCGAAGCACCGTGATCCGGTCGGAGATTTCAAATAGCTCTTCCATGCGGTGGGAGATGTAGATGATGGTGACATTGGCCTTCTTGAGATTGCGCACCAGCGAGAACATGGCCTGCACCTCGTTGTTGGTCAGCGGTGCGGTGGGTTCGTCCATGATCAGCACGCGCACGTTTTTCGAGATGGCCTTGGCGATTTCGACGATCTGCTGGTAGGCTACCGTCAGTTCCTTCACCGGGGTTCTGGGGTCGATGTCAACCTGCATGCTGCGCAGGATTTCCCGGGAACGCTCGAGCATTGCCTTCTTATCCAGCACGCCGTTCTTTCTGATCTCGCTGCCCAGAAAGATGTTTTCCGCGATGCTCAGCGAGGGCACCAGGTTGAATTCCTGATAGATCACGCCGATGCCCAGCTGCTGCGCCAACGCGGGCGTCATGTGGCTGTGGGACGCGCCGTCCATCAGGATCTCGCCGCGCTCGGGCCGAATGGCGCCTGCCAGCACCTTGATCAGTGTGCTCTTGCCTGCGCCATTTTCTCCCAGCAGCGCATGCACCTCGCCCGCTTCAAGCGATAGCGAAACACCGTCCAGCGCCAGCACGCCGGGATACCGCTTGGTGATGTCCTTGAGCTCTAGCAATACGCTCATATCGTATTCTCCTTTTGGAAAGGGCCGGAGCGGGAAGTCGCTCCGGCCCACGAACCCATGGGATTTAATAATCGCCGACATTGGCGCCGGTGACCGGAACCAGATCCTGCAGGTAGTCCTTCTCGAAGGGCTCGCCGTTGATGGCCTTGAGCGCCAGCTCGATGCACTTCTTGCCAGCGGTGGCGGGGGCCTGATCCACGGTTACGCGGTAGATGCCGCCTTCTTTGACCTTGTTGATGCCCTCGGGCGTGGCGTCAATGCCGCCGATGAGGTATTTCTCGCTGGTGAGGCCCGCAGCCTTGAATGCCTCATACGCACCCAGCGCGCCGCCGTCGTTGATGCCCAGCACGACCTGGAGGTCCGGATGGGTTTGCAGGAAATTCTCGGTGGCGGTCATGCCCGCCTGGGGATCGCCCGCGGTGGCATCCGCCACGAACTTCACGAAGGGCGCCTTTTCAGCAACGCCTTCCATGATGCCCTTCTTGCGGTTGATGACCTGGGGAATGGTGTCAAAGTTCAGGGTAGCCGCCTGCACTTCGCCCTGGTCCTTCAGGTTCGCGGCGATCCATTCGCCAGCGGCGACGCCCAGCGTGTGGCCCATGTCGTACTCGTCTGCGGCCACCCAAGCATCGTACTCATCCAGCTTGGTGGTGTGGCAAACGACCTTGATGCCCTGCGCGCGTGCGCTCTTGACCACCGGCAGGATGGCGGCCGGATCGACAGCCGTGACGACGATGGCGTCGCAGCCGCTGGCGATGAAGTTCTCCAGCGCAGCGATCTGCTTTTCCGCCTGGTCCTGAGAGTCGTTGATCATGATCTCGACGTTGTTTTCCTTGCCGTATTCCTGTGCGGCGTTGGTCAGTGCGACGAAGAAGGGGTTAGACAGGTTGAGCGTGGACATGCCAATCTTGTAGGTCTTGGTTTCCGCTACGGCGGTCAGGGAGAACATCGTGGCAACCAGGGTCAGGGCAAGCACCAGTGATACCAGCTTTTTCATGGGATGTACCTCCTCGATTTATATCCATCCGCCACTTCGTTCTGTAGCGGATTGGTTACGTACTCTCGCGGATTTTGAATGCAGGATCGAGGATCTTGCAGCGGTTATATGCATTGCCTTTGGTGATCTTGCGCAAAAGAATCCTTGCCGCCTCGTGCCCAAGGTCGTGGACAGGCTGCGAAATTGTGGTCAGTGTGGGCTTGATCAGGCGCGACATTTCGATATCGTCGTACCCCACAATGCGCACACGCCCGGGGATGGGAACGTGGATTTCCTGTAGGTATTGAATGGCGCCGATAGCCAGAATATCTGTGGAGGTCATGAGGCCATCCGGCGGATCGTCCAGCGACATCAGCTGCTTCATGCCCTCGTAGCCCAGCCGGATGTGGGTGTTGCTTTCCGTGGACGCCTCATTCCTCGCCAGATGCACCAAGCGATCGTCATAGGGGAGCGCGCAATCCTCCAGCCCCAGCCGATAGCCCGAGAAGCGATAGCGGGTAACGGTTACATCGTGCAGCCAAAGGTAGCCGATGCGTCTGCAACCCCGCGATGCCAGGTACGCCGTCGCGTGCCGATTCGACTGGATGTCCTCGGAGATGACCATCGACACATCGTCCCGGCCGTCGAACAAGTGATCCATGAACACCATAGGAAGCTTGGCGGAGAGAGCCAACAGGTACTCCAGTTGTTCTGGATCGCAAAAATAGGTGCAAAAGATCACGCCGTCTACATTGCGCCGGATGAGCTCCCCGATGAATTCGCGTTCGCGCTGCTTGCTGCGGCGGGTATTGCAGGTGAGCACCATGTAGCCCGATTCCAGCGCGACGTCTTCCACTGCCGCGATCAGCTCGTTGTAGAAGATGTTCGAGGAATCTGGATAGACGATGGCGATGGTGCGTGTCTTTCCGGAGCGGATAGCCTGGGCAAAGTAGCTGGGAGTATAGTCCAGTTCCGACATGGCCTGCTCGACCAGCCGCTTGGTTTCGGGTTTTACATGGTCGCCGCCGGTAATGACGCGCGACACCGTGGATTTGCTGACGCCCGCAAGTTTCGCCACATCCCAGATGTCCGCCATATGGCATGCTCCAGTCAATTCATGGGAACGTTCCCATATATTATATTTTAGATTATAGCATCTGGAAAAAGCGATGTCAACAGCATCGACAGTTTTTTGTCAAAATTTTTGTATATGAGGACCAAAAAACGTTGATTCTATGAGGTTTTGGTAAAGCAAGGAAATTTGATTCGGCTTCAGAATGGATGGAACAAAGAAGGGACTGCCTTGCGAATAGCAGGTCGGCGAGGCGGTTGGTCAGGCCTCGCTCGTATCCGTGTGGGTTCGAATCCTCCATGCAGCCTCCGCCAACGCAAAAGCCCACCACGTGCGTGGTGGACCTTGCGATGGCGGAGAGAGAGGGATTCGCCCTGCGGGCCGGGGCCTAAAAACAGCCCACCGGGCTGTTTTCTTCACGGCCCGTTCGAATCCTCCCTTTATCTTTTCACCAAAAGGCAGTCCCCCCGCTGACGCAAGGGGACTGCCTTTTGGCGGAGAGAGAGGGATTCGAACCCCCGGTGCCTTTCAGCATCACTGGTTTTCAAGACCAGCGCCATCAACCGCTCGGCCATCTCTCCATGATATTGCCGATACCGAGGACATCCCAAATTGTACGGCAAAGTGCCCGTGCTGTCAATTCTGTGCGATGTCGAAAATGATTTTCCGTTTATGCTTGACAAATCCGGGAGGTGGGGGTAGAATGAAATCAATAACAGGAATGATTACTGTTAAATGTACATTCGAAGGAGGATACGAAAATGGAAGAGCTGCAAAGAGTCAACATGCCGCTGATTGGCGATATGGCGCCCGCGTTTACCGCCAAGACCACACAGGGGGATATCAACTTTCCCGCCGACTTCAAGGGGAAATGGGTGATCCTCTTTTCCCACCCGGCCGACTTTACGCCGGTGTGTACGACCGAGTTTATGACCTTTGCCACCATGGCGGACGAATTTAAGGCGCTGAACACCGAACTGGTGGGCTTGTCGGTCGATTCGCTGTATGCGCACATCGCCTGGCTGCGCAAGATCCAAGAGCTGGAATGGAACGGCATGAAGAACGTCGAGGTAAAGTTTCCGCTCATCGAGGACATCCGCATGGACGTCGCCAAGCAGTATGGCATGATCCAGCCCGGCCAGTCCAATACGCAGGCTGTGCGCGCGGTGTTCATCGTGGATCCGGTCGGCAAGATCCGCCTGATCCTCTACTATCCGCTGTCTACCGGCCGCAACTTTGAGGAAATCAAGCGCGTGATCATTGCGCTGCAAAAGGCCGATCAGGACGCCTGTGCGACGCCTGCGAACTGGCAGCCCGGCCAGGATGTGATCGTGCCCACCGCGGGCAGCTGCGGTGTGGCCAAGGAGCGCATGCAGAGCAAGGACGAAAACCAGTATTGCCTCGACTGGTTCCTGTGCTTCCGCCGCGAAAAGAAGTGACATTCCCCCCTCGCATCAGAGCCGCCTTTGGGCGGCTCTTTTTGCGTAAAGATGAAAACATTCTTTAGCCGGAACAGAGGGAAAATGCGGAATGAACGGTTGCTTTTGGCAGGGCAACTGCTATAATAAGCATATTAAAAGGGAGAACTTCCCAATTTTTCTTGATTTCATATTCCAGGGGGCTGCTATGCAAGCGATTCAACTCGTCAATGTGCTTTTCGCGCCGGTGGTTATGCTGTTGCTTGTGTTGTTTGACTACAAGCGCAGCAAAGCCACTGACCAGATACAGCGCCGCGTGGTACTGTGCACCATTGGCTGCGTGATGGCGGCCATCCTGTTTGAGTTCATGGGTGATACCAGCGCGGGCACCACGGCGCAGCCAACCGCCGTGATGCTGATCTACAGCCTCTATTTCATTTTTCAGTCCGCGGCGTTTTGCCTGATGGTCGCTTTTTTTGATTATGCCATCAATCGCAGCGCCCCGCGCCTGGTCAACATGCTCTGGCTGATC
This sequence comes from Eubacteriales bacterium, assembly GCA_031554855.1. Lineage (GTDB taxonomy): Bacteria > Bacillota > Clostridia > Christensenellales > Aristaeellaceae > JAVBUY01. Next base: position 17,401 of record JAVBUY010000028.1, read on the forward strand.
GGCATTCTGGAGAGCATCCACGCGCTGGTGCTGCTGATGAATCTGCCAGGCGGTTTTTACTATACTGTCAATGCGAACAACGAGTATTGCCGGGGACAGTATTATGGCATTCGGCTGATTTTTGCGGCGCTTCCGGCGCTGCTGATG
>JAVBUY010000172.1:0-10108 GCA_031554855.1 Eubacteriales bacterium
CAGCAATTGCACCATGGTCACGATCATCGCCCAAATCACCGCACCAAAGCGCTTGGAGAAACGCATGGTCCCCTCGTGAAAAATCGCAAACTGCCGCTCGGTCTTTTCGCGCGCCGCGTCGGCATCGCGCACGATGCGCAGCTTATTGAGCAGCGTGATGATCCCGTTGGACATCTTGCGCGTAATACCCGGACTGATCGCCACCAGCAGCATGCCGCCGGTCACGACCAGATTCACCAAAAACCCAAGGAGCGACAGCCACAGGAACGCGGGCACAAACTGAATGAAAAAACCGTAGCTGGTCACGACCGCGATGACGCCAAAGAGCATCACGCCCAGCTGGTACATCACCGATTTTACGGTCAGCACGGAAGCCGCGCCACCGGTATCCAGTCCGTCGCGCTGCATATAGAGCACCTGGATGGGCTGCCCGCCGGTGGAAAACGGCGTCAGCGCGCTATAGAGCTGGCCGATCATGCCGGTGCGCTGCGCCGATAACCACGGCACGCCGCGGTACAGGCAGGAGGTCAGCATGTGCAGCACCGTGCCCTCGAGCAGCCAATAGACACCCATGCTGGCCAGCGCCAAGCCGAGCCACCGCTTGTCCAGCGTGCTCCAGCGCTCGATGACGCCATCCACGCCCTTGTGCCCCAGCACCACCGCTAGCAGGATGACCGCCGCCACCGCCAGCGAAACTAGGTTGAACAATTTCATATTCAGCTTGGGAAAGCTGCGCTTCACACTACTGCCCACGTCGTCGGCCTCCTTCGGGCAAATCTGCCATACTCCAGTTTACCCGATGATGGATGAATCGTCCTAAACCATACGTTGGAAAAGGATGAGAAGTTGCTTAGGGTACTGGGATCAGCAGCTCGTCAAACTGCGAGGGCGTGGTGAACACGCGGCCCTGCATGCCCAGCTTTTTCGCGCCGTCGATGTTGGCCTGCACGTCATCATAGAAGATGCTGCGCTCAGGCACGAGGTTGAACCGATCCAGCAACGCCCGGTAGATATGCGGCGTGGGCTTGAGCACCTTCTCGCGGCCGGAGAGGATAAAGCCGTCGATATCGCCAAAAACCGGGTGCAGCTGATTGGTGATTTCAAAATACTGCTCGCCATAATTCGAGAGAATATAGAGCTTGTACCCCGCTGCCTTCAGCCGCGGCAGGTACGCCAGGCTCTCGGGCATCGGGATGCCCATCGGCGGATAGTCGGCGATCGCGCGGTCGATCCACTCCGCCAGCTCGGCTGGGGCATCGTTCTTCATGCGTGCCTTGACCTCGTCCTCGGTCAGAATGCCGCGATCCATCTCCAGCCAATGCTTGCTGCCAAAAACCCACGGATGAATCTTTTCCGCCATTTCTTGGCCATATTTTTCTGCCAGGCGCGCCTTGGGATCAAACAGAATGAGCACATTGCCCACATCCAGCACAACGGCATCGATGTCCGGTCGCTTGGTTTCTTTGCCCATGTCGGTCTCCTTTGTTCCAAACTATTGATATCCTTTAGTATATCACGCACAGGCCGCGCTTGCAATTCCACAAGGCGGGGAATACAATAAGGATGGCTTTCGCTCACAAACCGATAAAGGATGCAGGACATGAATTTATTGGATATCTTAGGGCCGGTGATGGTCGGGCCGTCCAGCTCGCACACGGCGGGCGCGGTGCGCATGGGGTTGATGGCCCGCGCGCTGCTGGGCGAAGCGCCGACGCACGCAGAAATCCTGCTGCATGGCTCGTTTGCCGCAACCGGCGCGGGGCACGGCACTGACCGCGCGCTGGTGGCCGGTCTGCTCAGCTTTTCGCCCGACGATCCGCGCATTCCGGATAGCTTTGATTTTGCCCCGGCGATGGGTTTGACGTTCTCTGTGGGCACGACCGTGCTCAAGCATGCGCATCCCAACAGCGCGGTCCTTCGACTGACCGGCGAGCGCGGCGGCCAGCTGACCATGCAGGCCGCGTCGCTGGGCGGCGGGCGCATCCGCGTCGATGGACTGGATGGGCAGGACGCACAGTTTACCGGCGAGATGCGCACGCTGATCGTCTACCACACCGATGCGCCGGGCAAAGTGGCCGAGGTAGCCGGTCTGCTCAGCGACAGAGGCGTGAACATCGCCACCATGCAGCTCTATCGCGATCAGCGCGGCGGCCGCGCCATCATGGTGCTGATGATCGACCAGCCGCTGGACGAGGACGCGCTGGCCTTGCTGCGCCGCTACCCCACCACGCAAAAGGTCATCTATCTCACCGGCATACAATGAGGAGGCCCGCATGGACTACACCGCTTTTTCCGATCTGCTGGGCGATGCCAAGCGTCAGTCCTTGCCGCTGTGGGCGGTAATTCAACGCGCCGATATGGACACGCGCGGCGTGAGTGCCGACGATAGCCTAGCGCGCATCGACGCGCTGCTGACCGCGATGCAAGACGCGCGCGACGCCTACCGCGCCGATGACCGCTCGGCCAGCGGGCTGGTGGGCGGCGACGGCGCGCGCATGGCCGCGCGCGTGGACGCGGGACAATCGCTGTGCGGGCCGTTCTTTGGGCGCGTGCTAGCGCAGGCGCTGATGATGGGCGAATGCAATGCGTGCATGCGGCGCATTGTGGCCGCGCCGACCGCCGGTGCGTGCGGTGTGCTGCCCGCGGTGCTGCTACCCTATGCCGATGCGTTTTCCCCCGCGCGCGAGGACATCCTGCACGCGCTATATGTCGCAGGCGGCGTCGGCCAGGTGATCGCCAGCCGCGCGTGCATCGCCGGGGCGGAAGGTGGCTGTCAGGCGGAAATCGGCAGCGCGGCGGCCATGGCGGCGGCAGCGCTGGTCAGTCTGAACGGCGGCGATAGCAAGGCCATCGTGCATGCGGCAGCGCTGGCCATCAAGAGCCTGATGGGGTTGGCCTGCGATCCGGTGGCCGGGCTGGTCGAGGTGCCCTGCGTCAAGCGCAACGCCACCGGCGCGGCGGTTGCGCTGGCCGCTGCGGAGATGGCGCTGGCGGGGATCCAAAGCGCGGTGCCGCCCGACGAGGTGATCGACGCGATGCGCGAGGTCGGCGAAAAGATGGACAGCTCCCTGCGCGAGACCAGCGAGGGTGGCCTGGCCGCCACGCCCACCGCGCGGCGGGTCGTTGCGCGGCTGCAAGCCACACGGCGGGCGTAAGCGCTATGGCCGAGCGGTATTTTCCTATCTATACAACCCAGGCCGGTGCAATTCGCATCGGCCTGCATGATTTTGGTAAGTTATTTCGTTTCATCAGAGACGCGCACAGGAAAATCAAAATACGTATCTGGAAATGGCTCGTCTATTTTGGTATAATGCCACCATTCGGCTTTGTACGCGCGGAAGTTACGCGCCTCCATCGCGGCTCTCAGCAGTGCGCGGTTGGCGACTTGCGCGTCGGTCAGCCCCTCGGCGCCGTGCGCGGACCGCTCGTCCATAAAGTCAAAGCCGGTGCCCATGTCCAGCGGCGTACCGGTGGCATCGATTAGCGTCAGATCCACCGTGCTGCCCCGCGAATGCCCCGACCGCGCGGCGATGTAGCCGCGATCGAACATCTTCGCCTTGTCCTCGCGCGGGTAGTACGCCTGCTGCATCCGCGTGTCGGCCAGATCCTCGGCCCAGCGCTGAAAATGCGCCACCGCGCGCTGTGGGCGGTACGCATCGTAGATCAGCAAGCGATAGCCCTTGCCGCGCATATCCCGCGCCACCAGCGCCAGCGCGTCGGCTGCCTCGCGCGTGAGCAGCGCCACCGGCTGCTCGTAGCCATCCACCGGCGCGCCGATGAAATTGTCACTGCCCGCGTAACGAATGTCGATGACCGCATCGTCGATCACATCCTGGATGGCTACAAAGGAATCCGGCATGACTTGCTCCCCCATTTCTGCGTGCACCGACGTACCCCACAGGCACACCAGCAGCATCGCTGCCGCCGCGCATCGTCTGTACATCTGTGCATCACCTCGCTCACATTTCGCATTTCCAAAGGAGTTCCTGCATGAAATCATGGCTCGCGCTATCCCTGGTCTGCCTCTTGGGTTTGTCGTTTGGCGTGCCCGCCCGGGCGGATTTCCCGCCGGAGTACGCCGTGTCCGATTATCGGCGGCTGGTGGTGATGCCTACCGGCAAAGGCCCCTTCCAATACTACGCGCAAAACGATCCGATCTGGACCGACACCATTTATGAGGCGCCGCGCGCGCCCAGGCAGCGCCCCTTCGGCGATGGCGGATGCGCACCAACCGCGCTGGCGATGGTGGTCGCCTCCATGGTGCCGCAGGATGACCTGGCCAAGCTGGCCGACCAGGGCTACAAGGGCGCGCCCTGCATCATGTGCAAGGAATCGCTTAACGAGCTGTACTGCCCTATCTTTATGCATAATCCCGCGCACCAGCGCTACTATCCGGTGACCGCCATGGACTTCATGCACGTACTGCCGCTGGCGCTGGGCAACTATGCCGCCGGCAACAATCCCCAGCGCATCAAGTACCGCGTGGGTGGCAGCCTGGAGGATGGCAACGGCGGGACCTCATCCAATCTCTTCGCGCCGATCGCCAAGCTGTTTGGCATCAAGATCGGCTTCTCGTATGATATCGAGGATGTGTACAAGACACTGGATCGCGGCGGCATGGCCATTGCGCTGTGCAGTGGCGGAGAACAGGCTTTCAGCAACGGTCCCGGCCACTATGTGGTGCTAGCCGATCACGATGATACCTTCATCTATGTGCTCGATCCGTTCCTGCGCGACAAGTACCCGCGCGACTACCGCAAGGTGGTGCTGCCCATCGAGGACGGCGTAAAAAAGGTGGAGAAGGAAAAGCTGCGCCGCGCGGGTTTCAACCGGTTCTATCTGTTCTCGCACAGCGCGCCGGTCGCCACCCTGCCGCCAGCCGCCACCGCCCGCAGTGATGCAGAATAAATATAGCAGAAGCATGCGCCGGTTGCAACCGGCGCTCTTTTTTTTGCCGCGCAAAAACTTTTTTGCAAAAACGCTTGACTTGCACGTAACGTTAAGGTTTATGATAGCCGTGTCAGGAGGAATCACGATGGAATACACGGTGCAAAAGCTGGCGCACCTCGCCGGGGTCAGTCCCCGCACGCTGCGCCACTATGACCAGATCGGCCTGCTGCGCCCGGCGCGCGTTTCGTCCTCGGGCTACCGCATCTACGGCGCCAAGGAGGTAGAGCTGCTGCAGCAGATCCTCTTCTACCGCGCGCTGGAGCTGCCGCTGGACGAGATCCGCGCGATCATCCAGGCGCCCGGGTTTGACGCGCGCGCCGCACTGGACAACCACAAGCAAGCGCTGCTTCAGCGCAGAGCCCTGCTGGATACCCTGATTGAAAACGTCCGCCACACAATCGAGAGCATGGAAGGAGCAACCACAATGAGTGACAAGCAACGATTCGAAGGATTCAAGGAACAGCTGATCGCCGACAACGAGCAAAAATACGGCCAGGAGATTCGCCAGAAGTATGGCGAGGCGGCGGTCGAAGCCTCCAACAAGAAGCTGCGCGGCATGAGCCAGCAGGCGTACGACGCGGCCATGCAGATGGCGACTGACGCCAACAAACTGCTGGCCGAGGCCATTGCCACTGGCGACCCGGCCGGAGACATCGCGCGCAAGGCGGTGAAGATGCACCACGACTGGCTGAGCAACTGGGGCGATTACCCGCCCGAGGCGCACCAGGGCCTGGGACAGATGTACGTGGACGACCCGCGCTTCACCCAGTACTATGATGAGAACGTGCAACCCGGCGCGGCGGTGTTTCTGCGCGACGCGATCCTGGCGTACTATAAGAAGTAACAGGACAAAAGCAAAGAACCCTCATGACGAGGGTTCTTTTTAACGAACAAAGCCAAAGCTGCCGCAAGCGCAGATGTCCCCCAGGAGGTCATCTCCTTGCCTAGAACCCGCGCCCGGTGCCACCGCCGGAGGAGCGCCCTCCGCCGCCGCGGAACCCGCCGCTGAATCCGCCGCCACCACCGCCGGAGCGCCCGCCGCCGAAGGGCCCACCCGAGCCGAACGGATTGCCCATGCCGCCAAAGGGAGGCATCGGGCTGCGCGGACCATAGGTGGTGTAGCCGCGCCCGCCGCCGTTGAGCATGCCGCCGAGCAGCAGCCACGGCAAGCAGCCGCAGCCAGCGTTGCCGCCGCTGGTCGCGCGCGGACGAAAGATCGCGCGCACAATCCAGAAAATGACCAGCAACGTGATCAGTGAGCTCAACCAGCCCCGCTCCGCGCGCGCAAAGTTGCGGCTGTCGAACCCGTCGCCATAGTCGCGGCTGTAGTCGTATCCATAGCCGGTATCATAATCGTAGTCGGTATCGGCGTGATAATCGCGGTACTCGGTCTGCGGCGTGGCCACCCCTGCGGAGGCAATGGTCTTGCCCTTCACCTGCGCGATCTTTTCGCAGGTGGCGATAAATACCGCGCGCAGTCCCTCGGAGAAATCGTTTTGCTTCAGGTACGGAATGGCGTACTGATCCAGCAGATCGCCGCGCACGCTGGCCGGGATCGCTTTTTCCAGCCCATCGCCCATGAGCAAATAGATCTGGCGGTCGCCGCGTGAAAACAGCAGCAGCGCACCGTCGTTGCGCTTCTTGTCGCCAATGCCCCAGGCATTGAAGAGGTCGTTGGCGTAGTATTCGATCTGCGCGCCGTCGAGGAAATCGACCATCACCGCGACCATGCTCGGCCCGACGTCGTCATGCAGTGCTTGGGCGGCCACGTCCATGCGCAGCACATCCTCGGCGCTCATCACGCCCTGCTGCGTGTAGTCGAATACATAGGTGTTGGCGTTGTCGGGCTTCTTGGGGAGTTCGGCCTGCGCACTCTGCGCAGCGAGCAGCGCACAGAGCAGCAGCAAAATCGCCCAGCGGACACTTTTCATGGATGCACCCCTCCCAACGCGGTGTTACGGCTCAATATAAATCGCGGGCTTTTGGAATAGCCAGCGGGTGGGCAGCTTTTCATAGAGGTCGATGGCCAATTGCGCCAGGCGGTTGTATTCCCGCGCTTGCAGGCCCAGCTTGGTGCCCTGCTCGTTGTAGGCATCGATGACGCCGACAATCAGCTTCTTGTCCTCCTGAGTCAGTTGCTCGCTCTGGTGAAGCGCACCGATCATGCTGGTGAATGCAGCCTGCAACCGGCGATCCGCCGCCGACACCGGCACCACGCCGCCACTCTTCGCGTGCTTCATCTGCGCCTGCGCCTCTTTGAGCTCCTGCATCAGCGACGCGTCCACGCCCGGATACCGCTCGGCGATGGTGATCAGGTTCTCGACCTGCGCAACGCGTCCGTCGATGAACGGCTGCACCTTCCATTGCTTTTGCGCGGCCTGGGTCAGCGAGAACAGCTCGCGGCCATTGCCGATGGGGATGCTGACCAAAAACAGCAGCGCGCCGAGCAGGATGCCCACCGGTAGCGACATGAGGTGCAGCCGCTGATAGAACGTGCGACGGCCGTGCGGCTCGGTGCTCTGGGTTTTGTTTTGCTGCATGACCCTTCTCCTTTATGCCTGCTTGAATGTGTTCATGCCCTGCGCACGCTGATTCTGCGTCTGTTCCTGTTGCTCGGCACCGCTCAGCTCCTGAATGACGCGCATGTTCTCAGTGCGCAGCCTTTCGCGCTCAGCGCGGTTGACGCCGCCCTGGAACCAATCGACCAGCCGTTTGAGCAGCGACTGCCGCTGCCTCATCTGCTTTTGCAGCGTGCGCTGCACATCGGTGACGTCGCGCGCGGCCTGGGTCTGCTCGGCGATGCCCAGCGTCACCAGCACCTGCGCCTTCCACAGCGGCAGCGTATGCGCAAGGGTGCGCTCGATGGTGTCGATCAATGTCTGGTTGCCCTTTGTCAGCAGCGCCAGCTGCGCCTGGGTTTGCAGGCTGACCTGGCGCGTGAGGGCGATATCGTGCAGGCGGATGTCCAGCGCGTGGGCGGCCTGCTGCTGGTTTTGCTGCTCGAGCTGCTGAAGCCGCACCTGCCCGCAGAGCAGGTAGGTGGTGAGCCGCTGATGGTGCAGCGCGTTTTCCACGGCCATGCGCTCAAAGAGCTTAATCATCTTGCGCAGTTCCACGCTGTGCACCAGCAGTTGCCCGGCCAGTTCCTCGACGATAGGCAGCATCCTTCGGCAGCCGGTTTTCAGCCCCGCCAGCGACGCGCCACCGAACAACCCCCTGCGCGGCGCGCACAGCGCGTCCCAGGCCTTGAGCTGTCCCAGCAGGTCAGAGACCGCCTGCTCGCCCGGCGCGCGGTCGTCGTTCACGACGGCATCGACCGCGACGTCCAGCCAGGTATGCATGCGCCCCTGCTCGGCTGCGCCATAGACCATCAGCTCCTCGGCGTCGGTCGGGTCGATGGTGGCCGCAAAGCTGCGCACCGCCATCGCGTCGGCCTCGTCCAGCGTCGTCAAATTCGCCGCGCCGCGTTCCCATTGGACAGACTCCAAGGCGCGCGCGGGCAGCGTCGGCAAGGCAGATCCCGACTCACTTGGCGTCGGGCTGTTCCCCCTGTTTGGTTGCGGCGGTTTGTTCTGCATTCGGTCGCTTTCCCACCTCGTCGATCAGGCCGTCCTTGCGGAGCATGTCGTCCAGCACGTCCATCTCGGTTTCGATGCTTAGGTATTGGAACTGATCCAGCGCGTTCAGCTGCTTTTCGCAGGCGGTGTAGATCATATTCAGCGCGCTGTCGATGCGCTCAAGCGTCTTTTGAGCAGCCTGGCTGGGCCGCTTGCCCTGGCGCAGGATCTCGGCGCGCACCTCGAGCAGCTTGTAGGTCGTGGGCAGATAGTAGCGCAGGAAGGAACGCAGCTGCCCCTGCATCTCGGGCTGCTTGGCCAGCGCCAGCAGAATCTGTCGGCTGATGCCCTCGATGCGGTCGATCTTCTCGGTCAGTCCATCGCGCTGGATCGACGTGCGCAGCTGATAAATCTTGTTGAGGGTGGCGCGCGATTCGAGGATCAACTGGTCGCAGCTGGCGTTGCCGCTATTGGGCGCGGTTTCCACGACGACGAAGCGATCCGGAAAGTATTTCTTCAGCGGGGCGTAGAGCAGGAAACACAGGATGACCAGCCCCACGTAGGAGTACCAGGGCGCCAAACCCATCAGCAGCGCATAGACCACGCAGCCGATGCCGATGACCATAAAGGGCGCGCCGGATTGAATGCGCTTTGTATCCATGCCGTCCCCTCCTCTCGTTCCTGTGCGCGGCTTTTTTACCGCTGTCCCTATTGTATCCGAAGAACCCGCTCCCTGCATGAGAAACGGGTTAAAAACCGCGCCTGCTTGCTTAAAATGCGCTAAACAGGTTGTTTCAGTTCCGCGTCGTGCGCAATCGGCGGCGTCCAGGTGCCCGCAGGCAAGTCGGGGAAGAACATGGTGAAAGTCGCGCCCTGCCCCGGCGCGCTCCTGACAGTCACACGACCGCCGTGGCGCTGCACGACGCGCTGCACCACTGCCAGGCCGATGCCCAAGCCGTCGCGGCTGTTCCAGCCCTGGTAGAAACGATCGAACAGCGTGGGCAAATCCTGCTCGGCGATGCCGCAGCCGGTATCGGTGACGCTGATGTCCACGCCGAACTGCGCACGCGCCCACGACACGGTGATGTGTCCGCCGGGCGGCGTGTAGCGGATCGCGTTGGACACCAGGCGTTCGAGCGCGCTTTGCAGCCAGCTGATGTCGAACATCGCCTCCACATCGTCGTCGCCCTCGGCGGCAAAGGTGATCTCGTTGTTGCGATACATTGTGCGCCAGTTCTCCAAGCAGGTTTCCATCAGCGGCGCCAGCGCCTGCTTCTCGGGCTGATATTCGTTCTCGTCCATCAGCGCCAGGCCGCGCAGCGCCTTGATGCGATTGGTCAGCTTGATGACGCTGGACTTGGCCATCTCCAGGTAGCCCTCGCGCTCTTCCTCGGTGGCGGGCATGCCGTCGATCACCAGATCCAGGCTGCCGCGAATGATAGTCAGCGGCGACTGCAAGTCGTGCGCGATGTGCGAGAAGAACTCGCCGCGCGACGCGTCGATGCGCGAGAGCTGCTGGTTGGCAAAGCGCAGTTCCTCTGTGAGCTGCTCGACGCGCGCCTCGAGCTGACGCTCCAACAGCTCGCTATTGTGCCGATCCT
>JAVBUY010000004.1:0-5789 GCA_031554855.1 Eubacteriales bacterium
GGCGTGGCGACTGGACATGGTGAAGATCGCATCGGCGGACTGGATCAACTCCGGCGTAAGCCGCGCCGCCTGATGGTCGCGCACCGATAGCCCGCGCGCCTGCATCGCGCGCTGCGCACCCTCGGAGGCCGGTTCGCCCTCGAAGGCCGACACGCCGGAGGAAGCGACCGCCACATCGGCATGTCCGTGCGCATCCAGCCATGCGCGCGCCAGCGCCGCCGCCATCGGGCTGCGGCAGGTGTTGCCGGTGCAAACAAACAGGAACTTCATGCATCCTCCTGGTGCTCCGCCAAGCCAGAAACAGCAATGGCGGCGCAAGATTTTTGCTCCGACGAAAGGAGCTGAAGCGAGACGGGGCCAACAGCCACGCTGAGCAGAGAGCGACACCGCGCCGGACAAAAGGATGAGCCGGCTGTCGGTGCATGACTTGGCGGGGCACTAGTCTGCTGCGTCAATGATGTCAAACCCAGCAGCGCGCCCCAGGCGGTTCATCACCGCCAAGCCAATGCCCTGCGCATCCACCGCCTCGGCTATGATCAAGTCGTAATCTTGCGCATCCAGCGCACGCAACACGGCGAACAGCTCATTCGCGGCGGCGGTGGGGTCGTCCACGCTGCCGCAGGCGCTGAACGCACGCGGGGCAAACGCCGCCTGCCGCTGGCGTGCGGCCAGCAGCACCGGCCGCTGCCCTGTCCGTTCCGCCTCGTCGTATGCCTGCTGCATGCGACGCATGCGTGCCGTTTCGCCCCCCGATACGATGATCATCCGTGCCTGGGGCGCATAGTGCTTGTACTTCATGCCCGGCGAACGCGGCTGCTCAGTGACCAGCGGCCGCAAAGCACTATCGTCCACGCGCACCTCGCCCAGCACCTCGCGCAGCATCTCCGGCGTGATACCGCCCGGGCGCAGCACCACTGCCACGTCGCCGGTCACATCCAGCACGGTGGACTCCACGCCCACATCGCATGCGCCGCCGTCCACAATCATCGGGATGCGGCCATCCATATCCTCCAGCACATGGCGCGCGGTGGTCGGGCTGGGCCTGCCGCTGCGGTTCGCGCTGGGCGCGGCGATCGGCACACCCGCTGCGCGGATCAGCGCCTGCGCCACCGGATGCGCAGGCAACCGCACGCCCACCGTGTCCAGCCCCGCCGATACCTCCGGCGGCACACGATCGCTCTTAGGCAGCACCAACGTCAGCGGGCCAGGCCAGAACGCAGTCATGAGCCGTCGCGCGCGGTCGTCGATATGGGTCACCAGCGGCGCGACGTCCGCAACGGACGCTACATGCACGATCAACGGGTTATCGCTGGGGCGGCCCTTTGCGGCAAAGATGCGCCGCACGGCCTCGGGGTTGGTGGCATCCGCGCCCAGGCCGTAGACCGTTTCGGTGGGAAAGGCCACCACCTCACCCTGGCGCAGCAGTTTCGCCGCGCGCGCGAGGGTGCTCGGGTCAGCCTGGACACAATCGGTATGCAAAGGGTTTCCTCCTCCGTAAGCATCAGCGAACCAGCAGCGTCGCCAGGCTGCCCGCGCCGATGCCGATCGCCAGCATCAGGTTAGCGTCCCAGCCGACGTAGAGCTCACCCGCGCTGGGCAGCATCTCCTGCGCAGTGATTTGCAGCATCGCGCCCCCGGCCAAGCCCAGGCACATCGCGATCATGCCCGGCGACACGCCGCCTGCCAGCAGCCCCAAGTACGCGCCGATGCCGGTGGGCAGTCCGCTGGCCAGCGCTAGCAGCAACACGCGCATCGCGCCCATGCCCGCGGCGCGCAACGGCACCGCCAGCGCGATGCCCTCGGGCACATCGTGCAGCGCGATCAGCGCGCCCAATGCCAGGCCAAACGCCGGCGCCTCCGCAAAACCCGAGCCGATGGCCAGCCCCTCGGGCAGGTTGTGCAGCGCGATGCCGATCGCCACCAGGAACCCGGCACGGTACAGGCTGCCGCCGCGTGTGCGGCGCTGCATCAGCCGGTCGGCCAGCAGCATCACCAGCACGCCCAGCGCAAGGCCGATCAGCCCCCACGGCAGCGACAGCGCATACGCCTCGGGCAACAGATCAAAGCAGCTGACCGCTAGCATCAGTCCGGCCGTCAGATTGAGCAACAGCGACAGCGACCGCTTGCCCGGCGCACCAAACATCGCGCCAATCAGCCCGCCCAGCCCTGTGCCCACCAGTCCCACCGCGCTACCCCACACAATGGGATGCAAAAGAAAGAAGTCCACGCGCACGCCCCCAATCAGGGCAGTATATGCGCGCTCATCCCAGTTTTAGGCTGTTCAGAGGCGTCCAGCCGCAAGGAAAGGCGAGGCGGTCAACAGAGGCGCATCGTGTCATACGCCCATGAAACCGGCGACGCGTTGACGCAGCGGGTGGGCGGCTGTGGGCAGCCTACGCCTGATTGATTTGCTTCAGTTTCTCGCTCTGCTCGGCAAACGTCAGCGCATCGATCACTTCGTCCAGGTCGCCATCCACAAAGTCGTCGATCTTGTAGAGTGTCAGGCCAATGCGGTGGTCGGTGACGCGCCCTTGTGGGAAATTGTAGGTGCGGATGCGCTCGCTGCGGTCGCCGGTGCCGATCTGCGATCGGCGATGCTCGCTATAGGCGCTGTCCGCCTCAGACTGCTTCATATCGTACAGCCGCGCGCGCAGCACGCGCATGGCCTTCTCCTTGTTCTTGATCTGCGATTTCTCGTCCTGGCAGGTCACCACCAGGCCGGTTGGAATGTGTGTCAGGCGCACTGCTGAGTCGGTTCGGTTGACGTGCTGTCCGCCCGAGCCGGACGCGCGATACGTATCGACGCGAACGTCGTTGGCGGCAATGTCGATCTCGACTTCCTCCACCTCGGGCAGCACGGCCACGGTGGCGGTCGAGGTATGGATGCGCCCCTGCGACTCGGTGGCGGGCACACGCTGCACGCGATGCACGCCGCTCTCGTACTTCAGGCGGCTGTACGCGCCCTGGCCGATCAGCGTGACCACCACTTCCTTCACGCCGCCGATCTCGGTGAAGTTGTCGCTGAGCATCTCCACGCGCCAGCCGTGGCGCTCTGCGTAGCGAGTATACATGCGCAGCAGCACCGCACCAAACAACCCCGCCTCGTCTCCGCCCGCGCCGGCGCGAATCTCCAGCACCACGTTGCGGTCGTCATTGGGGTCCTTGGGCAGCAGCAACAATTGTATTTCTCTCCGTTTTTCGTCGATGGCCTCGTCCAGGCCATCCAGTTCCTCGCGCGCCATGTCGGCCATATCGGGATCGCGCAGCATTTCCTGCGCCTCGTCGCGTTGGCGCAGCATGGCCTCGTAAGCCTTCGCGGCCTGAAACAGCGGCTCTAGCTGCGCATGCTCGCGCATGAGCGTGCGCCAACGCTGCTGATCGGACACCACATCGGGCTGCGAGATCAGCATCGACAGTTCATCGTAGCGGCCAAAGACCCAGTCCAGTTTGTCGAGCATGCGTGCTATTCCTCACTTGCTTTCTCATGCACCGCGCCGACCACGCGCGCGATGCCCTGCAAATCATTGACCACGAACGGTGTGCCGATATGCTGTGCGAACAGCGCTGACACCGCGTCCGCCTGACCCTGGCCGACCTCGACCAGCAGACAGCCGCCGGGGGCGAGGTGTGCCCCCGCCTGCTCGGCCAGCGCACGGTAGAAGGTCAGCCCGTCGCCGCCGCCGTCCAGGGCCAGGCGCGGCTCGGCCTGTACCTCTGGCGCGAGCGATGCCAGTTCGCCGCGCGGGATGTACGGCGGGTTGGACACGATCACATCGAAGTTTTCACCGCCCAGCGCGGCAAAGAGATCGCTGGCCACAAAGCGCACTTTCGCGCCCAGGCTGTGCGCGTTGCCGCGCGCGATGTCCAGCGCGGCCTCGCTGATGTCTATCGCCGTCACCTGCGCGCCCTGCCTGGCCAGCGCAATGCTGACCGCCAGCGCGCCCGAGCCGGTGCCCACGTCCAGGACGCGTGCGGTGTTGGACACGCGGCGGATCGCGTGCTCGGCCAGCACCTCGCTATCCACGCGCGGGATCAGCACATCCGGCGTCACCGAGAAAGGATGGCCGAGAAAGTCCTGCGTGCCCAGCAGATACTGGATGGGCTCGCCATGCAGACGGCGCGCCACCAGTGCGGAGAACGCCGACGCTTTGTCGGCGGCCAAAGGCTGGCTGCGGCTCAAGATGAGCTGCGCGCGCCCGATGCCCAGCACCGCGCACAGTAGCCAGTCGGCCTGCGCAGAAGCTTCCCGCTCATCCGGGCAGCAGGCCGCGAGCTGTTCGCGCGCAACTTTCAGCGCGTCCAGAATGGTCATAGCTACTGATCCGCCCCGGGCTGCGCCTGAAGCGCGGTGTCCTCTGCCACAGCGATGATCACCGCAGGAGACTCCGGCTGACTGTCAGGCGCATCCTCGGGCTCTTCCTCGGCCACTTCCTTGCCCGCCTTTTTCGCCAGAATCTTTTCATTGAGCGACAGCGCCGCCTGCATGGACGCGATCGCAACCTTGAGCATCGCCTCGTCGGGCTGGCGGGTGGTCAGTCGCTGCATTTGCAGGCCCGGCCAGCGCAGCGCCTTCACCAGCCAGTTTTCCGCGTGCGCCAGGCCCTTGAGCGCCTCGTACGACACGCCGGTAATCACCGGAATGAGCAGCAGGCTGCGCGCCAGGCGCATGATGTAGCTCATCTTCGGGATGCCAAAGATCAGCATGATCAGCTGATCGGCGACCGCGCCGACCAGGATGGAGATGATCATCACCAGCAGCAGGAACGACGTGCCGCAGCGCGGATGCAGCGTGGAAAACTGCTGCGCGTTTTCCGGCGTCAGCTCTAGGCCGTGCTCGTTGCAGTACACCGTTTTATGTTCCGCGCCATGGTCTTGGAACACGCGCTTCATATCCGGAATCAGGCCGGTCAAGCCAATATATGCAATCAGGATCAGCACGCGCACCGCACCGGCGGCCAGATTGACCACGATGGGCGATGTGGACACCTGGTTGACCAGCGTGCCCACCACGCTGGGCAAAAAGACAAACAGCAGCAGGCTAAGCCCCACCGCCAGCACCATCGCGGTGCCCATCACGATCTTGTCGATGCTCTTGCCCAGCTTGGCGGCCAGCCACTTCTCGAACTTCGAGGGCTCTTCCTCTAGCACGCCGAGCATGCGCGTGGATTTATTGAGCGTGTCCATGCCCATTTTGAGCATCGTCACCATGTTCACGCAGCCGCGCACGACCGGCCACTTCATCCATTTGTGCTTGTCCGCAATGCTATGGTACGGCTCGGCCTCAACGGCAATGGTGCCGTCCGGCTTGCGCACGGCCACGGCGATGGCGTAAGGCGCTTTCATCATCACGCCCTCCATCACCGCCTGGCCGCCGATATCCACGCGCTTGGGGTCAGCCGTCGCGCACGCGGCGGTTTGCTGTTTCTTCGCCATACAAACGTCTCCTTTTCGGTGCTCTCTATGGGATGGACGCGCGGCACATCGTCCTCGTTGGTCCAAAATTCACCCAAGTTGTAGTATTCGTTTTTTCAATCTGGTTTACCTGCGCTGATCGCAGAAAAAGAAACAGTTTTGAGTCGCAAAAACCGACATTTGGACGCAATAGAAAAAGCAGAGTGGATTGCACTCTGCCCTTTTTTGCTTAGATACCGTAGCGCTTCTTGAAGCGATCGACGCGTCCGCCGGTGTCCACCAGCTTCTGCTTGCCCGTGAAGAACGGGTGGCACTTGGAGCAAATTTCGACTTTCAGCTCTTTCTTGGTGGAGCCGGTCTCGAAGGTCTCGCCGCAC
>JAVBUY010000103.1:0-5476 GCA_031554855.1 Eubacteriales bacterium
ACTTCTTGTAACCCGGATGCCGGCCGGTGATTTTGAAGGTGGTTTCGCGCAGCGTGAGCAGCTTGTCAATCTCGGGTCGCGGAATCTCTTTGATGCCGCCGAGCAGGTGCGCGTTCAGCGCGATCTTTGCGTAGTGCTCCAGCGTCTCCATGCGATAGAACGCGGTGATCAGGTCGCAGCCCAGCGCCAGCGCGCCGTGGCTTTGCAGCAGCATCACGTCGTGATCCTCCAGGTACGGCGTGATGTTGTCCGGCACCTCGTCGGTCGAGGGCGTCCCATAGGGCGTCAGCGGGATCGAGCCGATCGCCGCCACCACCTCGGTCATGCAGTAGTCGTCCATGCTGCGTCCGGCCACCGCGAAGCCCGTTGCGGTCGGCGGATGCGCGTGCACCACCGCGCCGATATCGTCGCGCCGCTCATAGCAGCGCATGTGCATCTTGGTCTCCGAAGAGGGCTTGTATCCGTCGGCCGCCTCGAGGATGTTCATATGCGCATCGATGCGCACCAGCATCTCGGGCGTCATGTCGCCCTTGCTCACGCCGGAGGGCGTCACCAGGTAGGTGCCGTCGGCTAGCCGCACCGAGACGTTGCCGTCGTTGGCGGCTACCCAGCCAAGCCGCCACATCTTGTGGCAGACATCGACGATCTGTTCCCGCATGGGTTTCTCTTGCATAGGATTCATCCGCCCCCCTCCCCAATGGCATGCGTCCACAGCATGCAACGATATATCTATATTCTAGTATTGAATTTAATGATATGCTCATGCTATAATGGCTAAAAGTAGTTCGATATTCACCTTTTCCGAAAAGGAGGATAGGCAGCATGGCTTATTTGCAGTATCATGAACACAGACAGCGCGGCACGCCGGATTTTCCACTGGATTACCACTACATCGACGCGGTGCACCCGCGCTACGAGATGCCCTACCACTGGCACGAAGAATTCGAGCTGCTGCATGTGCGCCGGGGCAGCTTCCGCCTGACGGTAGATGGCGAAACGCACCTGATGACCGCCGGAGACATCGCGTTTATCTCCGCGGGCAGTCTGCACGGCGGCCTGCCTGGCGATTGCGAATACGACTGCGTGGTGTTCGATCTGCGCCTGCTGCTCAAAACCAACGACCATTGCAAGCAATACATCGGCGACATCCTGCATCGCCGCATCGCGGTCACCACGCACTTTCCGGCGGGCAGCAAGGTCACGACCCACGCGCTCCTGCCGCTGTTTGAGGCGCTGCACGACGGCTGGGACGGCTCCTCCCTGATCGCGCTGGGCTGCCTGTTCCGCTTTGTTGGCGAGGTCTACAAGTATCGCGCGTACCAGTCCGAGCCGTCCAAGCGTGGCGTGGATTGCACCAAGATGCTCAAGCTCAAGAAGGTGCTGGAGCTGATGGAGAGCGAGTACGCGTCGCCGCTGTCGCTCTCTCGGCTGTCGGCGACGCTGAATATGACGCCCAAGTACTTCTGCCGCTTCTTCAAGGAGGCGACGCACAAGAGCCCGCTGGACTACCTGAATTACTACCGCATCGAGATGGCGTGCTATCATTTCGCGGCCAGCGAGCAGAATATCACCGAGACCGCGTTCGCCTGCGGATTCAATAACCTGACGTATTTTATCAAGACGTTCAAGCGATACAAGGGCATGACGCCGGGGCAGTATCTGCGCCTGCAACGTGCCGGAGCATAATACATCAGAGGAGGACAATCCCATGCTCAAAGGAATCCCCGCGATCATTCCCCCGGAACTGCTCAAGGTGCTGGCCGAGATGGGCCACGGCGACGAGATCACGCTGGGCGACGCCAACTTCCCCGGCCACAGCTGCGCCGAGCAGGTCATCCGCATGGACGGCCACGGCATCCCGGCCATCCTGGACGCCATCCTGCAAATCTTCCCGCTCGACAGCTACAGCGATCACCCGGTGTCGCTGATGCAGGTGATGCCCGGCGACCCGTGCAAGACACCGATCTGGGACGAGTACAAGAAGATCGTCAGCAAGCACGACCCGCGCGGCGCGGCGGCGTTTGAGGAGATCGAGCGCTTCGATTTCTACGATCGCGTCATCGACAAGAGCTCTGCGGTGATCATGACCGGCGAAACCGCGCTGTATGCCACTGTGATTCTGAAAAAGGGCGTCATCAAGTAAGCGCCGCCCAAAAAGACCCGCCTCTCGGCGGGTCTTTTGCGATTCCCTAGTCAGTTGCGAAAGCACCTGTCGTTCAGCGCGATAGGCAGCGACATCATCAGCAACTGCGCCAGCATCGACGCGAACACATCATACGAATCAAACGGCGCGCCCAGGAACATATCATGAATCAACTCCGATATGAGCCCCAGCAGCATCACAATGCCGCACAGCAGCATGTGCGCCAGGATGGTATAGTCACCGGCGCAGCGCCATTGCACCAGCCACTTGAACAGCATCGTAAAAGACCACGCCGCGCCGACATTGGGCAGCATCCCCACCATGAACAGATACGTCGGGTGATTGCTCAGGTCGAGCATACGCAGGATATTCGCGCCTACCCAAACCGCCATGCCGATATAGCCCAGTATTTCGATCGTGCCAAACTGGATCTTCTTCATATCCATCCCCCTTGACCCGCGCGATGGTGCTATGCGTCGTTAAAAAGCGCCTCTATCAGCGATGCTTGCGGCACGCCGTGCATCGTGCGCTCCAGCAGATCGTCGGTCAGCACGTCGGCCACGCGCTCGCGGCTATAGGGCAGCCCCGTCAGCAGCGCCTCCACCTCGGATACCGGCGCGATGCCGAAGAAATCGCCGGTCAGGCGCGCTCTGTCGATGCGCCCCTCGCGAACCACCAGCCATGCCTCTACGCTGCCGCCGAGGGTGCGCACCTGCTTCTGCCGGGTCGCGCCGCGCCAGCCGCCGTCCGTCCAAGTAAGATTAGCATACTTCGTTTGTCGAAAGTTGTCAATGGCAGCAATATCATTCGGTGTAAATGTGTGCGGTACAAACATGCCCTGCGCCAGCAGCAGCTCGCGCAGCGTCGCCATAAATTGTTCCACATGCATCGGGTGTTCCGGCGTGTCCAGCCATTCGCTGAGGTTGCCCACGCGCGACGCCACCGACGCGATGCCCTTGCTCTTGTAATTTTGTTCATTAAAGCGCAGCACGCCGGACATCGACGACAGGTTCGCGGAGAACAGCAACGTGCCGTGGTACAGCGCGCGCCCATTGTGCAGCGTGTGCGCGCAGCCGGAGATCTTGCGCCCATCGACCAACAGATCGTTGCGTCCGGACAGCTCGGCGGTCACGCCCATGCGCGCCAGCGCGTCGATCACAGGCCGCGCGAAGGCGGCGAAGTTGGCGCTGCGGCCGCCGTCGTGCGGGGTGATGAAGGTGTAGTTGACATTGCCCAGGTCGTGGAACACCGCGCCGCCGCCGGTGAGCCTGCGCACCACGTCGATGCTGTGCTCGCGCGCGAAGTCCATGTCCACCTCGGCGTGCAGGTCTTGGTTGCGGCCGATGATCACCGAGCGGTTGTTGCGCCAGAGCATGGCGATGGTGCCGTCGTAGGCGCTCAGCAGGTGCTCTTCCGAGGCCAGGTTCCACGCGGGATCGGTGCGGGGATTGTCAAACCAGAGTGCGCGATCGGTCATGGTTTCATTCCTTTATAGTATTCGATGCGTTGGGCGAGCGGCAGCGTGCTGCGCATGAAAGCCAGCGCGATATCCTGGCTCGCCGCCTGCTCATGATGGATCAGCGCCCAGGTGGTATCCAGCAGGTTGTGAAACACCGGATCGCGCATCGCGGCGCAGATGAACTTCTGGCGCGGGGAGTTGATGTCCTCGCCGCTGATTTGCAGCATCTGGTAGCGATCGCACAGCGCGCGCAGCCTCGTCAGCTGCTCCATCGTGTTGCGCGAGGGCATATAGGACAGCGCGCGGAAGCCCAGCTCGTACAGCGTCTCAAACAGCTCGTCGAGGAAGCCGTCCTCGAATACCTGCGCCTTCTTGTCGCCGGTGACGGAATTGCCCACGTCGCCCAGGTACGGGTACGTGACGATGATGCCGTTCTCGTTGGCAAATCGCACCATCTCGCGCATATCGGGGCACTCCATCTGTCCGGCGGGCACGTAGAATTGCTCGACCAAGTGGCTCTTGAGCAGCCCCAGCAAGTCGTAATCGTAATACGGGTTGTCCGCGTCGGCCAGCTGCTCTGCCACGCCGCCCGAGACCGGCAGCAGTTCGCGCAGGAAGCCCAGCAGCGCCTTGCCCCGGCCATATTGCGCGATCAATTTCTGCCCGGCAGCGTACAGCAGATGCCGTTCGGTCACCGATCCGCCGTCGTGCGCGAAACTTATGGGCAGCACATCGCGGTCGTAATCCAGCGCAATGTCTAGGATCAGCGCGATCTTGGTGCACATGGCGCGGTTGCGCTCGCCGCGTGCGACGCATACCGGGCGCAGGAAGTCGGCCACCGCGTCGATGCGGTCGTGCGGCACGCCGTGGAAGGTCAGGTACGAGATGCCCGCCTGGTCGGGGTTATTGGTGCGGCGGTTTTTCAGCGCGGTGCCGGTGTGCGTGGCGCGCAGCTCAAAGCCGATCGTGGTCGGGAATTCCATGATCTTCCCTGCCTCGATGAACTCGCGCGCGCCGGAGATGCTGTCGTGATCGACAATGCCCGCGGTGGACAGCCCCGTCATGTACGCCATCCACACCGCCTTGGTCGGCGAGTAGGGCGAGAACGAATAGGTGGTGTGGATGTGGTTGTTCACGTCATTGCCGGTGGCAGGTTTGTCGATCTGCCCGGCGTCCAGCATGGCCTTGAGTCCGCGCAGCGCATCCAGGCGGTCGGCCATGTCCGGTGCGTTCAGCCGCTCGATTGTTTGTTCCTTTGTCATACTTGCTCCTTAGCTCAGCATGTTCTGGCCGCCGGTCACCGGAATGGCCTGGCCGGTCTCATACGCCTGTTCCGCGCAATACAGGATGGCGCGCGCCACGTCCACCGGGTAGCAGCCTCGGTTCATCGGCACCTTGGCCTCATAGAATTTTTTCACATCGCCCATGTTCTTCGCGCCGGGCACCTTGCCCGCCGCCAGATACTGCGCGAACAGCCCCTTTTCCGGATGCATCCACAGCGGCCCCTCGAAGAAGTTGCCCGGGCAGATCGCGTTGACTTTGATGCCGTATTCGACCAGCTCCTTGGCGAAGGACTGGACCAGGCCGATGCCGCCGAACTTGCTGCCCGCGTAGGCGAAGTTCTTGTTGCTGCCCTCCAGACCGGACTTGGAGTTGATCTGCACGATGTCGGCGGTGGCGTTCGGATTCACCTGACGCTGCATGCGCATCACGCGCGCCGCGTACTTGGCGCACACGAAAAACGCGGTATAGTTGACCTTGGTCACCAGCTCAAAGGCCTTCATGTCGAGATCTTCCAGCGAGCCCGAGATCAGCACACCGGCGTTGGCCACGAACATGTCCAGCCCGCCGAAGGCCGCCACGGTGGCCTCGGT
>JAVBUY010000016.1:0-8949 GCA_031554855.1 Eubacteriales bacterium
TGCAGTACATGCACTTCATCGGATGATCCTACCCTTTCGGCATTCTGATAATAACATACTATATGTAGTGCATTATACAGCAACTTCCACCAATACGCCAGCCCTAAATATTCGCCTCCACCGGCAGGCACACTAGAATCACGTCGTCGCCGATCTTCTGGATCAGCGACCAGGGAATGATGATGCCGGTGCGCTCGCCCTTGATGATCTGTGATACGCTGAATGGACCGGGCACGACGATGGCATGCACCGTGCCGTCCACCGCGCAGAATTCCAGATCGATCACCTTGCCAAGCATGCGGCCGTCGGGGACGTTGATCACATCCTTCGTGCGAAGCTCCGATAAGCTCATGGGCATCCCTCCTGCGGTATTCTATGCGGCGCGCACAAAAGATTGCGAGGCGCGCGGTTGCGCAATGCGCTGCGATAGGGTATAATTGGGCGGCGATCTGAGGAGGGATGTACTTGGGCTTAATCGAGATGCTGACCAGCAATCCTGCGCTGTTTCTGCGCTATACGCTATTTCGGGTGCCGACGCTGCTGATTGCGCTGACGCTGCACGAGCTGGCGCACGGCTATATCGCGATGCGCTGTGGCGACAATACCGCCAAGGACATGGGGCGGCTAACGCTCAATCCACTCAAGCACTTAGACCCGATCGGCACGCTGCTGATGTTCACGGTCGGCTTTGGCTGGGCCAGGCCGGTGCCGGTCAATCCGAATAACTTCCGCAACGGCCGCTGGGATGACTTGAAAGTATCGCTGGCCGGTGTGACGATGAACTTCCTGCTGTTCCTTTTGTCTACGCTGATCGCGATGATCCTGACACAGTTCGTGTGGCAGCCGTTTGTGCTGGCGGAGGCAACCTCCACAGAGCTGCTGTCGATCAGCGGCGGGCTGTACAGCGCGTTTCTGTATCCCGCCGATGTGCCGCTGGAACTGGTGATGACCTCGACTTTTCTGGGCGGTGTGCTCTACTTCTTCTGCGAATTGGCGCGCATCAACCTGTTCATGGGCATCTTCAATCTGTTTCCGATTCCGCCGCTAGACGGCTTCCATGTGCTCAACGACATTGCGCTGGGCGGCAAGGCGCAGATGTCCGGCCAGATCTTCCGTTTTGGCATGATGGCGGTGATGCTGATTTCGTTCACGACCGATTGGCTGAGCAACGCGATGCTCTTTCTGGCGACGCACATCCAAAATGCTGTGCTCGCGATATTCGGGCTGATCCCCGGCATCTGACGCGAGGGAGGATAACCCGTTGCCCTACGAGGTACAACTCAAACAATTCGAGGGCCCGCTTGACCTTTTGCTGCACTTGATTTCACGCGCAAAGGTCAATATTTGTGATATCTTCGTCTCGGAAATCACCGAGCAGTACCTGGCCTCGATGGCGGGCATCGACGAGCTGGATATGGATACTGCCAGCGAGTTTTTGACCATGGCGGCCATGCTGCTGGAGATCAAGAGCCGCGCGCTGCTGCCGCGCCAGGTCGAAGAAGAGGACGAGGACGGCGAATCGCCGGAACAGGCGCTGATTAGGCGGCTGCACGAGTACAAGGCGATCAAGGAGAGCACCGCCGAGCTCAAGGATTTTGAACGGGCCGCGATGGACGTGTTCTCCAAGCTGCCGGAGGAATACCCGCTGCCGCCGCAGAACTACCAGCTGGAGGGACTGACGCTCGACGGGCTGGTGGATGCTTTCGCTAAGCTGATGGCCAAGGTGCGCGAGGAGCCGGAGATCAACCTGCCGCCGCGCGCCATCCACCGAGAGGTCTATTCGATCCAGGAGTGCGTGTTCCGCATCTCCGCGCGCCTGCGCAAAGGACCAGTGGGTTTCCACCAATTGTTTTCCGATCACCCCACCCGCGACGAGGTGGTGACGCTGTTCATGGCGCTGCTCGAAATGCTGCGGCTAGGCCGTGTGCACATCGCGCAGGATGGGGTATTTGGCGAGATTCTACTGACATCGACCGGGAGGGAAGCGCTTGGAACAGAATAATCTGTGCTCGGTGATCGAGGCGGTGCTGTTTGTGGCGGGCGAGCCGGTCGAGGTGGAGGCGCTGCAACAGGCGCTGGAGGTATCCGAGATCGAACTGACCGGCGCGCTCAACGCGCTGGAATCCGAATATGATCTGGACAAGCGTGGCATCCGCCTGCTGCGCTTCGGCGGCTGCGTGCAGTTGGGCACCAACCCTGCATATGCGCCGTATGTAGAGCGGCTGCTGCAACCCATCCAGCGGCAATCGCTGTCGCAGGCCGCGATGGAGACGCTGGCGGTGGTGGCCTACAAGCAGCCGGTGACGCGCAGCGAGATTGAGGCGATTCGCGGCGTAAAGTGCGACTACTCGGTGCAGTCGCTGACGCAGAAGCGGCTGATCGTCGAGGTGGGGCGAAAGGACGCGCTGGGCCGCCCGATTCTCTATGGCACGACCGACGAGTTCCTGCGCCACTTCTGTATTTCGTCGCTGGAGGAGCTGCCGCAGATCGACCTGACCGTGCCGCCGGAGGGCGACGACGCCGACGTGGATCTGATCATGTCCACGCAACACGACCAGGCCAAGGTGCCCATCGAGGATGCGCCGACCGAAACACTGGAAGCAGAAGAAACCATCGAAGCATAACCCAAGCGCCGGAGCATATCCGGCGCTTTTTGTATGCGGAACGGATTGTCCGCCGACACTAGGCGCATCTATGCGGCAAAGGAGCGATGCGCGTGGGGTGGTGGATTGCATTGCTGTGCGTGCTGACGCTGTGCATGGCGCCGGCGGTTCTGACGCTGCAGCTGGATCTGAACCGCCAGCCTACGCTGCATGCGACGCTGCGATCGGGGCCGGTGCACCTGCAATACGACGCAGTGATCGAGCGCGAGCAGGGCGCGCTGGTCATCAGCCTGCGCAGGCGCGGCGCAAAACAAAAGACCGCCGAACCGGCGCAGCACTGGGCCAGTCGCATCCGCGGACTGCGCGCGGGGCTGATCAAACGCCCGACCATGTGGCGCTATGTGAAGCAAACGCTGCGTCCGCAATCGTTTTCGTTTCAGTCGCGCATCGGCGCGGGCGATGCGGCGCACACGGCGCTGGCCTACGGCGCGCTCACTTCTGCGGCGCAGATGCTGTTCGTATGGGCGTCGCGCGTATTTCCTGAACCGCCGGTCGTACGCGCGCATGTGGATTTTTCGCAGGCGGTGTTTTTATGCTCGACGCGCTGCATATTCCACAGCCGCATCGGCCACATTATGGCCACGACGCTGCTCGCGCTGGCTGAACCGCCAGTGAGGGGCGGCTGGGCGAAGATCGCATCGCTGAGAAAGCAGGGACAGGCATGGAAAGACACCCAATCGAGAGCTTGATGGGCACAACGATGGAAAATATCAAGGATATGGTGGACGTGAACACCGTGGTGGGTGACGCTGTGCGCACCGAGGACGGCACGACCATCATTCCGATCTCGCGCGTGTCGTTCGGCTTTGTGGCCGGCGGCGGCGAGTATACGATGGATGGCAAGGGCAAAGTATCAACGCCCGCGACGCCTAGCGAGGACATGCCCTTTGCCGGGGGCAGCGGCGCGGGCGTATCGGTGCAGCCGATGGGCTTTCTGGTGGCGGGCAACGGCCAGGTGAAGCTGCTCAGCGCGAACTATATGACGCCGGTGGATCGCGTGATGGAGTTGCTGCCCCAGGTGGTGGGCGACCTGAAGACCGCGCTGACCGCCGAGGACATCGGCGAGGAAGCTCCCAAAAAGAAGGTCAAGCGCGGCAAGGGCTTTGCCGATGTGACCGACGCAACGCGATCGGACGGCCTGCCGGACGTATGATGCTCAATAAACCGCCAGCAATGGCGGTTTTTTTGCGCAGTTGCCGCATATCCTGTGCTAATGGGCGGGCATAATGCGGACGGCGGAGGGGTTAGCGTGAAAAAATGGCTGGTTGGTCTATGCATCTGCGCGGCGCTCCTGTATAATGGGAGCGCGTGGGGCGAGGGCTCGTACAAGGCGGCCTGTCTGATCGAGGCGAGCACCGGACGCGTGCTCTATGCCTACAATGCCGACACCGAGCTGCCCATGGCCTCGACGACCAAGGTGATGACCGCGCTGCTGGCGATCGAAAACGCCAGCCCCAATGAGCTAGTGACCTGCGGCAAGGCGGCGTACGGCGTGCCGGGCACGTCGATCTATCTGTCACAGGGCGAGTCGCTGGCGATGGAGGAGATGCTAACCGGCATGATGCTGGCCTCGGGCAATGACGCGGCGACCGCGATTGCCGAGCACATCGGTGGCAGCGTGGGCGGCTTCGCGGCGATGATGAATGCCCGTGCGATGGAGTTGGGCGCAACCCACACGAACTTCTCGAACCCGCACGGCCTGCCCGACACCGCGCACTATACCACCGCGCGCGATCTGGCGCGCGTTGCCCGCGCGGCGATGGCCTATCCCATGTTCCGGCAGATCGTGTCCACACAGCGCGCGTCGATCCCTTGGGAGGGGCGCGCGTATGACCGCCAGCTGCGCAACAAGAACCGTCTGCTCACCGATTACGAGGGCGCGACCGGCATCAAGACCGGCTTTACGCGCGCAGCAGGGCGCTGCCTGGTGTTTGGTGCACGCAGACAGGGCATGGAGGTCATCGGCGTGGTGCTCAACTGCCCAAACTGGTTCGACGACGCAGCCACGCTGATGGACGGCGCATTCGAGCGCTTTCGCCAGGTGACGCTGCTCCAGCCGCAAGACGTGGTGCGCGCTGTGCCGATCGACGGCGGTACGTACCAGGCGGTGGGCGTGCAGTTGCTGTCGCCACTATCCGCTCCGCTGGCCGAGGACGAGGTGCCCACGCTGGAGGTTGTGCTGCCGGATCGCTTGGCCGCGCCTGTGGCCGAGGGTACGCGCGTGGGCAGTATCCGGCTGATGGGCAACGGACAGGTGCTCTGCGAGCAGCCGCTGTACGCGCAGTACGGCGTGGCTGTGGAGAATCTATGGAATCATCTGGCGCGCGTGCTGGACAAATGGGTTTTGTTTTCGTAATGCGATACATCGAAGGAGTTTTTTCATGGCGATGCGGTTACAAAAGTATCTGGCGCAATGCGGCGTGGCTTCACGCCGCAAGTGCGAGGAGTTGATTGCCGAGGGACGCGTCAGCGTCAATGGCGCGGTGGTCACCGAGATGGGCACGCAGGTGGAGGACACCGATCGCGTGGCTGTCGATGGGCAGCCCGCGCTGCTCGAGCAGGAGAAACGCTACATCCTCTACCACAAGCCCGCCGGAGAGGTGGCCACCGCCGCCGATGACAAGGGACGCGCCACCGTGCTGGATCGCTTCGCTGACCTGCCGGTGCGCGTGTATCCGGTGGGGCGGCTGGACTACGACAGCGAGGGGCTGCTGCTGCTGACCAACGACGGCGAGCTGACCCAGCGGCTGCTGCACCCCAGTCACGAGGTGGACAAGGTCTACCTGGCGCGCGTCACTGGCAGCCTGCCGCTGGAGGCGATTCGCGCGCTGCGGCACGGGGTGCGCCTGTCCGGCGAGGAGGCTCGGCCCACCGCGCCCGCCGAGGTGCGCGTCATCAAGCAGGAAGCCTTTGCCACGATCGCACTGGTGACCATCCACGAGGGGCGCAACCGCCAGGTGCGCCGCATGTTCGAGGCGGTGGGGCATAAGGTGCTCAGCCTACGCCGCGTGCAATTCGGACCGATCCAGCTAGGCGATTTGCCGCGCGGCGCGTGGCGCGACCTGACGGCCGATGAGCTGGCCAAGCTGATGGCGCTATAACCTCGCTATACCACCAACAGTATGCGGTTCGTTTCGAACCGCAATTTTTTGTGGTTTTCCGCGAATTTCCGGGAATGGTCGTAGTTGACAAACGCGCGCGAAAACTTTACAATTTATGCTGTATATTTGTGCGATGCCAAGTGGGTTTTTTCATGTTTTTGTCATATGAGGAGGTGGCTCCGATGAGAATCGATCTCTCTTGCCCCGTGGAACTATATGAGTATGAGCTTCCAACGGAGGACAATCCATATTGCACGCTGGTGTTCTTTAATCTGGATTACAAGCAGATTTCCAGCGTGCAGGTGCTGGTGAATCTGCTCGACGCAGAGGGCAACCAGCTTGCGCGCCTGATGGAGCGCTGTGTTGACCTGCATGGCGAAGGCAAGGAGCTCTTCGAGGCGGCGGTGCCCTGCGATACGAAATGGGTACAGTCCATCGAGGTGACCGTCGAAAAGGTCTGGTTTGACGACGCGACAGTGTGGCGGCGCAACAACGCGGCGCCCTTTGTGGAGTATACGCCCAATTTCCTGCCCGCTAGCCCCCAGCGCGACAACCTGATCTCGGTCGCGGGGCCCGATGCGGTCGGCTTTCCGGACGATCAGGGGCCGCTGTGGGTGTGCGTGTGTGGCCGCGCCAACGCCGCCAATGAAACACTCTGCCACCGCTGCGGCCGCGACAAGCAGCTGGTCTTTGAGCAGTTCAACGCGACCACCGTGCAGCAGACCGTGCAGCACCGCGAGCGCATGGCGCAGGACCAGATGCTGCGTACCCAGCTGGAGGAAGCGCGCCGCATCCAGGAAAAGAAAGAAGCCGAGGCGTATGTCCGCCGCAAGCGCAGAAACCGCGTGCTGGCCATCACGTCGGCCATTGTCGTCGTGGTGTGCACCTACCTCATGGCGATCTACGGCATTCCGGAGATTCGCTACCGCTATGCCGAGGCACAGCTTGCCGCCGGAAACGGCGAACAGGCGCGCGCGGCGTTCGCTGCGCTGGGAGAATATCGCGATAGCGGACAGCGCCTGCGCGACAGCGACTTTCAGATGGCGATGCAGCTATTGGGCAGCGCCGACGCCGCGGTGCGCGAGCAGGGCTTTCAAATGCTCGACGGCATGACCGACTATCCGATCGCCAAGCTGCAAGCGCAAAAGGCGCGCTATATCGAGGCGGGCGACGCGATGAAGCGCGGCGATTACGCTGCCGCCGAGGCGCTATTGCGCAAGGTCGGCGAATACGCAGAGGCCAAGGATATGCTCAACGAGTCGGTCTACCAGATCGCCGACCAGGAACTCAAGGCGGGCAACCTGGAATCGGCGGGCGAGCGCTTTGCGTCGATCGGCGCGTTTCGCGACGCCGCCGAGCGCGCCAAGGAATGTGTCTACAAGCAGGCGGGCCGCGCCTATGCCGAGCAGCAATACTTGCAGGCCGCTTCGCTCTACACCTCGATTCCCGACTATCTGGACGCAGTAGACCGCGCCAGAGAGAGCGTCTACCAGCAGGGCATCGCGCTGGAGTACGTGGGCAAGTATGAAGAGGCCATCAAGCAGTTGGAGAAGCTGGGCGGCTACAAGGACGCCATCGAGCGCACCAAGAACTGCGTATATGTGCCCGCCAAGAAGCTGATGGATGGCGAGCAGTACGAGCAGGCGGGAAAAATGTTTGCCGAGATTCCGGGCTATCTGGATGCCAACGATCTGGCCAAGGAGTGCGTCTACCTGCCCGCCAAGAAGCTGCTCAACGCCGGGGAACAGCAGAAGGCGGTGGATCTGCTGGCCACGATCTCCGGCTACAAGGACACCGACACGCTGCGCAGCCAGGCGATCTACCGCCTGGCCGAAGACAAGCTCAAGGGCGGCGCGAAGGCCGATGCCGCGCAGATGTTCGAGGGCATCGCGGGGTATGAGGACGCCACCGGTCGCGCACAGGCGATCCGCTATGACCTGGCGGTTATCGAGCTGGACGCCAAACGCTATGACGCGGCCATTGCGCAGTTCACCGAGCTGGGCACTTATCAGGATGCTCCCGGTCGCGTCAAGGTGGCGCAGTATGCCAAGGCGCAGCAGCTCATGACCGAGAAGAAGTGGGAGGACGCGCGCAAGGCGTTCTTAGAGTTGGACAACTACAGCGATGCGTCCAAGCTGGCCGACCAGAGCCTGTACAACCAGGCGGCTGAGCAGCGCGACGCGGGGGAATTCGAGCAGGCGGCTTCTTTGTTCTCGCAGCTGGATAAGTTCCAGGACGCGCAATCGCAGGTATTGGCCTGCAAGTATAGCCTGGCCGACAGCTACGAGAAGGCCGGTGAGCTGGAACAGGCGGGCAAGCTGTTTGAGGCGCTGGGCAACTACTCCAACGCCAAGGAGCGCAGCGACCGCTGCTATGACCTGTGGCTGGCAAAGATCCAGAGCGATGTGTACAAGGCGATGGATGCCGAGGAATATGAAAAGGTGATTTCGCTGCTGGAGCAGGAGGGCGTGACGCTGACCGGCCTGCCCAAGCAGTATGCGACGCTGGCCGACATCTACCGCCAGGCGCACCTGTC
Organism: Eubacteriales bacterium; assembly: GCA_031554855.1. Lineage (GTDB taxonomy): Bacteria > Bacillota > Clostridia > Christensenellales > Aristaeellaceae > JAVBUY01. The sequence goes on from JAVBUY010000016.1 coordinate 8,301, forward strand.
GTATGCACGGCAGCTGATCGGCGCAGGCAATCCGCTGGCCGCGTATCCCTACCTCAAGAAAGTGAGCAGCAACAAGGACGCCGAGCGGCTGCTCGACCAGTATGTGTTCAAGATCCTGGGCAGCTGGACCAGCGGCGATGGGCTCAAGGCCGAGTTCCGCTCCGACGGCACCTGTGCCATCGATGGCAAGGAGCTGTACTTCAACGTGGACGGTTATGCGCTGATGATCGGCGATACGCCCAAGCCGCTGACGCGCACGCATTCTATCGTGTCGCTGGACAGCAAGCAGCTGTCCATCCAGCGCAACGACAACAACAACGTGATCAAATACGCGCGCACCGGCGACGCGAAGTAACGGGGTCGGCATGTTCAGACGAAACGACGTGATCCTGGTAGCGGTTGTGCTGCTGCTCGCGGCAATCGGCTACGGCGTGATGCGGCTTGCTGCGCCGCCGCCGCTGCCCGCCGCGCGTGTCATCGCGCTGATCGAGGGGGTGCAGGTGATGTCCGTGCCGCTGGATCAGCCCGGCGCCTACCCGGTGCCGCAGTCGGGGGATGCGGTCAATGTGTTCACCATCGCCGACGGCAAGGTGCGCATGACCGAGGCCAACTGCCCGGACAGCTGGTGCATGAAGAAGGGCGCGGTGTC
>JAVBUY010000169.1:0-4254 GCA_031554855.1 Eubacteriales bacterium
CCAGGACTCGCCCGCCTGGCATGTGCGCGGAGACCTGCAAACCCTGGGTGGTTTGTCTCGTAGCATTAGCTTGTTCGTAGCCCTGCGCCCGTTGGAGGCACGGGAGCCATGGGGCATGTTCTTGTGAAGGCGCACGGCGGATTGAGTGCGGAACGTGAACCGCGCCCTACAGATTATCTGAATAAAAGGGCGCGGTGAACATGTGCAGCACCCGCCGTAGCCGAGCATATGTCCATGGCGACCTGGCGACGAACCCGGGCGCAAACGTCTTTCTGGTTCTCTTTGGACGTCATCCAAAGAGAACAGCGTCTCCCTTCCCCAAAGGAAAGATTCTCCCCTACACCTCCTAACAGCCCCAGGAGGCCCCCATGTCTCACACCGGCTTCATCCACTCGGTTCAAACCCTGGGCGCGTCCGACGGCCCGGGGCTGCGTTTTGTCGCGTTTTTGCAGGGCTGCCGCATGCGCTGCGCGTACTGCCACAATCCGGACACGTGGTCGCGCGCTGGTGGCCAGGCCATGACGGCCGAGGCGCTGGTGGGCATGGCCACGCGCTATCGTCCCTACTTCGGCGACACCGGCGGCATGACGCTGTCCGGCGGCGAACCGCTGCTGCAAACCGAGTTTTGCCTGGAAGTGGCCGAGCAAGCGCACGCGAAGGGACTGCACGTGTGCCTGGATACCGCCGGTGGCCGCATGGACCGCCAGGTGGGCGCGCTGCTCGAGGCAGCGGACCTGGTGCTGCTGGATATCAAGCGTGCCGACGAGGGCGACTTCCGCGTGCTGACCGGACGCGACATGTCGCCGACGCGGGCATTCCTGGATGCTGCCAAGGCGCGCGCCACGCCGCTGTGGATCCGCCAAGTGATCGTGCCCGGGCTGAACGACACTGCCGAGGAGGTGCGCGCACTGGCAGCACTGGTGCACGGCGCGAACATTCGGCGCGCGCAGCTATTGCCATACCATACGCTGGGCCGCGCAAAGTGGGAGGCACTGGGGCGGCCCTACCCGCTGGGTGATACGCCACCCATGCCCGAGGGCGCGCTGGCCGCGCTGCAAGCAGAGCTAGACACCGCACTCGCCCAAGCGAAATAGCCCCACAGCACAGGCAGGATTTTGCCGCGCGCATGTGCAACTTTAATAGGAAACATATCGCAGGGAAACGAGAGGAAAGCACCATGCAACCGAAACGATGGATCGCGGCGCTGGCAGCCTGCGCGCTGCTATGCGCCATGGCCGCGCCCACATGCGCCGCTAAGCCGACCAAAACGCCCAAACCGACGCCCACCGCCACACCGACGCCCACCGAGGTGCCGCGTGTGACGCCATTGCCCGAGGCTGCCGAGCGCCAACCCGGCGAGATGCCGCCGCAGATCCGACGGATGATTGAGGTGGCGCAGGAGCAGTTGGAGCGGCACGGTACCAGACCCATCAAGCCCAACAATGATTACTCGCGCTGGTACTTCCACGACGAGCGCAAAATCGGCTGGTGCGCGTGCTTTGTGGCGTGGTGCGCCGATCAGGCCGGTGTGCCGCTGATGAAGGAAGCCATGTCCGAGGCGTATCTGGCGGAGGGCGCGCAGCCGCTGGGCGACGACATCGTCTTTGCCAGCAACGAGGCGCATGTCGTGCGCACGCAGAATACCTACCGCAACCTGAACCGCTTCACCGATATCCCGCGTCCGGGCTACCAGGTGATCTATGGCGTGATCGGTGGCACTAGCTCCACGCACGTTGGGCTGGTCGAGACCGTCACCGAGCTGTCGCCCGGCGTGTACGAGCTGACCACCATCGAGGGCAATGTCTCCGACACCGTCAAGCGCTACTGCACGCGCTATACGGTCAAGCCCAAGCAGAAATACCAGAACTACCGCGCCGTGCCCAAGGCCGAGCAGTCCCGCGACGGCGTGCAGTACAAGCTGCAAAAAGCCGAGTGGTATATCACCGGATTTGGCGTAACGTGGAAGTAATAAAGCATAATATTGCTTTTCTTTCCAGGCGGCATATGGTATGCTACACATAGAAAAATACGCATTCATCCATCCATCAACGTGAAAGCGAGGGACACATATGACCAAAGTGCTGCTCATCGAAGATGATCAGGACATCCAGAGCATCAACTCCTTTTTCCTGCGTAGCAGAGGGTTTGATGTGGCCTGCGCTTACACCTGTGCGGAGGGTCTTGCGCAGACCAAGGCGTTCGAGCCAGACTGCATCGTGCTGGACGTGAACCTGCCCGACGGCACCGGCCTGGAGCTGTGCCCGCAGCTGCGCGAGGTCACCGAGGCGCCGATCATCTTCCTCAGCTGCATGGACACCGAGGACGACAAGATCGCGGGCCTCTTAACCGGCGGCGACGATTACATGACCAAGCCGTACTCGGTTAAGGAGCTCGAGGCGCGCATCCTGGTGTGCATCCGCCGCCATGCGGTGCCCAATACGCCGTCCGTGCCGGTCAACATCATCGAATATCCGCCGCTGAAGATCGACCTGACCTTCGAGAAGGTCTACGTCGGCGAAGAGGTGCTCAATATCTCCAAGAAGGCGTTCGGCATGCTGACCGTGCTGGCGCAGCATCCCGGCGAGTGCATCAGCGCCGAGCAGCTCTACGAGCAGGTGTGGGAGATGAGCAGCCTGGGCGACCTGCGCACCGTGCACGTGCATATCTTCAATTTGCGCAAGCGCCTGGAACAGGCTGTGCCCAACCATCAGTTCATCCGCACCGCGTGGGGCAAGGGCTATTGCTTTGTGCCGCCCGGCATGCAGGAGGACGGCATTAAATGAGCAAACCTCGCAAGCGCCGCTCTTTCGGGGCGCTTTTGCTAATCGTGATACTTCCCGCGGTGCTACTGGGCGTGGTGCAGCTGGATCGCAGCCTTGCGAACTGGATCACCGCCGGGGAAGCACCGCTCGACCTGTCCAGGGAGACCGACAAGCCGCTGGCCATCACCACCGAGTGGAACAGCCACGAGGCGCTGGAGAAGCCCTCGCACGAGATGCGCACCGCGACGCTGCGCCTGGACATGCCCGACGCGCGCAGCCGTACGCTGGTGGTGCGCTCGAATAACCCGATCCAGTTCCTGTCGATCAATGGACGGCTGTCCACTGTGGTCAACAAGCCCGAGATGCTGCAAGGCACACTGATCGCGTTGCCGCCGCAGGTGGGTACGATGGTGGTGGAGCTGGCGGTGTTAGAGCCATCCAGCGTGCCCGCGCCGTTGCTTATCCTGGGCACCGAGCGCGAGATCTCCGCGCTGACCAGCCGCCGCGTGATCACCATCACGGTATTCTTAACGCTGGTGTTGACCAGCGCGCTGGTCATCCTGATGAACTACATGTGGCAGGGCAAAAAACTGCACGTGCTGGCACTGTGGCTGGCATACATGCTGCTGGTGCTCTCGCAGGTCGATCTATTCATGCCACAAATGATGGAATCCGAGATACTGCATCAAACCGCGATGCTGCTATTGTCGGCGGCGTTGTGTTGCGCGGCGAGCCTCAGGCTCGAGGGGCAGAACGAAGGGCCGCTGCTGCTGGGTCTGCTGGTCGCCGACAGCTTGCTGGCGCTGCTGTGGATCGGCGGCTATATCATGTTCAAGGACGCGCCGCTGTTCTGGCTGGCCAAGCCGATGCAGGGCGTGGGCATCGTGCTGACCGCCGCGTTCGCGGTGTTCGGCATCATCCAGAGCGGCAAGAGTGGCGGCAGCACCGAGCGGCTGGAGAACATCGCGCTGCTGTTGCAGCTGGTGGGTCTCAGCGCCGATCTAGTGCTGCCTCGCAACCAAACGCTGGTGCTGGTCCCGGTGCTGGTCTTCGCAGGCGCAATGTCCGGCGTGCACCTGTGGTTGGCCGCGCGCCAGCAGGCCGAGGATCGGCACAATAGCGAGCTGTTGGAGCGTCAGCTCGAGGCGCGCGTCGAGCAGCGCACAGAGGAACTGCGCTTTGCCAACCAGCAGCTCTCGCGCATCGACGCGTCGCGCGGCGAGTTCTTCTCGCATATCGCGCACGATTTGCAATCGCCGCTGACCATCATCCGCGGCAGCCTGGATCTGGTGATCGACGGCATGCCCGCCACCGAAGAGGAGCGCGAGGGGTATCTGGAGATGGCCAAGTCCAGCGTCATCAAGCTGACCAACCGCATCAAGGCGCTGCGCGGCCTGGCGCTGATGGACGAGAACGAATATCAGCCCGAGAAGCAGGCGCTGGCGCCGCTGATGGAAACCTGCTTGGAGAACTGGCGCACAATGTATCGCAA
>JAVBUY010000130.1:0-26814 GCA_031554855.1 Eubacteriales bacterium
GATGCCCGCGACTTTGACAGCTGGCACAAGCAGCGCGATATTGAAGCGCCATACCCTCATGGATAGCTCGCTAGGAGAGGCGTGACCCTATGACCCCAAACGAAAAGGCACCACAGACATGGAAAATACGGCTGCCCGTCGCGCTTGCGGTGGGGCTGGCCGTGCCTTTTACGTTCATCGTGTTTGGCATGGTCGATGTCTTTCTCAATAATCGCGGGGTCATTCCATTCCCGGTGACGGCGATCCTCGGCGGGGTGCTGCTCATCGCGCTGGCCGTATGGGTGTGCGTTGCGGGCGGGCTGCTGCTGCTAAAAGGCAGGCTGTTTGATGCCGCAGTGTCGCTGGTGTTCGGCCTGCTGCTGGCCGGATATATCCAGGGCAATTTTCTGAATCTCAACCTAGGCCTGATGACCGGCGTGGACATTCCGTGGTCGCGATACACCGTGCACGGCATGCTCAACGCGCTGATCTGGGGGACGATCGTCGCGATCCCGTTCGTGGTGCGCCGCTTAAGCGTGAAGATATGGCGCGCGGGCGTGCAATTTCTCTCGTGGCTGCTCGTTGGCATGCAGTTCATGGGGCTGGCTGTGCCGCTGGTTACCTCCGGTGCGCTGCACGATCAGATCGAGGGACAGTACCTGTCGATGGCCGACGCCTACGAGGTGTCCACGCGCGACAACGTGCTGGTGTTCCTGATCGACCGGCTGGATGCGGCGTATCTGGAGGACGTGCTGGACAACGTGCCGGACTTCTTCACGCCGCTGGATGGCTTTACGTACTACAGCGACAACACGTCGGTCTACAGCCGCACGTTCCCGTCTGTGAGCGCGATGCTGACCGGGCAGGACTATGTGTTTGACAGGCCAAGGGATCAATACTTGCGCGAGGCCTGGCGGGAGGGCCTGTTCGTCCCGACGCTGCGCGAGCATGGCTACACCGTCAAGCTTTACATGCCCGAACGGTACGCGTATTGGGACGCGGGCGATCTGGCGGGATTGGCCGATAATCTGCGCGTGAATCAAGGCGACGCATATGTGAAGCAGCGCCCGGCAATCCAGAGCTTTGCGCTGATGTCGGCGTACCGGTTTAGCCCGCATGTGCTCAAGCGCTTTTTCTGGCGGCAGACACCGGCGTTCAACCGTCTGCTGGTCGTGCCCAACGAGGCGGACGCGTACGACGAGAGCAACTACGCATTCTACCAGGGGCTGCAAAAAAATGGACTGACCACGCAGAGCCAGACCCATAACTTTGCCTACTATCATTTGCAGGGCAGCCACGATCAGGAGATTGACGAGAACATCCAGCGCGCGGACGCGCAGCACCCCACCTCGCAGCGACAGAACCTGATGGGCTGTTTTCGGATCGTGTTTGACTATCTGGATCGGCTGAGGGCATTGGGGCTGTACGATGGCGCCACCATCGCGATCTTAGGCGATCATGGCAAGTCCATGGATCACTACAACCTGGACAGTCCGGTGCGCACGGCGGTGCTGTTCAAGCCAAAGGGCAGCACGGGCATGCCGATGGCACAGTCCGGCGCGCCGACGTCTCACGCCGATTTCCGGGCGTCGGTGCTGGATGCAGTGGGCATCGATGCGACTGGTTTTGGCACACCATACCGCAGCATCGACGAGCAGGCTGCGCGCGAGCGAACGTACTACTATCAGGTGAATTTGCTGGAGGAGCGCCGCTCGTACATCGAGCAGTTTACAGTAGAGGGCAGCGCGCGGATTTTCGACCACTGGCACAAGACGCAAGAGATCGACATGCGCTATGGAGAATAGCACAAGCCCCCGCAAAACAGCGGGGGCTTTCGCTTATCCAAACGGGAATTCGACCGGCGTTTCTTCCTGCTTATGCCAATTGTCAAAGTTGCGCGCGTCGCCGTCGATGGTGAAGTGCTCCAGGTACTTGCGCGGGGGATCGGACTGATCCACGCGGTAGTAGAAGTCGCGCAAGACCTGCGCGTCTATCGGCACGGCGGGGATGGGCGTGCCCATCGGCGGCAACCCTGCGGCTTCGCGGATGGTCGGTGCAAAGTTGGTGTGAGAGATCGGCGCGTCGGACACCGCCAACGGCGCACCCTCGCTGCCGGCGGGCTTGACGAACATCGCGGTAGTCTTGGCGGTGGACAGCGACCAATGATTCTCCGATTTGCCATGATCGCCGGTGATGAGGATGGTCGCGTCTTTATAGACGCCCAGCGTTTTCATTTGATCCATGTAGGCATACAGAATCTCGAAGCAGCCCATGGTCTGCCGCGCGACCGAGGTTTGCCCTTCGAGCACCGGCTCGACGCGCTCATTGATGTTGTAGGGGTAGTGGCTGCCGTTTAGGTGGATGAACAGGAAGTTGTTGTGCGTGTCCTGCGCGGTCAGCCCAGCCTCTCGCAAACCCAGATACACCGCGTAGTCATTCAGCTGATAGGGCGCCGCGCCGCCTTGCGCCACCGCCATGCCGTCAAAGTCGCCGGTGGACATCCAAAAGCTGGGCTTGAGCGCGTGCGGGCTGTAGCGATAGGCGGACAGGCGCAGCATGCACTTGAGGATCGGCTTGACCTTCGGGTGCACTTCGCCGGTGACGATGTTGTCGGCCAGTCCGTCGATCTGCGTGATGTCCGAGAAGGCGTATCCTTCGCTCATGTAGAGCTTGGTGGTGAAGCCCTCGGCGCGCAGATCGGGCAGCAGCGTGCTTTCGCGCCATGCGGCAGACAGATAGTCCGGCCCCGACAGGTCGTAGAGCCCGACTTTGCCGGTCAGCAGATAGGGGATGGCCGGGTACGAGCGCGCATAGAGCGACGTGGTGTTGGGGTAATAGGTGAAGCCGTCCAGCCGGTCAAAGAAGGCCGGGTTTTGCTGCTCCTTGACCTCGGCGATAAAATCGGTATCCAGCCGATCGACCACAAAGACCAGGATGTTCTTGCGGGACGACACTTCATACAGGCCGTTTACCGACAGGTAACGACCATAGTCGGGGCGCGGCGGCATGGCGGCGAAGGTGGATATAAGCCCGATCAGCTGCATCATGGTCAGCAGCAGCGGCACAAACACGCACGCAGCGCGCCAGGCGCGTCGGCTGAAATAATACACGATGAAGGGCAGCGCGACCATGCCCATCCAGATCACCAGGTTGATGACCGCGTGGCGCGGCATGGTGTTCCAATAGATGGTGTCGCCATTGAGCTGGCCGAGGTTTAGATTCAAAAAGTTGCCCTGCACATACCCGGCGACCAGCAGCCCGAGCATCAGCGACAGCGCGAGGTCATACGGCTTACCGCGCAGAAGGATCATCGCCACCGCCGCCGCCAAAAGGCAGGCCAGCGCCGTGAGCAGCGCCGGGCCGATCAGGTCACGCATCAGAAAGGGCAGGTAGTCGGCATTGCGCAGGTATAGGTCGAGCATACCGAACAGCACAAACGTGAACACGCAGCCCACCATGGCGGGCAACGCAAACAGCAGACGCCGCACAAAACGACGGTCATCCTCTAGAAACGCGCGCAAACGATTGTTTTGCATAGGGAACTCCTTTGTATATGGGTTCACAGGCTCTTGCTATTATAGCCCATGCGCGCAGGCAACGCAACGATAAAGCCTGTACAGGCGCGCCAAAATGGAGTATGATGGAAATAGCAAAAGGAAGCAAACGGATGCGCAAATACGTTACATGCATGGTTGCATACAGAAAGGCAGGCGGACGCAATGAGGCGAGTGGCGATGTTGCTATTGGCGGCGATGATGGTGTTCGGCGGCTTGGGCGCGGCGGCGGAGGCGCGCATCTTTGATGCGACCGATGTGATGCTGCTGGGCGGCAAGGATGTGCTGACGTGCACAGCCCCCGAAGTGTTGGCGGCGCTGGGTCAGCCGCAGCAGCGGTTGTTCGAGGGATACGAGGAAGCCACGGCGAACGGCTTTGTGCTGTGGGCGTATCCGGGCGTAGACGTGGAAATGGTCAGCCATGACGGCGCGCACTATGACGCGCAGACCGATCTATCCACGCTCGCGCTGGACGATCCGTCGCTGTCGGTTTTCCATGTGTCGGTGACTGAGGCGGGCATTACTGGCCCGCGCGGCATCGCGGTGGGCATGGCGCAGCAGGATGTGCTGGCGATGTTCCCCGCGCCGGCCAGCATGACGCCCAACGAGGAAGGCGAGATCGTGCTCTACAGCCAGCCGGTGGAGGTTGAAAACGACGAGTGGATCGCGCACTATCCGCCCTATGGCGTGCTGTATAGCCTGGGCGACACCATGCGCCAGGAGATGGGCTACGATCAGCAGCTTGAGCTGAATTATGTCGATCCGGCCTACTACGCGCAGCAGGGAGAAGACTTCGCCCCACAGGGCTTTGTGTACGAGCCGCAGTATATCCTGGCCGTGTACTTCCAGGAGGGCTTGGTCAGCACGTATACGCTGTATCGCGGCGCGACCGCCGAATAAAAGCGAAGCAAGCAAAGGCGCATGGCCGATGATGGTCATGCGCTTTTTTGTATGCGGCTGGTTAGCGGCTCTCTGTGGCGCGGCGCAGCGCGTCGATATGTGCGTCGGCCATCCGCTCGATCGTGTAGCCTCGGATGATGTCCAGCGAACGCGCGCCCATGCCTTGGCCTTGCGTTACGCGCGCCAGCACGTCGTCCATCGCCTGACGCAGCGCGGCAGGATCGTCGATGGGCACGATGAAGCCGTTTTCTCCGGGCACAATCAGTTCCGTGCCCGCGACGCATTGGTCGGTGGTGACCACCGGCAGGCCGTTGGCCATCGCCTCGTTGATCACCAGCCCCCATACGTCCTTGCGCGTGGGCAGCACAAAGAGATCCGCTGCCTCGTAGTAAGGCCACAGCGCCTGCTTGCTCATGAAGGGCAGGAAGTGCACCTGGCTTTCCAGGCCATTGACGGCGCGTTGCTGTCGCAGGTCCTCGGTGGCCTCGCCACCGATGATGTAGATGTGCGTGCCTTCGGGCAGCCCCTTGGCCGCGTCCAGCAGCACATCGAATGCCTTGCTGTGAATCACGCGCCCGACGCTGAGCACGATGGTGTCACCCTGAAGCCCCAGCGACTGCCGCAGCGTCCGCTTGCGCTGGGCGGATGCAGGCGCGGGCAGCAGATCGGTTTCATGCAGCGAGGTGAATGGATACACAAAGACGCGCTCGCGCTGCGCGCCATAGTGGCACAGATACTCAGTGGACAATGCGCCGCTACTCAGCCAGTAGGCGGCGGCGGAAATAAAGTGCGTTTTCATCCAGCGCTTGAAGCCCGCCTCGCCTGCCACCGGCGCGCCGCCGTCGGTATTCATGATGAACGGAATGCGCAAAAGCCGCATGGTCTCGATCGCCAGCATGCCGGTGGGTGTGCTATAGCCGCCGACGATGATCGCGTCCCACTTGCGCTTGACCAGGCTGACGACCTCCGGGCACAGTGCCTGGTCGGTCGCGGTCTTGCGCCCCTTCATGAAGATCGCCAGAAAATGCGGGTATTCGGACGCGTGCCACGCCTGCTCCCGGTCCGACGCGGCGTGCAGCTCGAATGCCACGGTCAGCTCGCACGATTTGCCCAGCGCATTGAAAAAATCCACGCGGTAGGGCGACGGAAGGTTGGTCAAGAAGAGCACGCGCAATGGAATTCCTCCTCGGGGCATCGTTTTGTGCCTGACTATCGTTCTATTTGTGATTGTAGCATGCTTCGTCGAGGCGGTCAACGGCGCGCGGCGGGCATAGCGTGGCGCTTTGCGGGAGATACTGCGGGATACGACTTGCGCAAAAGACACAGCGAGGAGGACATATGACAGGATTTTGGCCTGGTCGCGCCTGTGTGGCGCTGGGATTGATCGCATTGGTGTATTGCATCATGGGCGAGGTGGACGGCATCGGCCGGTTCGCGCTGATTGTCTTTGGCGTCGTGCTTGGCGTGGTGGGCATGTTTTTGCCCGCGCAGAGAAGCAAAGAATAGAGAAAAAGCTCGGAGATATCCGAGCTTTCAGCTTGTCAAAAACCCACAGGCTGTCCCAAAAGGTCCAGATGTGAACAAAGCCCAAGACCGTCCGACAGAGGCGTACCAACGTATGCCGACGAGGCGGTCGCTGGGCTGAGCCCGCAGATGGGCCTTTTTCGACGGCCTGTAAGCTCGGAGATATCCGAGCTTTTTTGTTGGGCGCAGGCCCTTACGCCACGATCGCGGCAAACGCTGCCGCGGTGATGCGTCGCGGCTCGACCATATAGCGCATCAAGATGCTTTCGATTAGGCGCGCGTTGGCCGAATCGCCGTCGGGCTGGTCGTTTAGCAGCGGCATCCTGACCTCCGGATGCCAGGATTGATGCGCGTTGGACAGTGCGATGCGCTGATTGATTTCCTCGAGCCGCTGTGTGGCCAAAGCCGACGCCTGCTCCTCGGGCAACTGCTTGCCATAGAGCCGTTCGATCAGTTCGTTTAGCTTTTCCACATGCTGCGCATCGGGATGCTCGCCGAGCAGGCCTTGCAGATGGATGAAAGTGAAATCATGCAGCGGGTTGGCGGCCTGATACTTCCGATACAGCGCGGCGGAGAACACCTGCGTCCGCAAAAAGACGCTGGCTTCGTTGTGGTCGCCCTTGTAGTGGCAATGCTCGTGGAACATGGTGGGGATCGGGGCGAACGCGTCGGTAAATAGGCGGACATTCAGGCCGGTGCTGTTGGGGATGGTCATATCCAGCACCTCATGGAAGCGGCGAATGACCCTGCCCTGGCCGAGCGGCGGCTCGTATTGCACCCACATGGCGTGCTTATAGGGCTCGAATTCGAAGAAGCCGTGCTCATCCTGCTGGCCCGGGTCGATGAGGCGCAGCGGATAGATCCACAGCAGATCCGCCAGGCCGGGGATTTCACTGATGGCGGTCTCGAGCAGCGCGCTCGTGTCGCAATACGTCAGCGAAGGATTGGCGCAGCGCAGCACCTCGCCCAGCACATACGCGTAGTCGTCCATGCTGTTTTTCGCGTTCAAGGACATTGCCTCACGGATGTTGTTGATCTCACCGATGAGCGATTCTTTGGTGCGAGACGGTGCAAACCGCACCATCTCTCCTTTAAAGTTGTAGGTAATGGTATTGCCAGATGACGGTTCCTCGTGATAGAGCGGGTCTACGCCCTGCTCCAGCAGCGCCTGTATGCTGCTGTCAGAAGGCGAAACGCCCAGCTGATCGGCGAGCTGCTGGGTCAATTCGTCAATCTCCATTTGCTGTTTCTTGCCATAGGTATCCACCCGCACCTCAAAGAAACTCATGTGCGTGGATTTGCCAATCAGCTCGGCGCGCACGGCGATGAGCTGGGCGAAGGGCTGCTGGATGCGCGGATGATCCTTGTGCGCGAGCAAGAAATCGAGCAGGCCCATGATGACGCCCTGCTTCATAAAGTTGTCATAGTGGAATTGGCTGTCGTTGAGCACATAGAGCAAATACCCGAACGGCGCGACCTTGGCTTTCAGCGCCTGATAGAGAATGCCTTGGTTCAGCTTGGTGGTGAGCGAATCGACTTGCTTGCCCAGTCGATTGAGCTGGTTTTTGTAGCGATTTCCCTGCTTGGCTCTGGCCTTGAGGTCGTCCGGATACGTCTGATCTAGGCGGCTGAAGGCATCCTGTATGTTTTTCCTTTGCGTGACAGCTTTTTCGCGCCTGGTCACCATGCCATTGTACTTCTTGACGATCTTCTCGTATTGCCGTATGGCGCGGTGGAAGCTGGCGGGGGTGGCGTTTTGCGAGATCAACTTGCCCAGCGCGGCCAGCGCCCAGCCCGCTCGGGTACGCTCGGTGTATCCGGCATGCGTGTAGTCGGCCGCATGAATCGTGCCGTAGAGGCGCCATAACGGTTGGTCTATTTTGGCTTCTTGCAGGTGCCTGTAGAGACGGATCAATTCGCCCACGTTCAGAACCCGCGTTTGCTCCTCTTGCTTTTTGGCATGGGAATCTTTGAGCCTGGACGCCACTTGCCACAGTGCCCAAGCGGCCACGGACAACACGATTAGCCCCACGAAGAACGCCAGCGTGATTTTGAATCCGATGCTGCCAAAGAGGGCCTTCCAGTCGAACGACCCAAAGACCGACTTGTTGCTGCCCATGAGCTTGGCCGCAAACCAGCTTGTTTTGCCCAGCGTTTCCGCAGCGCCCAGCTCTTTCTCGTTGGTGCTGGCGTCCACGCTTCCGGGTGCCGCCTGTTCGTATTCGGCCAGCGCAATGCCGTTCAGCTTTTTCACGGCGGTTTCGATTTGCCCTTCGGAGGTGTACTGCAGCTTGGCCGGCAGGAAGGAAAGATCGCCGGGGTATAAAAGCAGGTTAAAAAAGATGGAGATCGGGTTCTGCCCGGCGCTGATGTCGATAGACGATGCGCTGTCACCGCCCAGGTGAATGATCGGCAGCAAACCTTCCATCCGGACGCTTTGGAAGTGCGCGTTTTCCTCGGACGCATCGATGAACCCCGCCATGTCCAGCGCGACGTGCGCGGGACTGGGCACATCGCAGGAGAAAAAGACAAAATCTGGAACAGGTTCGCTTAATGCAAGGTTTTTCACATACATGAAAAATCCGAGCGTCGCCGAATCGGCCAACGAATCCATGTGCTCTCGCGAGTCCGCGATTCGCGCCAAAGCCGACAGATCCCCCTTGCCCGAGATCGCCATCAGCACCGAACGCACCAGCGCGACGTTCTCGCTGTCCGGCTCGGCGGCGAGGGCCGCCACGGAAAAGGCGGCGAGATAGAAAAGAATGCACAGCAGAGCAACGATTTTCTTGATCATGCTGGTCATGAGCAGGCCTCCTTGATGTCCCGCATGAGCTGCTTGAAGCGGATCATGCGGCTTTCTTCGCGGGCGATCGCGGACAGCAGGACCGCCTTGGTCTCGCTGTCTGCCGCGCGGGCGGCGTCGATCAATGCAGCTACGCTGTCGTCCTCCAGAAAAACCTTGCTCAGCCACTCCGCAGCGGGGCAGGCGGACAGCAGCTCGCGCAGCTGATCGGGCTGCCGCGACGAGAGCAATTGCAGCAGTGCGTTGGCCCGATCCTCCGCATCGCGCTGGTCGATGGGGTATTCGGTAAAGAAAGATAGCCCTTTTTTGAGCACATTGAATTTCTCCTGCTCCGGCAAATCGCTGCCTGCTGCATGCTCGAAGTCGGACAGAAGGTTGCCCATCCGAAAGCCGCCGCCCGACTTGGCTGGAACGGACCACGGGTCGTCTGCCGGAGGCGCCGGGAAATCGTCCTCCAGTCCCAATGCGATCATTTTTGCCGAATTGTAGTCAGCCATTTTTGTCCACCTTCCTTGCTTGCAGCAGTAGATTTTCCGCAGTTCTCCTGATCCCATGATAGTCGTGCATGCGCGCGAATATCTCCAGCTTGTTCAACTCGGCGATTGCTTCCGCCGTATGGCCGCTGTGCAGATAGATCTGCGCCAGGTGCAGGCTCGCGTCCGCATAGTCGTGCCCGACGAAGTGATCGTAACACAGCGCCTTGCGCGCCTGCGCCATGCCGATCGCCTTTTGTGAATCACGCGAGAGCAGATAGAGCTGCGCCAGATTGTACAGCGCGAGCTGAGTGCCATCGTAATAGTCCATGCTTTCGCTGAGCGCAAGTTTTTGCGCAAAAAAGCGTTCCGCGTCGTCGTAGTCGTCCTGCTCCGCAAAGAGGATCGCGCGTCTGCCACTGATTTCCTGGTACTGCTCCCTGTCCCCGATCTTCTTGCAGAGCTTTTCCTGTTCGCCCAGGCAGGCCTGCGCAGCGGCATGGTTTCCCAAGGCCAGGTATAGGCCGGACAGATTGCCCAGCGCGGCGATGAGCCCCGCGTCGTTCCGGCTTTCCCGGCAGAGCCGCTCGCGCTTGCGGCTCAGTGCCAGCGCCTCTTCATAGCGCGCATTCTGTGTGTAGATGCTGGCGCAGTTCCCCAGCGCGTTTTGCACGCCGTCCACATGACCGATGGCCTCAAAGATCTCGATGGCCTCGCCATACATGTCCAGCGCTTTGCCATAGAACCCGCTTTCCGCCTCCAGGTTGCCGAGGTTACCATAGGTGCGCGCCAGCTCCAGGCGGTGGTCGCTCTGCTCGCATAGTGCCAACTGCGACAGGTAGGCCGCCTTTGCCGCCTGATAGAAGCCGAGTTTGTGCTCGATCTTGCCGCTGAGTCCGTACAGGATTTCCAGTGCGGCGGTGTTGTCCTGCTCTGCCGGGCGTTGCAGGAAGGCGTTCAGCAGCGCACGAGCCGTCTTGTATTTGCCGGTTTCCAGCAGAAATTTCACGATCACATAGAGCTGGGGGAAGTCCGCGCCGTCGCCGATGGCCGCGTAGCAGGCATCGCTGTGCGCGCGGGTTCGACTTTCGACGAAGGCCCAATACCGCTTCAGCGTATTGAGATCGGTGGCAAAGGCGGTGATTCGCCGCGGGTCGCACAGCAAGTGGCGAAGGCGGGCCGCCGATTTCGATGTGTAGTAGATCCACGCGAGTTCCAGGGTGTTGGCGGATGTTTCCGGCTCGTCGCATAGCGCGGCGGCTATGGTCGCGCGCAGGGCACGGATCGTCGGGGCGTGCAGGCTGTACCTGGTCTGTACTGCGACGCGCAGGTTGTGCTGGGCGAGCTTGAGCACACCGTCCTGGTTGAGCAGATAGGGCTGCATCGCGTGATAGAGCGGAATCCAAACCAGCTGCGGAATGCGCGTGATGGCCAAGAGCCTGCTCTCGCGCATCCCCTGCTGCGAA
This sequence comes from Eubacteriales bacterium, assembly GCA_031554855.1. Taxonomy (GTDB): domain Bacteria; phylum Bacillota; class Clostridia; order Christensenellales; family Aristaeellaceae; genus JAVBUY01. Next base: position 10,700 of record JAVBUY010000130.1, read on the forward strand.
CCGTAGAGCAGTGAGAACACATCTCGCACCAGCGTCGGACAGGCGGGGGTGTTGTAGTCGCGCTCGAATCGCTCCAGCACCTTGACGAACAGCGCCGCCGTGCTAGGCGCCGCCAGGTATGCCACCAGCTGCTCGGTCAGCAGATCGTATTTGCCGATGATGCTCAGTTCCTGCAAGAGTGTTTTCAGATAGATCGGTGTTTTGGTGATGGAATAGGAAGCGGCGATTTGCTTCTGCACGGCGCTGAACCGCTTGCCCAAGTTGGGCAGGTAGGTGTCGATGAAGGTGAGCTGCTCATCGCGCGACAGCACCGGAACCTGCACCTCGCGATAGCCGCGCGACCGGAGCAGGCGCATCGCCTGATCCTTCGCGGTGACAATCAGGCGCACGTTGCCGGGCAGTTCTGCCGGCAGCCAGGTCAGCCCCACCCCGTCCTCGGCGTCCAGGATTTCCGCCTCGTCGATGGCGATCAGGATGTTGCCAGTCTGTGCCACCGACAGGAACTTGGGCAGCGCATAGAGCAGCGCGCCCGGCTCGTCGGGGATCTCCCAGTCCATCTGACTGTGCCGCATGAGCGCATGCAGCAGACGGCGCACCAGCAAAGACCAATCGGCGGCTTGCGCGCTCGCTTTGCAAAAATGCATGAACACGAAATCCTGCGGGTGATTCGCCTGGTAGGACAACACCCAGTGCGCCAACAGCGCAGATTTGCCGGTGCCGGATTTGCCGGTGAGCAATAGCGGCGCGCCGCCTTGCGCGGCGTATGCGTCCAGGCTGGCGTGTATGCCGCGCCTGCCGATGAAGTCCGCGCTCAAAGACCGCGCATAGAACGCTTGCGTGCGCTGCTCATGCGAGAAGGCGTCGGTGTCCTCGGGCGGAGGAAACGCCGATGCAATCATCGCTTCCAGTTCGGTTTTTACGAAATCGCAGAACGCCTCGATAGAGCGATACCCGTCCAGCGTGCGAAACCCGCTCGCCAAGATGCGCGCTTTCAGGTCGGTCAGTTTTTTCGGGGCTTTCTGTTGGCGGCCAGGCTGTAGTTGCTTTGAGAGGCTTTTGTCGCGCAGGCAAAACAGCGCCTTCGCCTGCCGTGGACCATGGCGCAGCGCGCCGACCGCAATCTCCGCCTCCGTGACGGAAATATCATCGCGGAACAGCGCCTCGTGCCGACCGCGCACATTCCTGGGCGGCACCCAGCCGTACCGCTCGCCCAGGATGCCGAGGAAGAACGGATAGCAGGCCTCGGTTTCCGCCAGGCAGATGTCAATGGTTTTGCCCTGCTGGGCGTCCTCCTCCGTTATGCCCCAGCGCAGATCCACGCCGACGAATTCGATTTGCAGCTGACCGCACGCGTCGCGCAAATAGGGGAACACCACACGATGGAGCGCGTCGCGCTCTTCCTGCATATCCTGAAAGGTGGAAGAAATAAAGACGCGCACTTTTCGCGGGGCCAGGATGTCATTTTTTTCGTGAGCACGCAATCTTTGCTCTCCTTCCCTGGGGGTTGACGCGGCACAGTGCGGGCTTTGCGACACCGGCCGTTCCGCATCTTTCCCGCACATTCGCACACATGCTGTCGTGAGGCACACATCTCGCACGAAATGATGATATAAAGAAGGACACCCATTCGCTTTGGGTGTTGAAAAAATGCCTGCCGAAGCGGGCTTTCGCGATCTGATGTCTTAATTATAACAAAATGGTCGGAGGTTTACAAATATTTTCCTCGGATCGAGGCATGCAAAAAGCCCGGATGCGATCCGAGCTTTGAGGATGGAGCCATAGCGGCGGCAGACTATAGCTTGAACAGCGACAGATGATCGGCGATGGCGCGCAGTTTTTCACCGAACCGCATACGCGGCAGCGGCCAGGGAAGGAAGTCCTGCTGCGCGTCCGTCGGGGAAAGCGACGCGATAGGAAAGACGCGGTCCGCGTCGGAGCGCGGGCAATCCACCCAGCGTCCGCGCAGGATCCAATAGGTTTTGTGGCAGAAGGTGCCAATCAGCGAACCTGCCAGATCTAGCACCCGCTGATTGCGCGGGGAGAGCAGCGGGAAGAGCACCCCGGCCGCCTTGCACGCCGCCACCATATGCGCGGCGGGGTCGCAGCAGCCGCTGATGCGATAGCGCGCCTCGCCGACGTACGTTTGCGAGCAAGAGCCCATCACGTACTTTGGCTGCGGCAGCGCGCGAATGGCGGCTTCGTCATAGGCCTTGCCGGTGTGGTCGAACCAAAGCCGCGTGCCATCCACCGGCACGCCAGAGCCGATCACCACCGCCAGCGGGAAATCGCGCTTCTCCGGCGCGGTGTGCGTGACGTATTCAAACCCCGATCGCAGAGCAGACAAACAACCGCCGCCGCAAGCCAGCTCCAGCGCGCGCGCGGTATCCGGCGACACATCCCCTGCCTGCGCGATGGGCGGCGCACCGGCCACGGTGTGTCCCGCCAGCGCCAGCACGCCGGGGAACTGCGCGCGGAATTCTGCGTCCATCAGCGAGGGATTTGCGCCGCGAAAGACCGTGGGCGTGGCGTCGCCGATGATCTCGGCGGGCGGATCTTCCGGCAGGCGCTTGGCGGCCTCCTGAAAGAGCGGCAGCGCGTCCGGATCGACGCCCATCATGCGCGCGGCGACCCGATCCACCGCCAGTGGCGCGTGGCCGCAGAGGATGGCGCGCGTGTCCACCGGCAGCACGGGCGCGGGGGTGTTGCCATCGCCCGCGACCACGCCGTCCACCAGCACCAAGTGCGGCGTGAACAGGTATTGGATGTCCGCCAGCTTGGAGGCGATGCGGTAATTGTGGTTGCGCTCTCGCAGAAAGTAGGGGATGGTGCCCATCGCGTTTTTCAGACCGAGCGTGACACCGGTGTACAGGTTGGTTTTCATCTTGGGCACGGAAATATAGTAGTCGCGGCCCTCGACCACCGGCACGAAAGTATCGGGGATATAGATCTCGCGCATGACCTCGGCCTTGGGCAGCATGTAGCGCACCACTGGCCGCCGCTCCAGTGCGATCAGTTCCACGCCGTGGTGCCTGGCCAGGCGGTCGATACCGCTGGTGCGAAAGCATGTGGGTGTGGGCATGGGCTTGCCCGCCGACTCCACGATGACAATGTGGGCATGAAAGCGCTTGAGGTAGGCGATCAGCGCATCCAGCACGCGCGGGTCGGTGGAGGCGGGGTAGTCGGCTTGGCGCATGCCCGCGCGGTGATAGACCGACACCAGGTTGGGCTTGATCAGCAGCCGTTCATACCGCGCCAATTCCTGTGTGAATCCGCTGCGCTCGTTGAGCGTGTCCAGTGCGGAAAATACAGCCGTATATATGTCCCGCACATCGGCGCGGGCAAAGTAGCGTTCGCTGCCATAGTCCTTGGGCAAGGCCACATAGTCGGTGCGATAGGCGGGCTGAGGCAACCGGGTGACGACAACCGGCGCGGCTTGGGACATTGCGGAACCTCCTCTTTTGTGTGTCAAATCGCCTTATTGCCAGGTGGTGTTGTTCCGGCCATGGCGCTTGGATTCGTACAGGCGCTGATCGCACAGCGCGATGGAGCCAGCCAGACCGAGCTGGGGATCATACGCGCTGATACCGGCGGAGAAGGAGATCACCTGACCGGGATCATCCGCCGTGAGCTGCACGGGGTTCTGATCCAGGTAGCGGCGCAGCTTTTCCACCAGATGGTAGGCCTGCTCAGCGGAAGGCGTGTGCAGACCGAGCAAAAACTCGTCGCCGCCCCAGCGCACCAGCAAGTCGGAATGACGGAATTGGGTGCGTGCGCCTTCCGCAAAGGCCTCTAGGATCTTATCGCCCTGCGGGTGGCCATAGTCGTCGTTGATGTGCTTGAACTCGTCCAGGTCGATCATCACCAGCGCCGCGTGGCCGTGCGCCACCTCGTTGAGCCACACATGGAAGCATTCGTCCACATACCGGCGATTGCGCATGCCGGTCAGCGGATCTACGAACGTTTCTTCCTTGGCGCTGCGCAGGCGATGCTCGTGCAGGCGGCGGGTCAGCAGGCGCGACACCGAGCTCATCATCAGCTCAATGACGATGGAAAGGACCACGATGTTGAGATGGATGACTTGCAGCAGCGGCATTTGCTCGAATGCATAGATCGGCGCCATCTGTTGGCCCAGGATCAGCATCGCGTTGATGGCGGCCAGCACGAATAGTGTGAGAAAAACGCGTTGGCGAGGCGAAACATCGGAGAATAGATAGTGCGGTAAGATGACCACCAACGCGAACCAGTGACATCCGGATTCCTCGCCGAGCAGGAAGGTGACCAGCGCGGCATAGCAGAGCACCTCGAAGGTGATGATGAAGGAGCTGACATAGCGGACATGGCGCTGCAACAGGAGAAAGGCAACGGCGTACACCAGCAGGCTGGCCGCGTTGACCCAGGCGAGTATCGGCACCTTATACCATAGGAAGAAGCCCCAGAAGAGCAGGTGAGGAATGGCGGCGAAAACCGTGATGATCGACATGGCAATATAGGTTTCCAGATGATCCAGACTCTTGCTGTCTTTTTCCCATTTCTTCACCGAATTGGTTAGGCTCTGAAGCACAAGGACACCTCCTTTACAGAAGCTGACCGGGTATCTATATTGTATCACAATGCCCACACATTGCCAACAAAGGAAACCCTTTGTAGCCTTGTCTTTGGTGCGCTTTGCCGTGGGCGTTAACCATGCGCGCCGTCAAAGCGCCTTGCGTTGACAAATAATCGTTCAGAACAATTGTGCAAAAATTGGAAACGTGTTACAATGAAAAATGAGTCGGCGTGCGAGCCGATGAATGCATCAATCGCAGCAGGATCGGAGCCTTCTTACATATGCCGCACGTGATCCACACACGTCCGACGCAATTCCGGCTACCTCAGTCACCTGAACGCATAAAACGATCGCCTCGATGGCGATGTATCTCTTGTGTGTAGGATCCTATGGAGGTGCGGTATGGGTGCTCTGGACGTACCGATATTCGGGGATGTTATGCTGGATATCGTGATTGGCGTCGCGTTCATGTATCATATGCTGCTCATGTACATGAAGGTCGGCCTGCATTTGCGCATGAGCGAGGTCAAGCTGCCGCGCATCCAGCAGGTGCTTTTTTCGCTGTTGTTTGGCAGCCTGGCGTTCTTTGGTGATTTTTTCAAGCTTGTGCTGGCGGAGCGAACCGGCCTGGTTGAGCTCACCCCGCTTTTTTCCTCGTTGCCGGGCGTGCTCATTACCTTTACCATCTGGGTCTATTTTGTCCGTTTGCTTAAGTTCAGGCCGCTGCATGCGTTTGAGATCTCGGTATACACGTATCTTTTTTTTCAGACGATTACCGGCGTGACACGGCTCATCAGCGCCGTGTTTTTTGCGCAACCCCCCGGGACAATAGATTACCAGCGGTATCTGCTGATGTACGCGGTGAATTTTGCCGTGTCTGTTGCGTTCTTTTTGTGGATGCGCCTCATCCTAGTGCGCAGGCCGAACCTGCTCATCGTCAAGGGCATGAGCAGCGCCACGCGGGAAAAAAGCATCGCTTTCGCTATTTTTCAGTTGTGCTTTATTTACTTGAGCGCGGCGTTGATCATGATTCTCATCCCCAAGACCATCATCGGTAGCACGGTGAGTTTGATCATGTTGGCGCTGTTTTCCGCATTTTCTATCGCGCTCAATAGCAACCGCTACCAAAAGGCTGAAATCTTTAACAAGGAAAAGCAGCTGCAATCATTGTTCGAGAGCCTGAATCAGTTTGGGGCCATCAAGCACGATTTTTACAATATCCTGCAAACCTACAATGGGTATTTTGCGATCGGCGATCTGGAGGCCTGCAAACGCTACCATCAGTCGCTGGTGGAGATGACCATCGCGACAGGCAATCTGCTGGATATTGGCCGACACGCGGTGGAGCACCCCGCGCTGGTTTCGCTGCTCATCAACAAGCATGAGCGTGCTGCGGGCATGCAAACCCGCCTGGATATCGCGATCCGTTGTCCGCTTTCGGACTTGCCCATTCAGGATATCGATATCTGCCGGATTGCGGCCTGCTTGCTGGACAACGCAATCGAAGCCGCCGCTGTATCGAAGGAAAAGAGCGTGTCGTTTACGATCGAGCGGGACGAGAACCATGTGCGGCGCATCGTGGTCGCAAACAGTTCTGTGGGGGCGATCGACATATCCAACGTCCTGACGCCTGGCTTCACCAGCAAAAAGGGACATCAGGGCATTGGTCTTGTCAACGTACAAAAGATTGTTGAGCGGTATCCCCACTGCACGCTACAGATGCGTGGCGCGGAGGGCGAGGTGGTCGCTACGCTGATACTGGGCAGTGCGCCGCCGGAAGGCACACATCAGGCGGCCCGACGATCGAGCGACGACCTCACCGTAGTCTCCGCGAGGTAGCGGCAGACGGAATTACGGCTGTATTCGTTGCAACTGGCAGATCTGGGCATCGGGCCGCCTCAGCTCGTAGTCCATCCACAGTGCGCCGCTCCAGGTCAATAGTCTGGGACCCAACACATAGTCTGCGGCAAAGGACGTGTCCCCCTCTTTTGTGACCTTTCCGTTGGCGTCGGCTGTGTAGAAGCGGAAGCCGGGCTGCTTGCCGTCATCCCTGCGCGCCGCGCAGATCAACCAGCCGTCGCCGGAAGCAATCATCGTAGGCGGCAGGATGTCTTTCGCGGGCCACGAGTCACCTGCGCGCAGGTCGCCGGTGGCCGCGTCCAGGGTGACCAGCACATCTTGTCTGGGGCCGTCTATGCTGCCGACCAGCGCGACCGCCGCCAATTGTCCAGTCGGCGATACCGCGCCGCACATAAAGGTGCTTGCACCCAGCTCTGCATAGACTTTTCGCCACACCACGTTGCCTGTGGCGTCTACCAGCGCGGCGCAAAAATTGTAGTCCTTAGCGACATCCGACCATGCGTTGCCCATGAGCAGGGTGCCCTGTGGCGCTGTCAGCGCCGTGTGCAGCACGGGCACGGTCCGCGTGTCGTCCACCTGCCAGCGCTGCGTGCCATCCGCCGCGTGCAATGCATAGTAGCGGGGGGTCGTGCTGCGGCCTCTGTCGTGGATGGTTTCCCATAGATAGCCGTCCCCCACAGGATAGGCGCGCTCGCCGGTATCCTCTTGCGCCGCTTGCTTGTCGCCGCTCCAGATCAGCGATCCATCCTGCATCGAGAAGCGCCGAAGCTGCCGGTATTGCAGCTTCTGTTCCACCGAGTGGTCCGCTAGCGCCAGCACCGAGCCATCCGCCGCCTCGCAGAGAGGCAGCAGACCGACAGATCCTTCCGCCTCGCCGAAGGTCTGTGTCCAGAGCAAGCTGCCATCATCGGCAATGCGAAGCAGTGTCACCTTGCGCGCCACTTCGGGGAAGGGGATATCGCTGTCCGGCGCGACGGGACCATCGGGCACGGCGTCGCCCTCTCTGAGGACGAGCAGCAGCGTGCCGTCCTTCAGCGGCAGGGCAGAGGAAAGGGTGGCCGATGCCCGGCTCTGATAGGAGATGCGCCCGGCATCCATGTCAATGTCCAGGTCCGATGTTTGCGCAACAGCCGCGCAGGGCAAGAGCGCGGCGATAATCAGCAGGAAGATCCAGATTCTTCGCATGATGATCCCTCCCCATCCATATTGTGGAACGTTCTATGTATGTAACGATTGGGAGCGTTGTTATCATCCGCAAGAGATCAAAAAAATGGGAAAGCCCGGATAGAATCCTGGCGTTTTTGTCGTTCCTTGTCGCAAAGACCGCACATGCTTATGTGTGGTACATAGAATGATTTCAGGGAGGGGCGACAGGTTCACCTGCGTCTTTCCCTGGGCAATTGTGGCTGCCAGAAAGGAGCCACTATGAGCAAATGCTTTGAAATCTCGTGCTGTTGCCCGTGCCCGTGCCCGCCCGCCGATCCGTGTGCGAAGTGCGGCATGCCTTGCGTGAATGCGCGGTGCAACGCTATCGGGGAGGACTTTGGACCTAACCCTTATGTGCTCAATATCGAGGAGGCTACGCTGGAGAATCCCTTCTTCCGCAGGGCGATTTGGACGGGCAGACATCTGCAACTCACGTTGATGTGCATTCCACCGGGCGGCGAAATCGGCCTGGAGATGCACGACCACCTGGACCAATTCCTGCGCCTGGAGCAAGGGCGCGGCAAAACCATGATGGGAAGCACACCGAATAACTTGACCTATCAGCAAAACGTGACCGAGAACTCCGCGATTTTTATTCCGGCGAGAACTTGGCACAATGTGGTGAACACGGGGAACAAGCCGATCAAGCTGTATTCGATTTATGCACCAGTGCAGCACCCCGCCGGCACGATTCATTGCACCAAGTTAGATTCTGATAACGCCGAATAATATATCTGGAATATGTAGTTACTGACAGAGCAAGAGCCACAAAAGCCTAGGGGGCTGCCACAGCGATGCCTGTGGTGGCCCCTTGATCACGCGCTTGCGATGGCGCAAAGAAAATCCACGAAAAGCGCTGGGCTGTCAAGAGGTTGGGGGAGCACATTTGCCCAATCGGGGTCGATATTCGGCGCAATATCAGGGCTTTTTGCCGCTCTTTACATCCCTGCGATCGGATGATATCATGATGCCAACAAAACCCAGACCACAAAGGATGTGAACGTCTTGTTTCCAGACATTCTGCGCTCGGTGATCACCGATGTGATGATCTGTGTGCTGCTGTATCACATCGCCCTGCCCAAATACGGTGTACGGCTGTACATTCTGGTGGCCGTGGGCGTGGTGCTGGTCAATGTGCTGGCCAACGTATTCTACTATCTGCGCGGCGATTATGCCAGCGTGGTGCGGGTGGATTTCATCATGCTGCTGCTCATTTGCGTACTGGGCAAGCCGCTGTTTCGCGAGACAGTGATGCAGTGGCTGTTCAGCTTTGTGACGGTGATGAACATCTACGCCGTTGTTGTGTTCCTCAGCTACACCCTCAGCGGCTATTTGCCCTGGCCGCTATATGCCAATACGCTGATCCGTCTGCTGATGTTTTTGGGATTGGCGCTGGTGTTTGGCAAGATTGTGCGACCCATTTATCGCAAGGTGATGCAGCACTGGCCAGTATTTTTCTTGCTGGTGCTGGGCGTGGCGGTGAACTTGGGCTATTACTTCTTCGGGGCGGACATTCGCATGCAGTTCCAGCAGAATGCCGCGCCGATCTTGCTGTTGGTGCTGCTCGCGGCGGTGATTTACCTGAGCATTTTTGTTTTCATGCGCACGATCACGTCTGCATACGAGCTGCGCGAGGAGGCAATCCGCGTGCGCGCGGTCCAGGCGGTGCTGGCGTCCGAGCTTGACGCGCAGGCGGACGCACAGGCCATTACCCAGCAGAACCGGCACGACATCCGTCACCACAACAACCTGCTGCTCGAGTGGCTGCAATCGGGCGATGTGGCGGGTGCGATCGCTTACCTGCATGCCAGTAACGACGGAAACGAACGCGTGTCGCAGGCGGGCCGGGTCTTTTGCAAAAACGCTACGGCGAACGCGGTGTGTCGCATCTTCAGCCGCAGGGCGGAGGAGATAGGCGCAACGCTGGATGTGCGGGCGGATGTGCCCGCGACGCTGTCCATCGGCGATGTGGAACTGGGCGCAATGCTCTCAAATCTGCTGGAGAACGCCTGCGAGGCGACCGTACAGGCGCAAGGATCGGATCGGACCATTCAGTTTGACTGTAAGGTGGCCAAGGGGCGGCTGATGATCGAGACGCGCAACCCATGCGCGGGGCAGGTCGTGTTTGAGGAGGGGCTGCCCGTATCGACCAAACCGGGCGGCGGGATCGGCACGCGGAGTCTGCGCGAGATCGTCAAGCGCCATGGCGGCATGCTGGATCTGCGCCAGGACGGCGCCGCGTTCGTGGCACGGGTGATGTTGCCGCAGCGGGAAGCGAGGAACGCCTTCTCCACGACCTATCCCACGCAGGAGGAACGACCATGCTGAGAATCGCCATTTGCGATGATGAACCCGGCCAGATTGTGCGGATGAAGCGGTTGTTGGAAACCTACTGCGCCGCGCGGGACCTGGGCGAAACCCAGGTCGAGACATTTGACAACCCGCTGATGCTGCTCGAATCGCTGGACAAGCGCAACAGATACGATATCGCGCTGCTGGACATCTGTATGCCCGGGCTGCTGGGCATCGAGGTCGCACGGGATCTTCGCCAGCGCTTGGCCAAGATTGAAATCATCTTCATGACCACCAGCACTGAGTTCGCGGTGGATGCGTTCGCGCTGAAGGCTGCGCATTATCTGGTCAAGCCTGTCGCGCAGGCGGCGTTTGACGAAGCCATGGACCGGGCGCTGACGCATATCGATTTGAGCAGCGCAAAGCTTTTGACCGTGCGCAGCACGGGCGGCGTCCTGCACACCATTGACATTCAGCAGATCCTCTACATCGAGAGCAAAGGCCACACGCTGAACATCCGCATGGCCGCCAACGTCTGCACCGAGAACCGGCGATCCCTCGAGCGCTTCGCGGAAGAACTGGAAAGCATGTCGCCCGGCCAGTTTATCGCGCCCTACAAGGGCTATATTGTGAACCAGGACGCCATTGCCTCCATCCTGCCGCGCAGCATCGTGCTGACGAGCGGCGATAGCGTGCCGCTGGCGCGCGGCACGTACCGCGCGATGCAGGCCACACACATGGACTATATCTTTGGCGCAAAGCGCCCATAAAGAAAAGGGACCGGCGCGCTGACCCAATGCCTGCGCGACAGCCCCTGAAGGGTCGTGCTTATTTGCTGACGCTTTCCGTTATGTCCGTGATGGAACCGTCCTCGCCATACACATACAGTGTCGCGTCGGTCGTTTCGCCGGTCGTGGCCACCGCGAAGGTGCGCGTAGCCGCCGGATAGTCGCTGTTGTGGTCGATCCACGTGCCTTCGTTGATGTAGAGCTTGCCCGCATCGCTGTGGCGAGTCATCGGCTTGTGCGTGTGTCCCATCAGCACCACTTCCGCGGCATCGCCTTCGCGCTCCAGATACTGCGCCTTGGCCTGGGAGAAGAAATATTCGCTGTCTAGCGCGCCCGCCACGGCCTGCGCGAAGCTGACCGGCACCGTCACGTCGTTGATCTGCTGACGCTCTGTCCAAGTGCGCTGATAGTCCTGGAACAATACCGGCGCGGAGATGCGCCCGTCTTGCTGCACAACCGGGAACATATCCATGATAGCATACTGCCCGTTGTAGCCGTCGATCCGGACATCGAACACTGAATCGGTGATGCTCTCGAACGGTGTGATCCGGTTGAATTCCGCATCCAGCATGCGATAGTACAGGTAGGCGTCGAACTGGTCGGGATCCGCCTTTTGATCGGGGACGTTCTGGATCACCGGATATCCCTTCTTGATGCGCGGGCGTCCCTGAACAACCCAGCTTGCCGCGTATCGCGCATAGAAGTAGCCGGGGGGCAGCATGGTGTGCGCGCCGCCCAACAGCGCTTTGTTGGTGACCGTGTCCGGCGCGGAGAACACATCATACCGGTGGCCGTGCTCGATCACGATCTCGCTGCGTGCGCCCGTGCGGTAACGGCCGAGTCCGTCGCTGTCGCGTGCCTGCACGATACCGGGCAGCGCCTCGTCCAGCAAGCCGCTCTCCAGCAGCATGTCGTGGTTGCCGGGGATGTAGACCAGCTTGATCCCGCTCTGGATCACCCGATTCAGTTCGTCAAAGATATCCTGGTTGTTGGTGATCACCTTGCGGTAGAAATCCGAAATATCCGTGAATGCCGGGTAGTTGAGCGGCAGATACCAGTCGTCCAGGAAATCGCCGTTGAGCACCAGCTCCCGCACGTCCGTGGTCTGCTGCAAGCGGCGCAGGAACTCCACGAGCGCGGGCTTGTTCTGGACATTTTCCGCAAATGCGTCGTCGATGCCCAAATGAATGTCGCTGATGACGATCACTTTCGTCTCTTGCGTCGGCGTCCACAGCGGCTGCGCCGCGTCCTGCGCCACACCGGTGCACGGCAGCAGCAGGGCCGCAATGAGCGCGGCGATCCCAATTCGTTTGATCATTCTCATGAAGTCTTCTCCTCTTCGTTTGTTGTTTGCCTGCCAGCGTCCTGCTTTTGCCCGAGGGACGCGCAGTTGTCTAGCGTCATTTGTGGGTATGTCTATGTAGCATAACGGATGGCAAGCTGCGCGCGCACACAATGCGCACCAAATGCACTTTGTTTTGCATGAAATGTGCCTGATGAGCAAAAACTGGCGGCGGCAGCTATGCCGAGAAGCAAAAGCAAATCCCGGATACGAGGAAAAACCACCCGCATGGGTGGTTTTTTGGCGGAGCATGCGGATTCGGTCTGCCAAGGTCATCGGTCGCCAGCATTGGCCTCGGCGATGCGAGCGGCGCGCGCTTGGCTACTGACCTTCCAGAAACATCATCTGCATCCGTTTGTCCAGTTCGGCCAGAAAGTCCTTCGCCGGAAGCTGGCCGTCTATCAGGCGCTGCATCCAGTCGTATAGTTCCTGGGGGCGCACCATGGAGAACCACGGATTGTCCAGACCCAAGCTGACATGGGGAGCAAGGTGTCGGTATTCATCCAGGGCGCGCGGGGAGATGCTCCAATAAAACGAGCCGTTTTCTTGCTCGGCGATGGATGCTTGCAGCCGGTCTACCGCCTCCTGGGCCTCGCTTTTTGCCGTGCCCTCGGCAGTGGTCAGCTTTTCGGTCCAGTCCGCCAGTTCCCCGCGCAGCTCCTCTACGTAATCGCGCATAAAGGGGAGAACGACCGGCTCGTTCAGGTCCGGCCGGAGCAAGTAGCGGGTTTCGTCAGCCTGGTGGGCTGCCACATATTCCAGAAACCGCAGGGCAAGGTCTGCGTTGGGCGAGTAGGGGTTGATGGCGAATAGCGTCATCTCCCCGGCGATCATCGGCTTGGCACCGGCCTCAAACGGAGGGAAAGGCATCAGGCGGGGAGCGTACCCCGGCCACATATTCATCGCTTGATGAAAGGGCGAGTCGGAAACGTTGATCAGCGGCGCTGGCGTTTCATCGCTATAGAAAACGCGGCTGGCGCCAGCCGGTGCGTTCCCCAGTTCGTCCAGCGGGCCAGACTCCGGCATGGCGGCGATGCGCTCCAGCACATCCTGCATCACCGGCGTGTGGAAAACCATCGGCTCACCCGCGTTGCCGTACTGGGCCGCATATTGATCCAGCACATCGAACAGCATCTGGAGCCGATCGTAATACATGTCGTGGAGCGTCACGTTCGGGTGTGTTGTGGCCATGTCCTGCTCCACCCAGCGCCGTGCCAGATCCGCCCAGTCCGCTATGGTGGCTGGTTGCTCCACACCGCAGGAGGCAAAAATTGCGGGGTCCACTGCCCAATGCCGGATGTCCACACGGAACGGATAGGCGGTCAGCTTCCCCTCTTGCAGCAACGCTTCCTGCACCCAGGGATACATGGCGGCAACGTCGGCCATCAGCGCGGCGGAGCCGGACAGATCCGCCAGATAGCCCTTGTTTCGCAGGGACAGCACCTCGCGGGAAGAGACGGCCATGATATCGAAACCGTCATCCTGCGCCAGCAGCGCCTCAACCAGAGGCCCGCCTTCCACCCACTGCAGGGGAATATCCGGGTTGTCCCGCGCGAAGGCGATGCCGATAGGCTCCCTGTATCCGCCCCGAATGCGCAGGGCGCGGTCGGGCTTAAACCGTGGATCCACATTCCGCACGTAGATGCCGCTGTTGGTTTTCAGCACAAAGTGCCCCGTAGGCAGCATGAGCGCGGCGTTCATGTCTCCATAGGGCGACGCAGCCAAGTAGGCCACCGGCTCGCCCAGCGCGCCGTCCGCCACTGCATAGACGGCGTCGTTGATCCACAGATAGAGCGTTTCGCTTTTGCTGTCGTAGGCCAAAGCGCCGTCACGGGCATATGCCTGCTCGGTGTACAGTGGCGCGATCTCTTGCCCGGTGCTTGCATCCAGCGCCGCCACGGTCAGCGCGCCGTTGCTTGTTGTATAGCAAACGGCCAGTTTGCCGGGCTGGTAAGCGGTGAGGAAGGTCACGCCGGACAGGGGCAACACCGTTGCTTCGCCACTTTGCAAATCAAAACGGATGAGCTCATACACGCCGCGCACGTAGCGATCCGTGGAGTCGGCGAGCAGCCACAGCGCGCCGTCCGCCACCACGGGGCAGCGCAGTTCTCTGGTGGTGGTTCCTTCGGCCAGCGGCATTTGCATGTCGTCCCAGTCGAGCTGCCAATCTTTCGCAAAGGCTTTCTTTTCGCTGTCCCAGACGCGCAACTGCCCGCTTGTGGTATCCAGTCCCATCAAGGCGTCGCCGCCGATGGGCATCAGGTCACGAAATGCCTGCTCCATATCTGTCTGCGGCAGCGGTTCGGCGTCGCCGGGGCGAAAGGCATGCAACACCGACCGGTCGGTCTGGATGTACAGCGTATCGCCCACTGCCGCCATGCTGTTGATGTAGGGTACATCGCCGGGGTCTTGCGGATCCCGGCCAAACAGCACGGCGTTGCCGGACGGATTGGAAGCGGAGGAAGAGGTGGGCGCGGGCGCACTTTCCGCCGAGGCAAGGGACGCAGGGGCATAGGATAGGCAGGCTGCCAATGCTAGGCATAGCGCGAACGCAATCCACCTTTGCAGCGCGGAGTTTTGTCGGTGTGTCGTATGCAACTTGCGTTTTCGCAACATCCGGACATCATCCTCCCTATTGGGCCTTTCTGTTGTATTTAACGAAAATTGGCTGCTTTTTCTTGCGCAAAGGATGAATGGTCAGCCGAAAAGGAACGATCGTCGTGAACGAAAAAAGAAAAAATCCTTGGAAATACTGTATTTCAAAAGATTTTGGTGGAGCATGGCGGATTCGGACCGCTGACCACGTCGATGCGAACGACGCGCGCTACCCAATTAAGCCTTTGGCAGCGCAAAAGTCAAAAAGAGTATTCCTCTTGGTTTTGCGCACAAAAGCGTCTGCGCTCCTATCCGCACAGAGAGCGCACAGCCGTGCGATGGCGGAGTGAACCGATAGACAACGAAACCGCCGTATCACAGGCGGTTTCGTCGTGCCGGGTTCGTGCTCCTCGAAAATAGGCATCTGCCTCAGCCGATGAGCGGGGTTATGGGTTTGTGTTCGTTTTGTCTTCCGGGATCGGTGGGATTGCGCCGACCGAGGTGCGACAACACCCGATTTTGCCCTGTTGAGAGCAACAGCACCAGCGCCAAGCGATTAGGATACAGAAGGAAAGAAGCGCAATCGTCAGCGCGAGGATAAGGCCCATTCGGGAAAGTTTGGTTTCGCTAAAGTCTGGTTCGCCGGCATTGGTTTCGTTACCCGACGCGCCGTAGTACCCATAGGAGGTTCGCTCGAGGAGCCCGCATACGTCGGTCAGGTGCACGTTCAGGTGCGTTCGACCGTAGCGCACGATCTGTTCTTCAGTTTTTGCGCTGGCACCTTTGTTGTCAGGATCGTAGGTCGCGTGGACCGTTCCGGTTGCGTCGATAAAGGAGAACTGCGGAACGGCGGTTTCGTCCAACGTACCGGTGATGTTGAGCACACCGGCGGCTACGCTGTTTTCAATATACACACCGAAATAGATAGGCGGGGAATCGTACGCACTCGCGCCATACAGATTTCCGACCCACAGCGAAGTGGCCGTGGCCCCTGTATACACCGCCTTTGTTAGATCGATGGAGATGGTTCCGTCGTAGCGGCACCGGATAAACTTGCTTGCATACACCCCGTTGGACCAGGCTAGGTCGTCGGATTCCGCTGTAATCTGGCAGGCGATGCCGCCGACGATGTTGTAGCGGTCAAACGAGATATCCGTCAAAGTCAGGTCCACAGAACTGGTGACATACTCAAAAACGCAGTTTGAGGCCGCCCAGACCAATCCGCCTATCTGATACGAGCGCTTTGTGATGGCACCGTCCACAGAAATCCTTGAAAAGGTTGAGTCGGTCGCATAATAGGCGAGCGTGGTTCTTAGCTCGGTGCCGTTTACGTGGATTTGCATCAACTCAAATTGTGCGCCTGTGACGTAGCGGAAGATGCTGTACCCTTCGCCGTCCCAATCCAGGGTAATTGTGCGGCCCATGCCGTTGAGCGTGCCGCTGAAGGGCAGTGCGCTGTCGGGCGCGATGGGGATCCAAGAGGCAT
>JAVBUY010000142.1:0-4663 GCA_031554855.1 Eubacteriales bacterium
TCCGCAGCATGGCGCGCGGTAAAGCTGCGCTCGGCGCGGAATGTCGGGCCAAAGGTGTAGATATCGCGGAAGGCCAGCGCATATGCCTCGCCGTTGAGCTGTCCGCTGACCGTCAGGCTGACCGGCTTGCCGAAGAAGTCCTCGTCCTCTTTCAGCTTGCCCTTCTCGTCGCGCGGCGGCTGGTCGATGTCCAGCGTGGTCACGCGGAACATCTCGCCCGCGCCCTCCGCGTCGCTGCCGGTCAAGATCGGTGTATGCACATACACAAAGTTGCGCTGGTGAAAGAACTCGTGGATGGCCTGTGCCGCCAGCGAGCGGATGCGGAACACCGCGCTGAATGTGTTGGTGCGCGGGCGCAGGTGCGCGATGGTGCGCAGGTATTCAAAGCCGTGGCGTTTTTTTTGCAGCGGGTAGTCCACCGGGCAATCGCCCACCACCTCGACGGCTTCGGCCTTGAGCTCAAAGGGCTGCTGCGCGCCGGGCGTCAGCACCAGCTCGCCGATCACGCGCACCGCGCTGCCAGTGGTGATGCGCGTCACCGCGTCGAAGTCCCTCGTTTTGCCCTCCTCGGCGACCACCTGTAGGTTTTTGAAGAACGTGCCGTCGTTCAGCTCGATAAACGCGAAGGTTTTGCTGTCGCGCACGGTGCGCACCCAGCCGCGGACGCACGCCTGCGGCACATTATTCTGTGGCGTCTCCCGAAATAGTGCGCGTACGGTGATGTCCTGCATGCGTGCTCCTCCTTGTCCTGCGCTAGTGTCTTGGCGCACCCGGTCTTTCGTTTTCTGGCGGCTCTTTTCCCGCCCGGCGTTGTCGCTTTTCGCTTGGCGTAGCGCCGCTACGCCTCCGCTTCAGCTCCTTGCCGGGCCAAAAAATGTCACGCCAGAAAACCTAATCCCAAATGCGCCAAGGCACTAAACGCGTATAATGGTATAGTATAGCATTGTTCCCCGCAAAAGGGAAAGTATTTCTTGCTCTGTCGTTTCCGTTGTCGTTTCTATGCGCAATTGACATTATTTTCAGCCACATGCTATGATGTGCCCGGTACAGAAGGACAAAGATCGGAGGATTCTGCATGCTGGATCATTTGCCACGCTGGCAGCGCGTGTTCTATCTCTGCGCGCTGCTGTTGACGGGCTTCTATATCATGCTGGTGATCACCATGACGCGCTTTACCCCCTCGGCGTGGCTGCTGGCGTTGGGTGCGGCGGCCATCGCCGCGCTACTGTATTTTCTCGCGTCGCGATTCGGCGCGCGCCTATCGCTGCCGCGCCGTGCCGAGCGGGACAAGCTCTGCTGGAAAGCATTCCTGCTGGGCGCTGCGTTTTGCGCGCTGGTCATGTATACTTATCAGATCGCGCACTGGCCAGGCGGCCTCTCCTCCGACAGCCTGGAGCAGTGGACGCAGGTGGAACAAGGCCACTTCTCGGACTGGAATCCGGCGCTGCACACGCTGCTCATCGCGGCGCTGGCCAAGATCGTGCATCATCCCTGGTTTGTGATCTCTGTGCAATTGCTGCTCTATAGCTTACTGGTCGGCTACGTCGGCGCACAGCTCAACGCCTGGGGCATGCCGCGCCTGCTCTGGGTGGGCGCAGTGGCCTATCTCACGCTACTGCCGCCGATCGGCAACACCATGGTCTTTCTATGGAAGGACTGCGCATTCTCGCTGGCCATGCTATGGATGTTCTCGCAGTTGCTGGAGGTGTACTTCACCGACGGCAAGTGGCTCCAGCACCCACTGCACATCTTTACGTTGGCGCTGTCCGCCGTGCTGGCCTCCATCCTGCGCCACAACGGCGTGCTGGGCACCCTCCCCGCGATGCTGGTGCTGGCTGTGCTGCTGCGCAAGCAATGGAAGCAAATCTTGGCGACGCTGTTGTGCGCGTTGGCGCTGTTCGCCGGCATCAAGGGGCCGCTGTACAGCGCCATCGGAGTAGAGCAGCGCACGTCGGCAGGCGTGCTCAAGGACATCTGCGGCCTGCCCATGGCCATCATGGGCAATGTGTTCATCCACAGCGCGGACAAGCTACCGCCCGAGGTATACGATTATATGGTGGCCGCCGCTCCGGCGGAGGTGTGGAACAAGCACTACGCGCTGGGCGACTGGTACGAGATGAAGGATCGCACCGACGGCGACGCCGTGCTGTCGGTGTCCATCCCCCGGATGCTCGTGTATGCCGCGCAGGCGTGGCGCACCGATCCCGCGTCGGCGTTCGCGGCGCTGGGCAGGTTCTGCTCCACGGTGATGCAGCCCTTTGCCCGGGCGGACTGGCGGCTCTCGCCCTTCGTGGAAGAAGGCCGGTATCCATTCGGCTTCCACCGCACCGGCGTGCCGATCCTGTATCGCCTGTTCAACGGCATCGTCCGACACACCGGCTCGCCGATGCTGGCATTCTTCCTATGGAACCTGGGCACGCTGATGCTGGTCACGGTGATCCTGATGACACTGCGCTTCCCCTACACCGGCGCGCGCGGCTGGGCGTT
Organism: Eubacteriales bacterium; assembly: GCA_031554855.1. GTDB lineage: Bacteria > Bacillota > Clostridia > Christensenellales > Aristaeellaceae > JAVBUY01. Next base: position 2,488 of record JAVBUY010000142.1, read on the forward strand.
GGCCGTGCCGATGCTGGCATATACCTTCGGCACGCTGGCCGGTCTGATGGAGACCGTGAACTTTCGTTACTTCTTCGCGGATGTGCTGGTCTTCCCGCTGGTGCTGGTGTCGCTGCTAGCGAGCATGCCAAAGCCCGCCACCCTCGACATCGAGGCATAGCGGGCTCTAGACATTGGGGTTTTCGGCTGTTGTTGCGCGTTACTCCGCGATCGGCGGCACCGGCTTGATCGGCACGATCACCGGCGTCGTTGCCGGGTCGATCACGACCGGCGGCACTGGCTTGGGCGTGGGCACGGTCATGGGCGCCACATACTGGCAAGCCACATAACCGGTGATGCCCAGCGCTTTCACGCGGTAGAAGCCCGCGATCTCGCCGGTCACGTCCACCGGCTGGCCGTTCTTCAGGCCGCACAGCACGCGCGCCTTCAGCGACGGCTGCTCGCGCAGATTGACCGTGCTGCCGGGCTTCAGGCCCGTGATCACGCCCTTGATGGCGATTGGCGTCGGATCGGGTCGCGCCGGTTCAGGCTGGCTCTTCGCGCCCAGGAAGCGCGTAGCCACATAGCCTTGCAGAGAGCCCGAACGCACCAGCGTCCAGCTCGCGCCGGACTTGAGCACCGCCACCTGCGCGCCATACGGCAGGCTGCCGATCACCTTGGCGGTATCCGAGGCGGACTGGCGCACATTCACGCGGCCGCCGTTGGGCGTGCGAACATACGCAACATTGGCCGGGGCGGCAGCGTCCAGCTGGACGAGGTAGTCCGCCACATAGCCCTTGAGGCTGCCCAGCTCTACATAGTACCAGCCATCCATATTCCATTGCGCCTGCACGCGCGTGCCGTTGGGCAGCTGTGTCATCACAGCGGCATGGGTGGACGCGAACTTGCGCAGATTGCCAAAGCCATTCACGCCATGGATCGTGGCGTTGCCATACGGCGCGGCCTCGGCCTGAACAGGCAGCAGCGGCAATAGACACAGCACCAGCGCCAACATCAGCACCAGGCCTCTTTTGTACATTCCAGAAGGTTGCATAGACGTAGACATAGAAAACCCCCTCAAAATGTTTTGCGGCGTCGCGTTCCTATGCACAGGACGCGACTCCAGCCTCTATACAACGCGCCACACATCGCGAATCTCACCTGGTAGTTATTGGGATCAGTCGGCCTTCCGCGCATGGGCAATATGCCCTTGCGGCATCCCCTTTTTTCGTCATTTGGGAGTTGACAAGAACCCGCAGCCATGCTATTATAATTTTTGTTCTCATGGGGCATTAGCACAGTTGGTAGCGCGCGTCGTTCGCATCGACGAGGTCAGCGGTTCGAATCCGCTATGCTCCACCACTTGCAAAAACCACCCTTTTCAGGGTGGTTTTTGATTGTTCTTGGTCGCAACTGAATTCACCCCCGCTGCAGCAAACCGAGCCTTCATGGCTCGGTTTTTTTCTACACGACGAAAGGCAGGGGGCATCCCCATGTCAGCCCAACCCATCGCTGCTGCCAGCCTACAGGCGGCGTCGACAAGCTCGCCGAATACGCTGGTGGCAAACCGAACTTTCGAGTCTGTGCAAACGTGAGACCGCCTGAAATCCTGACGCATTGGATGTGCTGAAAACAAAATTCACGCGGAAAAAGTTGAAAGAGAGCACGATTGCACGAACGTGTCGCCAACAAAAAATGAGCCCGCATAACCCTTTCAGAAATCAGCCGATGGTCCAGGCGACATCTTGCGGGAAAACGGAGCCAAGCTTGCTTCCTCGCACATACCTCTCGCACCACTGTATAATATATGGGCGCCCAATTCAAAAAACCAGAATGCCCAACTGATGAAAAAGGAGCCAAAGAATGATGAAAAAATTGTTTGCTCTATGGCTCGGGCTCGCTGCGCTGACCTTGATTTTCTTATTGGGCACCGCGAGCGCCGCCAATGCAGCGCCAGCGATTCCTATTTCCAGCGCCAACGAGCTTTCGAAAATCGGAACAGATCCCCAATATCCGCTGGATGGGGATTATGTTTTAACCGGAAACATCTCTCTGGATGCCTCTTGGATCCCCATCGCGCCCGACAGCGCACTGCCCTTCAGCGGCACGCTCAACGGCATGGGCCGCACAATTACCCTGGATTGGGACGGCGAAGGGTACAGCATCTTCCGCTACGTCACAGGCGCACAATTTGAGT
>JAVBUY010000191.1:0-5053 GCA_031554855.1 Eubacteriales bacterium
TTGCCCGCGCCGGACGCAGGGCCGCCGGACCAGCCAGTGTTGACCAGGTACACATTGGCGCCAAACTGGTCGATCTTCTCGCCCAGCAGCTCGGCGTACACAGACGCCGGACGCGGCAGGAACGGCGCGCCGAAGCACGTAGAGAACGTGGCCTGCGGCTCGGTGACGCCGCGCTCGGTGCCCGCCAGACGCGCAGTGTAGCCCGACACGTAGTGATACATCGCCGCTTCGCGCGTCAGCTTAGCCACTGGCGGCAGCACGCCGAACGCGTCGGCGGTGAGGAAGATGACGGTCTTGGGGTGTCCGGCCACGCCGGGGATCTGCGCATTGGGGATGAAATCCACCGGATAACCCACGCGGGTATTCTCAGTGGCCGACTCATCGGCGAAATCGAACACACCGGTCTCGGGATCCATGATCACGTTCTCGACCAGCGCGCCATAGCGAATGGCATCCCAGATCTGCGGCTCGTTTTCTTTCGACAGGTTGATGCACTTCGCGTAGCAGCCACCTTCGATATTGAAGATGCCGGTATCAGTCCAGCAGTGCTCGTCGTCACCGATCAGGCGGCGCAGCGGATCGGCGGACAGCGTGGTCTTGCCGGTGCCCGACAGGCCGAAGAACAGCGCGGAATCGCCCGCCTCGCCCACGTTGGCCGAGCAGTGCATCGGGAAGATGCGCTTGGCAGGCATCAGGTAGTTCATGATGGAGAACACCGACTTCTTCATCTCGCCAGCATACTGGCTGCCCGCGACGATGACCAGCTTCTTCTCAAAGGACAGCGCAATGCACGCCTCGGAGTGGGTCTGATCCAGCTCCGGGATGCACTTGAAGCCCGGTGCGCAGATGATGGTGAAGTCGTCGTTGAAGCCCTTGAGCTCCTCTGCGGTAGGACGCAGCAGCATCTGGTGCATGAACATATTCTGGCTGGCCAGCTCGTTGATGACGCGCACGCCAATCTGGTTGGCGGGGTCGGCGCCAGCGAAGCCATCGAACACAAACAGCTCGCGGTTTTGCAGGTACGCAGTCATGCGGCGCAGGATGCCCTCGAACACCTCGGGCTTCATCGCGACATTGACCTTGCCCCAGTCGATGTCGTTATGGATCGACGGCTCATCGACCACATAGCGATCCTCCGGCGAACGGCCTGTGTACTTGCCGGTCATCACGGACAGCGCGCCGGTCTCAGACAGCTTGCCTTCGCCACGCGCCACAGCGCGCTGGCTCAGCTGCGTCACCGACAGATTGTAGTGCACAGCGGTCGGGTTGATAATCCCCCACTTGGCCAGATCCAGTTCTTTCATTGATGGTCCCTCCAAATGTTTTTTATCGTCATGCTGTCGGATCGCTCCGGCAAGAATGCGCGCAAGGCGGTGTATTTATGCGAGGTTATCGCATAAAATGCAAGTTTGACGCGATAGACATGCAAATCGCAAGAAAACGCACATCCTCGCCCATTTCATGATTCTACAGGGAGTCTCTTTTTCCTGCCAGGTTTTCGCACTTTGTAGGAAAAATGTCAGAAACTTTTTTCAAAAGAGACCAGAACCTGCGCCAAACGCGCAAAATCCGCCAACGACAAGCGCTCGCCGCGCACGGTCGGCGGCAGCTCGGCTGCCGCTAGAACGTGACCGGCTTCCTGTTTGGTCAGCGCAAAGGTGGCCTGCAAGTTATTGGCCAGCGTCTTGCGCCGCATCGCAAACCCCGCGCGAATCACGCGGAACAGCACCGCCGGATCCGCATCCACCGGCGGCTGCTCGCGCATCGTCAGCACCATAAAGGCCGAATCCACCTTGGGCGGCGGCGTAAAGCAGCTCGCAGGGACATCCAGCGCGCGCGTCACCTTGGCATAGTATTGGCAGGCCAGCGCCAGCGGGCCATAGCCGTCGTCGCCCGGCGCGCTCATCAGCTTGTCCCCCACCTCGCGCTGCACCATCACTGCGATGGCATCGACCGGCAACCCGCCAAACAAAACTTTCGTTAAGATATCGGTCGTGATGTAGTATGGCAGGTTGGCGACGATTTTGAACCGTCCGCCAAAGTGCGCGCCTGTCAGCGTCTTCAGGTCGAGCTTCAGCGCGTCGCCGCAGACCACTTCGGCATTCGAGTAAGGCGACAGCGCCCGCTCCAGCGCCGGCAGCAGGTCGCGGTCGATCTCGATGGACAGCACACGGCGCACGCGCTGCGCCAGCTCGGTGGTCAGCGTGCCCGCGCCCGGGCCGATCTCCAGCACGTCGTCGGTGTCGCACACCCCGGCGACGTCCACCAGCCGCGCGAGCAGCTCGGTATCATAGATAAAGTTTTGTCCCAGGCTGTGCTTGTACTTCACGTCAATCCTCAATGCGGTAAAACCGCTTCGCGTTGTCCAGCGTGGCGCGTGCAATCACTTCCACCGGCTCGCCGCGCAGCGCCGCCACTGCCGCCGCCACATGCGCCACGTGGCGCGGATCGTTACGCTTGCCACGCACCGGCTCGGGCGACAGATACGGGCTGTCGGTCTCGATCATCAGCCGGTCGAGCGGCACGTTTCGCGCCACTTCGTGCAGGTTCACGGCCTTCTTAAAGCTGACCGGCCCGGCCAGCGACACCATCGCGCCCATGTCCATGTAACCCTTGGCGCTCTCCCAGCTGCCCGAAAAGCAATGCACGACGAACGGCGGCAGGCTGCCTCTTCGTGCGCGCAGCATATCGGTCACGTCGCCGTGCGCGTCGCGGATGTGCAAGATGGCGGGCAAGCCCAGCTGCACCGCCAGCTCGAGCTGACGCGCGAACACCTCGCGCTGCACCTCGCGCGGAGACAGGTCGTAGTAGTAGTCCAGCCCAATTTCGCCGATAGCCTTCACCTTGGGGCGCTGCGCCCACTGGGTCAGCTGGTCGATGTCCGCGTCGGTGAAATCCTTGGCGTCGTGCGGGTGCACCGCCACCGCCGCCCATAGCCCATCGTGTGCCTCGGCCACCGCCAGTGCGCCCGCCGAGGTCGGCATGTTGGAGCCGACGCACACCGCCAGCACGCCGCTTTCGCGCATGTCGGCCAGCACCGCCTCGCGATCCTCGTCAAAGCGCGGATCGTCCAGGTGCGCGTGGCTGTCGAAATACACAGCGTCCATCTTAGCTAATGTGGCTGCCCGAGTCGATGTCGCCATCGACGGTCAGCACTTTCAGGTGACCGGCGTCATCGCTGGCGCACAGCAGCATGCCGCGCGATTCGACGCCGCGAATGACGCGCGGCGCAAGGTTGGCCAGCAGCACGACCTTCTTGCCCACCATCTGCTCCGGCGTGTAGTGCTGGGCGATGCCGCTGAGCACAGTGCGCGTTTCGCCGCCAACTTTGAGCGTCAGCTGGAGCAGCTTATCGGCCTTGGGTACCTTCTCGCAGGCCAGCACCTCGGCCACGCGCAGGCTGATCTTGTCAAAATCGTCGATGCTGATTTCGGCTACCGGCGCTTCCTCGGGCACAGGCTCGGCCTGCGGCGCGGGTTGCGCGGCGGCCAGTTCCTCCAGCTCCTTGGCAATGTCGATGCGCGGGAACAGTGCGTCGCCCTTCGCAACAGTTGTGCCCTGCGCGATCGCGAAAAAGTTTTGCAGCGAGTCCCAGGTTTTAAGCCCTGCATCGGCCACGCCGATCTGCGCAAAGATGCGCTGTGGCGTGCGCGGCATGAACGGGGCGATCAGTACCGCTACGATGCGCGTGCACGCAACCAGGTGGTACAGCACGGTGCCCAGCTTGCCCTGGTCGTCCGGGTTCTTGGCCAGCACCCACGGCGCGGTCAGGTCGATGTACTTGTTGCACTCGCCCACCAGCTTCCAGATCTCGGCCAGCGCGGCGGAATATTGCAGCGCGTTCATGTGCTGCTCCACCAGGGCGGGCAGCGCCAGCGCGCGCTGCTGCAATGCCGCTTCCAGCTCGCCGGACTCTCCGCACGCGGGGATCTTGCCTTCGAAGTATTTCTCTACCATCGCGACGCTGCGGCTGACCAGGTTGCCCAGGTCGTTGGCCAGGTCGGAATTGATGCGCGTCAGCAGCGCCTCGTTCGAGAATACGCCATCCGAGCCGAACGGCATCTCGCGCAGCAGGAAGTAGCGGATGGCGTCCGAGCTGTAGCGGTCGCACAGCTTCACCGGATCGACCACATTGCCCTTTGATTTAGACATCTTGCCGCCATCGAGCACCAGCCAGCCGTGGCCGAACACCTGCTTGGGCAGCGGCAGCCCGAGCGCGTGCAGCATGATCGGCCAGATGATGGTGTGAAAGCGCACGATCTCCTTGCCCACCAGGTGCACGTCGGCGGGCCAATACTTGCGATACAGCGCGTCGTCCTTGCCCTCGTAACCCAGCGCGGTAATGTAGTTGCTCAGCGCGTCGATCCACACGTACACCACGTGCTTGGGGTCGAAATCCACCGGCACGCCCCACTTGAACGTCGTGCGCGACACCGCCAGATCCTCCAGCCCGGGGCGCAGGAAGTTGTTGAGCATCTCGTTGGCACGGCTGGGCGGCTGAATAAAGTCTGGATGCTGTTCGATGTAGTCGATCAGCCAGTCCTGATACTTCGACAGCTTGAAAAAATAGCTCTCCTCGCGCACGGTCTCGGTAGGCCGTCCACAGTCGGGACACAGGTTGCCCTCCTTGAGCTGCGTCTTGGTCCAAAAGGCCTCGCACGGCGTGCAATACTGCCCCTCGTACTCACTCTTGTAGATGTCGCCCTGGTCATAGAGCTGCTTGAAGATCTTCTGCACGGCGGCCTCGTGGCGCGGGTCGGTGGTGCGGATGAAGTCATCGTAATCGACGTCCATCAGCTTCCACAGATCCTTGATCCCGGCGACAATGTCGTCCACAAATTGCTGCGGGGACACGCCCTTTTCGGCGGCACGGCGCTCAATCTTCTGGCCGTGCTCGTCCGTGCCGGTCAGAAAGAATGTGTCATAGCCGCTCAACTTCTTAAAGCGCGCCATCGCGTCGGCGGCCACCGAGGTATAGCTGTGGCCGATGTGCAGCTTGTCGCTGGGGTAGTAGATCGGCGTGGTGATGTAATATGTCTTTTTGTCCGGCATG
>JAVBUY010000104.1:0-6253 GCA_031554855.1 Eubacteriales bacterium
TGCTGGCGCAACAGGCGGCAATAGCCGTTGTCCGCGCCGCAATTCTCGATCGTCGCGCCAGCCGCGTCGAGCAGGCGCACCGGCAGCGACGTGCATGCATGGAAGGTATGCAGCAGCTCATCGAGCTGTTGCCGATCCACCAGGGTGTAGAGTCCGGACTGCATGCGCGCCTCCAAAAACGAAATTTCTTCACAAAAACCGTAAATTAATACAATAAAATTTTTCTATTCATGGGTATACTATCGTCAAACACAATACTTGTCAATATAGGAGGCGGCTGATATGGCAAATATGGCGGAAATCTCCCAGCAATTGCAGATGGGCAAGGCCAAGGTGGTCAAGGAATTGGTGCAGGCCGCGCTGGATGAGGGCGTTTCCGCCCAGACCATCCTGGACGAGGGTCTGCTGAGCGGCATGTCGGTGGTCGGCGCGAAGTTCAAGAACAACGAAGTGTTCGTGCCCGAGGTGCTGGTCGCCGCGCGCGCGATGAATATGGGCACCGAAGTATTAAAACCGCACCTGGCCGAGCAGGGCGTCAAGCCCTGCGGCACGGCGGTGATCGGCACGGTGCAAGGCGACCTGCACGACATCGGCAAGAACCTGGTCAAGCTCATGCTCGAGGGCAAGGGCATCCAGGTGATCGACCTGGGCGTGGACGTGACGCCCGATCGCTTCATCGACGCCGCGCTGGAGAATGACGCCAAGGTGATCTGCTGCTCCGCGCTGCTGACCACCACCATGGGCCAGATGAAGGCCGTGGTGGATGCCGCCGTCGCGCGCAACCTGCGCGATCAGCTGAAGATCATGGTGGGCGGCGCGCCGGTAACCCAGGCGTTCTGCGACAGCATCGGCGCCGACTGCTACACGCCCGACGCCGCCACCGCCGCCGACGCCGCGCGCGCGTTCTTCGCGTAAGGCGACGCCATGCGGCTCACGATCATCGCCTGTCGCGTGCTGATGCGCGAGCTCAGTGCGCTGGCCGCGCACAGCGCGCATATCGTCGATATCCTCTGGCTGCCGCAGGGACTGCACGATACGCCCGACGCACTGCGTACCCGCGCGCAAGCCGCGATGGATCAGGTGCATGCCGATGTCGCGTCCGGCGTGCTCAAACACGCGCCCGACCAATTCTGTCTGGGCTACGGCCTGTGCTGCAACGGCGTGGTCGGCCTGACCACGCGCGACATCCCGCTGGTCGTCCCCCGCACCGACGACTGCATCGCGCTGTTCCTAGGCTCGCAGGCGCGCTATCGTACGCTGTTTGCGCAGAACCCGGGCACCTTCTGGCTCAACAATGGCTGGATCGAGACCTGTTACCCCAGCATGGACGCGATCCGGCGCAAGGAGCAGGCCACCTACCTGCGCTACGCAGAACAATTCGGCGAGGACAATGCCGACTACCTGATGGAGCAGGACGCGCTGTGGAAAAAGAACTACAAAGCCTGCGCCTACATCGACTCCCCCGCGTACCAGCATCCGGATTACCCGCAGGTGGCGCGCGACATGGCCGACGCGTATGGCTGGCGCTATGACCGCCACGCCGGAGACATGGGGCTGCTGGATCGGCTGGTCAACGGCCCGTGGGAGGACGCAGCGTTTCTGACCTGCCCGCCCCGGCACCGTGTCGAAGCCTCGTTTGACGAGGGCAAGGTTCGGGCAGTGGCGCTGTGACTTTTCCCAAATAGCATGGCCGGAAGGATCCCTCTGCCGAGGGATCTTTTTTGTATCACGAAAACCCCACGCCTAGCGTGGGGTTTTCCTAAGGCAATACCGCGCAAAGGAGTGCCACGGACATCGCGCGAGATTTTCGTGCTGCTCCAGAAGCCTGTGGGAAGCCGTAGCAGCGCTATGGCGACCGAAAGCGTGACACAGAGCAGCACGAAAACACCCGCGAGGGCAGCGCATACGATGTGTGCGGTATTGCCCTAATACAAAAAACGCCCTTATCAAGAGACAAGAGCGTTGTTCGGTCGCAAAGCCAGGCCGTTCAAAAAGGTTCTATCGCTAGGAGGCGCAAGGGGCAATACGCCAACAAGGCAGGCGCAGCACCGACACCGCGAGAGGGTCTTTTTCGACGGTCCTGCCCTTACCCCGGCGTGCCGTCGCCGACCTTCACCGGCTGTATATACTTGATCTGCATGTAGCCGGTCTGGCCGTTCACGCGCACCTTGTACCATCCATCGGACGACAACCAGGTGTCGATCTGCGCGATATCGAAGTCCAGAATCTGCACCTGCACGCCATTGAAAAACCGATCCAGCACCTTTCCGCCGAAGTCGGGCCGATCGCGCAGGTTCAGGCGCAGCTGTTCGCTGGGATTGCACACCACGCCATACTCGCCGATGCCCACCCGCGCCGAAGCCACCATGATGTTCTGCGACGGCATATAGCCGGTCTTGCCGTCCTCGCGCATGCGCACGTGGTACCAACAGCCCGCGCGGCCCAGCACATCCATGGTCGCGCCTTTATTGTAATAGGTTTTGACGGTGGACGCCGATTGCGACGGCCATTGCTTGAGCGCGTATTGCGTCACGCCGGCCGAATCGCCGTACGTATGCGCACCATCCAGGGTGATCAGCTCCGGCGTCTCGCTGTCCAGGCACAGCAGACGGCGCGCCATGTAGCCGGTCTTGTTGCCCACACGCACCTTGCACCAGTCGCCTGTGTTGCTCAGGATCTCCACAGTCGTGCCGTTATAATACTTGCCCCGCGAGGCGGAGGTCGTGCTGGCGTACTCGCGCAGCGTCAGCGTCTCGGCCGGGGTAGAGCAGCTAACCGTCGCCCACTTGCTCGCGGACGCGGGCTGCGGCTTGGCGGTCGGGCTGACCGGGCGGATGGGCTGCTCGGTGGTCACAAACTGCGCCTGGATGTATCCTTCCATCCAGTTGCTGCCCTGCGCGGACACATGATACCACTTGCCGTCGCCGCTGACACCGCCGATAATCAGCTGCGTCCCGCTCGGATATAGCGACAGCGCTGCGCTGTTGGCGTTTGGCATCTCGCGCAGATTCACGCTGGCGCCACCGTTTGCGTAGATGTACCCGGTGGGCATCGCGCTGCCCGCGCGGTGGATCGTATCGTAGTCCAGACCGCTCATGTCCCCGCAGAACATCACATACTTGGCCTGCACATAGCCATGCGTCGTGCCGTTTTGCACTTCGAGCCAATCACCCACCCAGCCGTACACCATCAGCAGCGCGCCGGTGTAGTACTTGGTGATGATCGTCGCGCTGTCGTTCGGGGCGTCGCGAAGGTTCAGGCGATCGGCGGGGTTGGGATTATACACAACGGCCACCGCGTTTGCGCCGGGCTGCGGCTTGGCGGTCGGGCCGACCGGGCGGATGGGCTGCTCGGTGCTCACAAACTGCGCCTGGACATAGCCTTCCATCCAGCTATCTCCCTGCGTGGTGACATGATACCACTTGCCGTCGCCGGACACGCCGCCGATGAGCAGCGGTGTGCCGCTCGGATATTGTACGATCGCCGCGCTGCTGGCGTTTGGCGCCTCGCGCAGGTTGATGTTGCCGCCATTGGCCGCGTACAGGTAGCCGGTGGGCATGGCGCGACCGATGCTGCTGAGCACATCGTAGGCAATGCTGCTTTGGATTCCGCACTGCGCGGTGTACTCTTCCTGCACATAGCCGCGCGTCGTGCCGATCTGCACCTCGATCCATTCGCTTGGCCCGTCATAGACCAGCATCGTCACGCCGGTATAATACTTGGTGATCACTTTCGCATTTTCGCTCGGACCGTCGCGCAGGTTCAGGCGATCGGCGGGGTTGGGGTTATAGACCACCGCGACGGCATGGTTCGCCGCCTGCGCGGGCACCACCGCACATATTCCTGTGAGCATCACCACCGTCAGCATCGCGCATAGTACCCGCTTCATCTTTTCCGTCCCCGCTTTCCAATATATTGCTATTGTACCATAAAAACGCGCCGGAAGATCGCTTTCTTCCGGCGCGTTTCATTTTATTTACAGTACTTTGCGCAGGAAATCCTGCGTGCGGGCCTGCTTGGGGCTGGAAAAGATTTGCTCGGGTGAGCCCTCTTCGATCACTTGCCCCTCGTCCATGAACAGCACACGATCGCCAACCTCGCGGGCAAAGCCCATCTCGTGCGTGACCACCACCATGGTCATGCCGTCCTTGGCGAGCTGCTTCATCACATCCAGTACCTCGCCGACCATCTCGGGGTCTAGCGCCGAGGTCGGCTCGTCAAAGAGCATGACCTCCGGCTCCATCGCCAGCGCGCGCACGATCGCGATGCGCTGTTTTTGTCCGCCGGATAGCTGGCCGGGGTATACCTGCGCCTTGTCGGCCAGCCCGACGCGCTGCAAAAGCGACATCGCTTTCTGCTGCGCCTCGTCCTTGGTGCACAGCTTCAGCGTCACCGGCGCCAGCGTAATGTTGTCGATCACCTTCAGGTGCGGAAACAGGTTGAACTGCTGAAACACCATGCCCATCTTGCGGCGGACGGCGTTGATATCCACCTTCGGCGCGGTGATGTCCTGGCCGTCGAAGAGAATGTGGCCGCTGGTCGGCGCTTCCAATAGGTTCAGGCAGCGCAGGAAGGTGCTCTTGCCCGAGCCGGACGGCCCGATGATGACCACCTTTTCCTTTTCCTCGATGTGCTGGTTCACGTCTTTGAGCACTTTTAAGTCGCCAAAGTCCTTGCACAGATGCTTAACGGTGATCACTTTCGCGCAGCCTCCTTTCGACGATGTGCATGCCGAAGGTCAGCAGCTTGACCACCACATAGTAGATCAGCGCCACGGCGAACAGCGGCAGGAACATCACAAACGTGCTGGCGCGGATCTGCTCGCCGACCTTGGTCAGATCGACGCCGCCGATGTAGCCGACCACCGAGGTCTCTTTGACCAGCACGATCAGCTCGTTGCACAGCGCGGGGATGACGTTCTTGGCGGCTTGCGGCAGAATGATCTTGAACATCGTCTGCCAGTGCGAAAGCCCCAGTGAGCGCCCCGCCTCGGTCTGCCCGTGATCCACCGACAGGATGCCGCCGCGGATGATCTCCGCGACGTAGGCGGCGGAGTTGCAGCCGAAGGCCAGCGCGCCGATCAGGATCTTGAGCCTGGGCGAGGTGGAGCGCACCCCGGCAAAGATGACAAACGAAAAGATCAGCAGCTGCACCACCACCGGCGTACCGCGCATCACATCGATGTATGTGCCGGCGATGGCCGACAGCGGGTTTACGCCCAGCACTTTCACTTTCGAGAGGCGCATCAGCGCCAGCACCAGGCCCAGCACGATGCCGATGAGCACGCCATAGAGCGACAGCTCCATGGTCACGCCCAGTCCTTTCAGGAAGCGCATGTACTGATTGCCCTCTAAAAATACCTTTTGAAAATCTTTGATGAATTGCTCCAAATTGTCCCCTCCCCTCTTACATGCAGTAAGTCTAAGGGCACTTCTCCCTTAGACTCACTGCACATCGGCAACAATTGTTGCGCGGGATGTTTTAGTTGAAGAACTGCGCGATCAGATCGTCATAGGTGCCGTCGGCCTTGATCTCGGCCAGCACTTCGTTGACCGCCTTGAGCAGCTCGGCATTGCCCTTCTTGACCGCGATGCCGTAATCCTCCGCCGGGGTATCGATGCCCTCGAGGATGACCAAGTCGTCATTCTGGGCGACGAACACCTTGGCAGGCGCGGCGTCGAGGATCATGCAATCCACGCGACCCAGCTTGAGCTCGGCGACGGCGTCGTTGGCGGCCTTGAAGCCCACGACCTTATCGGCCGGAATGCCCAGCGTCTCGGTGGCCATCAGGTAGCCGGTGGTGCCGTCCTGCACGGACACGGCCTTGTCCTTGATGTCCTCAAAGACCTTGATGCCCTCGTAGCCCTTCTTGACCACGACCACCTGCTGCGCGCTGAAGTAGCTGTCGGAGAAATCCACCTGCTCCTTGCGCTCATCGGTGATGGTCATGCCCGCGATGGTGAAATCCAGCTTGCCATCATTCAGCGCCATCAGCAGGCCGTCAAAATCCATGTTCTCCAGGTAGAAGTCCTTGCCCACCTTCGCGGCGATCAGCTTGCCAATCTCCACGTCGAAGCCCGCAGGCTCACCATTCTCGTCGATATACTCAAACGGCGGGAAGGAGCAGTTCGAGCCCATCACAACGGTCTCGGCCAACGCCAGGGTGGGAACCAACATCAGAACCGCCAGAACAACCGCCAATACCTTCTTCATACAGGGTGCCTCCTTGCTTTCGCAATGTATTAACATTCGG
>JAVBUY010000177.1:0-24340 GCA_031554855.1 Eubacteriales bacterium
CGCAGCCCGCCTGGAACAACGTGCGCTTTCTGGGCGCGCCGCTGGAGAATGAGTGGGCGGCCTTTCTGCAAAACGCCGAACAGCTCGACGCGCACGGCGACTCCTGCGACGTGGAGCAATACATCAACGCCGACACCGCAATCTATAACGCCGCCAACACCTCGCTGGCCGACCTCGCGCCCGGCGTGCTGGTGTCGCTGGGCATCCTGGGCACCTTCCTGGGCATCACCAAGGGGCTGTCCGGCCTGACGCTCAACGACTCGACCACCATCGCCGCCTCGATCCAGACGCTGATCGCCGGGATGAGCGTCGCGTTCCTCACGTCGATCTGCGGCATTGTCGCGTCGATGATCTTCAATTTTGTCAACCGCTATACCCTCGGCCGCGCGATGCGCGCCTTGAGCCGCTTCGTCGAGGTGTTTCAGCAATACGCGATGCCGCGCCCCATCGACCCGAGCGTAAAGATGCTGGTGATGCAGCAGCAGCAGACCGACTACCTGCGCACCTTCGTCGAGGAGATCAGCATGCGCACCGCCACGCAGATGGAGCAGGCGATCCTGCGCGCGCTGCTGCCGGTGCAGCGGTCGATGGACAACTTCATCGTCGCCGCCACGCGCGAGCAGGTCGAGGGCATCGACCGCGTCGCCGCGCGCTTTGTCGAGCGCATGAACCTGGCGCTGGACGGGCAATTCAAGCAGCTGGGCAACACGCTGGCGCAGGTCAACGTCAGCCAGCAGCACGCCCAGAGCGACCTGATCGCCGCCACCGCCGCCATCAGCGCGGTGACGCAGGACGTCGTCGCGCTCGGGCAGCAGACATCCGCTGCGCTGGACGCGATGCAGCGCAGCATCGAGCAGGTGTCCGGCGCGCACGAGCAGGCAGGCCAGGCCAGCCAAGCCAGCGCCGACCTGCTGGCGCGCATGCACGAGGCCGCGCAGGAGCAGGCCAAGTACCTCGGCCAGCTGCAAACCTATCAGCAGCAGTTCCTCGAGCGCACCGGCGACACCAACCAGGAGCTGGGCAAGGTCGCCGACAGCATGCAGGAAGCGCTGGCGTCGCTGCACCAGGGCATCGCGGGCATGACCAAGGACCTGGACGCGTCGCTGAAAGGCATGCAGGCCGTGGTCAAGGAAGTGCCCGACATGATGCACACCAGCGCCAAGAAATACGGCGCGCAGGTGGAGCAGTTCGTGTCCGCGCTGTCGCAGCTGCAAAAGACCATGCAGGGCTTTACCCAGGCGGTGGACAAGCAGCGGGAGGTTAGCTGACCATGCGCGCGCATAGCCATACCCGTCCCCGGCGGGAGAACGCCAGCTACTGGACCTCGTACTCGGACATGATGGCGGGGCTGATGCTGGTGTTCGCGCTGATCATGTTTTTCAGCATCTTTCAGTTCATCGAGTTGCAAGAGACCAAGGCGGCGGAGCTGAGCGAGAAGGAGACGCTGCTACTAAGCCAGCAATCGCAGCTGGACACGCAGTCGCTGACGCTCGACCAGCAGCGCACGCAGCTCACCACCCAGCAGGACGAACTGACCGCCGCGCAGCGGCAGCTCGCCGACGCCCAGGCCGCCGCCCAGCAGCAGCAGACCCAGCTGGATCAGCAATCCGTGCAGCTGGCCTCGCAGCAGTCGCTGATGCAGCAGCAACAGCAGCGCATCGACGCGCTGATCGGCGTGCGCGCGCGCATCATCGAGACGCTGCGCGACGAGCTGGCCAAGGCGCAGCTGGACGTCGCGGTCGATCAGCAGACCGGCGCGATCGCGCTCAAGGGCGCAGTGCTCTTCGACGTGGGCAAGTCGGAACTCAAAGAATCCGGCATGCAGCTGCTGCATACATTTATTCCGCTGTATGTGCGCACGCTGCTATCACCGGCCAACCGCGATTTCGTCGGCGAGATCATCATAGAAGGACACGCCGACACCGATGGCGAATACTTCGTCAACCTCGACCTGTCGCAAAAGCGAGCGTTCGCCGTGGCGCAATACTGCTTGCAGGGCGGATTCGGCGGGCTGACCGGCGAGGAAAGCGCCAAACTGCGCGAGATCATGACCGCCAACGGCCGCTCGTGGAGCAACCCCGTGCGCGATGCGCAGGGCAACATCAATAAGGAAGCGTCCCGGCGCGTGGAGTTCAAATTCCGCCTGAAAGACGCCGAGATGATCACCGAACTGAGCGCCATCATGGAGCAAAAGTCGGCGAATCCGCAATAAAAGGAGTGGACAACATGCGCGTCATCGCATGGATCTTGGTCGCGGTGGTCATCGCGATCGCCGCGCTGCTGGGCTACAGCATGTATGCGGCGGAGCTGACGCTGGGCGCATCGGGCTGCAAGGTGGTCGCCGCCAGCGACATGGCCGAGCAATTCGCGCAGCTACAGCAGGACGTCGCCGACCAGGCGCTCAAGGGCGTCGCGTTCGTCAACGAGCCTGTGGGCGAGATCGGCGAATACAGCTTCCATCTCTATACCGTGGCGGTCGCCAACCGCGGCTTTTTGGCCGCCGACTGGGTGGAGCTGAACGTCACCGCCGGGGAGGGCGACATCCTGCAAGTGACGCCGCAGCAGGTGAGCATGCTGCCCGGCTTAAAAGAAGGCCAGGTCACCTGCACCGTGCTGGCGCGCGCCGACGCGAGCACCGCCCGCGACCTGACGCTGACCTATTTCGTATTCGGCAGGCCATACAAGCTGGCGCTCAAGGCGCAGTAGCGCGATGCCGCGAACAACAAGCTGTAAAGCCCTTCGGGGCTTTTTTGTTTTCCTCTCACCAGCTTTCCGGCGGCGCATAGGATGGAAGCGTAGGATTCCCCCTCAGGGAAGATCAACAAGGAGGTATGTACATGTCCTTCTATTCGTACAAGAACGCGAACCCTAGCTGTTGCCCCGGCCTGGTCGGCAGCGATGTGCTCAACGGGTTGCAGGAGAAGGTGTGCGTGCAGGTCAAGCGCGTGTACGATTCCTGTCTGCAACAAGAGCAGCTCGACGACCAGAAGATCACGCTGATCAGCTACGGCATCGTGCAGGGCAACGGCTGCGGCTGTGGCTGCGGCAACGCGAACTGCAACGGCGGCTGTGGCTGCAACCAGACTGATCCGCCCGCCCCGCTGCTGCCCATCCACTTCGAGAGCTGCCGCTCGACCGGCGTCAACGGCGTGCTGCGCAACGTGACCATCGACCGCCTGTGCGACCGCCCCTGCTTCGCCCGCGTCCGCGCCGCCGTCGAGGTCCCCATCGACATTCTGTTCACCGATGCCCGGTGCCAGGAGTACATAGGCAAGGCCATTGTCACTGTCAACAAGGACGTTCTGCTCTCGGTGCCCGACGAGTCGATCGTGCCCTTTACCCTCGAGTCGATGGTCAGCGCGATCTGCGTCGCCGGCACCTACATCGGCGACAACCGCTTCAAGATGACCATCTGCGTCACCGTGGTGCTCAAGGTGCTGGCCTCCGTCGAGATCCTGATCCCCTCCTACGGCTTCTGCCCCATCCCGCCGTGCGAGGAGTTCGCGGAGAATGTGTATAGCGACAGATGATATTCTTACACTTATAAAGAAAAGAGTTTGAGCTGGACGGCGATCTCGAACTGGTGCGCGTCCACCCACTGGTTGCCGCGCACGTCCTTTTGATAATCGACTTTGGAGACGACTGTGCGCAGCAGGTCGTTTTTTTCTTGCGCGGATGTGGCGGCGTCGTACACATCGAGGACGTGGCGTACCTGGATGGCGAGCTGCGCGTCATCGTGATGCGCGGGTTCGGCCTCGGCCTGCTGCGCCTGCACGTCGGCGATGGCGTCGGTCACGGCCTTGATGCGTGCGGTCAGGTCGGCGGCGCGCTCGGCGAAGACATCGGGTGAATAGATGCCGCGCTCCAGCAGGTCGTGCAGCTTGCCGCGCTGCTCCAGCAGGATGGCGTGGTCGGCAAGCAGCTTTTGCAGGGCGCTATCCAGGATGGCGCTGGAGGCGCTGACCGGAGCGCTCTCGGCTTGCATGGGTGTGGCGGTATAGTTTTGCAACCAGTCGCGCAGCGTGCCCAGGATCGCATCCTCGACGGCATGGCGGGCGGTGCGCACCGTGGGGCAGCCATGCGTGGCACAGAACAGCATGGCGGGCTGGCGACCGGCGGCGGGCTTGCCGCGCAGCGTGTGGCCGCAGACCGAGCAGACCACCAGCCCGGCAAGTGGATTGGAGAGCTGCTTTCCGATTTGCAGCGGTGTGTAGCTGCATGGGAGCGCCGCTTGCACGGCGTCGAAGTCCTCGCGGCTGATGATGGCGGGATGCAGGCCGGGGAATAGCTCGTAGTCGTCGTTGAGGTGCAGCGACTTCTCGACGCCAGTGTCGGAGAGGCGTTCGCGCGTCTTGACGCGCCCCCAGCGGATCATGCCAATGTAGACCTCGTTGGTGAGGATGCGGTAGATGCGGCACGGTTTCCAGCCGCCGCCCTGCGCACCGGGATCAACGTGCATATCCAGCAGGCGGTTGGCGATGCGCGTCAACCCCATGCGCTGGCCGTCTTCGCCGTGTAGGTACCAACTAAAAATTTGCCGCACAACATCGGCCTCATGCGGGATGATCTCCAGCGTGAAGCCCTTGTCGTGCGGTATTTTTATTTTGCGATAGCCATAGGCCGGGCGGGAGCAAATATACTTGCCCTCGCGCACCGACTGCATGCGGCCGGCCTGGATGCGGCGGTTGATGGTCTTGTATTCGCGGCGGCTCATAAAGAGCGAGAACTCGAAATACTCCACGTCAAACTCGTTGGCGGGGCTGTAGACCTTGGCGGGCGTGAGAATAAGCGTCTTGGAGAACATGAAGGTGCGCGCGACACGTCCCTGGTCCATCGTGTCGCCTCTTGCAAGGCGCTCGACCTCCATGACGTAGACGCCCTCCCACTTGCCGTCGCCGACATCAGCCAGCAGCTGCCGCATGAGCGGCCGGTCGGTGATGGACTCGCCGCTGGCCACCTCCATGTAGCGCTGGCCGATGACGTGCCCATTGCGCGCGGCCAGGGTGGTGAGGATGGTATTGTGGCGCGCCAACGTCTCGCCCTCGCCGCGCGCCTCGGCCTCCGTGTCGGCGCGCGACTTGCGTAGGTACATAGCAAAGGGCATGCTGATCACCTCTTGATGCTATCGTAGCCGATCGACTGATAAAGGAAAAGCCGCCCGGGCGGCAATAACCCGTCCGCACTATTCCAGTTCGCCTGTTACCCAAACATAGTCTGCTGGGTCAATAACAACGGTTTGCCCATCTTTGGTGTGGAATTTGGAGACGGCCACTTCAATTTTTGCGGCAGTCTGTTCACCGAACAAATACCAATAATGACTACCCATTGAAAAAGTTTTTCCTGGCTTAATCGACAATTCCTTCCACCATTCCGCTCCGCTTTGGAGCTTGCTTATTTGCTCGCCATATTTGTCATATACTTTCCTTTCTAAGGTGAACGCATCAATCGTCTGCTCCCTTGAGTGGTTTTTTAGGTTCACGCTGAACACTTTTGTATTGAACTCGGAATATAGTCTTACTTTCGTAATTTCAATCGTCAGATTCTCCGGCACGGGAGTTGGCTCCGGGGTGGGAGTGGGTTTTGGTGTTTTGGTGGGTGCCGGTGTGGGGGTAGGCTTCGCTATAGCTACATCAGAAAAAAGCAACTTCTGCATGTCGATACTGGCGGAGGTGCTCGCCTCTTTGCCGTTCGCCTTAAGGAAGGCGCTAACAGCCTTGCCAGTATTGGCATCATATTTTCCGGTTGGTTCTTTTCCCGCGTAGTTTAGCTCCAACAAGCGAGCTTGCAAGCGTGTAACCTGCTCGCCAGAACTACCGCTTTTCAATTCCTCGTAAGGATACCATCCCATTTTAATCAATTCTGTGTCAATTTGCTCGCGCCATACCAGCAGGTCATCCTGCGTGGCATTGGTGAGATCAAGAGGGGAGGCAAAGGCCACTAGAGGGACACAAAGAACCAGGACAACGAGAAGAGAAATGCAGCGCCTCATTTTAGAAATCCTCCTTTGTATTTTTCGGCCTACCTGGCCCGATTGACTAAGAATATGCCGCTATCGACATTGGGTGTTTGTCTCAATGTACGCCGAGGACTGCGCCAATACTTGCCGCTCCAGCGGAGACAGTAGCCACGCACCGCGCCGCTGGAGGAGAGCCATGCGCTCGGCGCGGAAGGTGGCCGCCTGGTGCGAGAGGCTGGTATAGCGCATGATGTCCTCCACAGTATATGCGCCGAGCGCATGCAGTACGCAAGCCGGGGCTAAAAGGCGGGCGGCAAACATGTCGGCGGCTTGCTCTTGCGGGGAACGCGGACGCGGATCGAGATCCCCGGTATTGACACGAGAAAGCACCACCGTATGATCGCCGCGAAGCGTCGGGGCATGGCCGAGCAGGATGTGGCCGAGCTCGTGTGCGATGGTAAAGCGCGCGCGGCCGCTGGATACGGTGGCCGGGTCATAGCAGATGGCCCACCTGCGATCAACGCGCACCGCCAGGCCGGAAGATTGCCGGGCAATCTGCTGGAGGCCAGGAGACGCAAGCAGCTGTGACGCATCTGGGTATTCCAGCAGAGGGATGCCCAGTTGCCTGGCGATGCCGGATGTAGACACCGGCAACTTATCCACGCGGAAATCGAGCAGCGCCTGCCACGCGGCATCGCGGGTACGCTGATACAGCCCATAGCTGCCCATGTGCGATCACCTCAGCACTACTATACGATAACTACCGAGATGAAAGCTCTGGGAATAAATGTTAGTCTATATCCTTGGCACGCTGGGTGGCTTCATCCAGCGCTTTTTTCATTTCATCGAGCTGCTCGGGGGTCAGGTACTCGACGACCTCGCCGCCCTCACGCGCAGCGACATAGACCTGTGCGGGAGGGGCTTCTTTTAGCTTGAGGCGGCGCGCGATCTCTGGCAACCCCAGGAAGCGGCGCACGCCATCCTGCACGCCGGAAGGCGCGGAATCGTAGGCGGCGGCGACTTCGAGGGCGGCGGGGGAGAGAGTATCAACAGCTTCGTCGCTATCCATGCTGATTTCTAAAAGAGAATCGGCGGAAATAGAAAGAGCTGCCGCTATGCGTTTGATCATCCCAACATCAGGCTCGCGTTGCCCGCTCTCATAAAGAGAATAAGTGGAGTTGGCCACTCCGATTTTTTGCGCCATTTCATAACTACGCAAGCCGGTGTTAAGCCGTGCTTCCCGCAGTTTTTTTCCGAAATTAAACTCCATATTTTTTGCACCTCGCGTATATTACACCGAAAGTATAATCTTTGCATTTTGATAAGTCAAGAAGAAATTTTGCATAATGCAAAAAATATACAGAAAACAGCTTGACAAAATTGCAAAACGCAAATATAATGCAGATGAGAATTTGCAAAATGCAAACAAAAGAAGGTGATGACATGTTTAAGAACCTAGATGCGGAGCAGGCGCGACACGGGCACTCCAATGCACGTACGGCGGAGATGCTGGGTATTTCCAGGGTGTCATACGAAAGCAAGAAGAAAACAGGAAAATTCACCGCGCTTGAGTGCAAGCGACTTTGCGCTTTCTATGGCGTGCCGTTTTCGATTCTGTTTCAGACGGAGGACGAGCACAAATCCGCATAAAAAAGCCCTCCATTGCTGGAGGGCGGGATGGAGGAAACTGCATGAGGCTACGGAAAGAGCGAGCGGACGAACCGCCCAACCGTTTGTGGGGTAAGCGCACCAAGGAACCAACCAATGAGAAGCCCCAGGAAAAACTGCCACCAAGACCGCCGAATGTCCTCACGTCTCAGTCCATCGGAGCGATTGCGCTCCGACTTCTTCTCGGCCTGATCGTCGGCTTCCTTCTGCGTGCGATATTCCCAATCCCCAAGATACACTTTACCGGATTTCGATAAATGATAGACGGGTCGAAGACAAGCGGAGTAGCCGCTAACCAGCTCGTCGGTAGTTTCCACTAGTCCTCTGTCAATTAGCAAATGAACAACAGGCATCCACTCATTCGGCCATGTCTTGATGGAGTGCTCACGCAGTTGGAGCATAATGGCAATTTCGACCGGCAACGCTTCTGGTGGAGCGCTGGGCAATGTTTTTTGTGTTTGCGTGCTCATCATGTGCCCCCAGAACACTGAAATCGATAATTACTGCATTTCACAAAGCGTCTGGCGCTGCTATCCATGGTCATTTTAAGTGCTTCTTCGCAGCCTGCACAAACTGCTCACGCAGACCATACAGATCGCTCGCCGATTGCAGCGGGACGGTCACCTCGACGCCGCCAGCGTTTGCCGGGAAGAGGATGGACTTCTTCACTCCCTCGAGCTTGAGGCGGCAGATCCACTTGCGCACGTTGTTATCGAGCAGGATGGTGCAGTAGGATTCCAGATCCTTGAACACTAGGCGATCGGGCGCCACATCGGGGTAGAGTAGACTCTTGACGATGTAATACGCCTCCATCTCGGCGGCGGTGGTCTGAATTCTGGATTCCTCTGTGGTCGCCGATTCGACCGCAGTGTCATCTTCCTTTTTCTGCTCAACCGTGGGCTGCATGGCGCTCTTTAGCTTCTCATTGACGGTTTCGTTGATAAACTGCACGAACGACTTGCGGACAATCTCGCGGAATTTTTCGATGGTGGCTTGCATGCGACGGCCGGGATAGACCTCGGACAGCACATAGGACACAAAGTCGTCGTCCGGCGCGGCTACCTGTTTTGCCAAGAGCTGCTTCACCGCAGTGGTGTACTTCAGTTCGGAGGCGAGGTCGGCGAGGCTGTCGGGGTCAAAATTGGCCTTGTGGAACTTCTTTACCTCGGGCACAAGCGCTTCTTTGATATCGAGCAGATTCAGCTCTAAAAAGTGCGTCAAATCCATCTTGTTAGGCTGATCCAGGTCGGTAAAGAAGCGATAGACGACACCGTTGGTGAGAATTCCGAACTTCGCGGTCGTGGTGGCGAAATAGCGAAACAGCTGAGAGGCATGCGGTTCGAGCGGCTCGCCGCACCACTTGCACTCAACCAGGATGGCGGGCTGTCCGTCCTTCAAAATGGCGTAGTCAACCTTCTCACCCTTTTTGATACCGACATCGGCGGTGTACTCCGGTGCAAGCTCCAACGGATTGAACACATCGTAGCCGAGCAGCTGGAGGAAGGGCAGAACAAAAGCGGTCTTTGTGGCCTCCTCGGTGGTGATCTGATCCCTCAGTTGTTGGACGCGGCTAGAAAGCTGCCGGAGTTCGTCAATAAAATCCATAGGAGTTCCTCCTTTGTACTGATGGTGCTTCCATTATACCACACAGGAAGCAATTACCACAACGAGAAGCCGACATCGGCAGAACGGAGTAGCACATGGACTGTATGAACTATGAGGACCTTGGCAGAAGAATCCGCGACGCGCGAAAAAGGCAGAAGCTTACGATGGCAAATCTCGCAAAGCGGACTGGCATGTCGCTATCATTCCTGGGGCACATCGAGCGCGGGAGCCGCAAGGCGAGCCTGGAGACGCTGGTGCGGATATGCATTGCGCTGGATGTGACGCCGATGTATCTGCTGGCAGAATCGCTGACAACTGTCGCGCGTGGCGACGTGCTGAAAATGCGCGACGCGCTGCATGGGATCATCGCGCAAGCTGAGCAGGCGCTGGGGCTAGCAGAATAGGCTGAGATAACCCGCAAGGCGGACAAGCGGCGACGCATATCTTAATTCGAGGAGGTGGCAGCGATGGGCATCGTATCGGTGACGTATTACGGCAGCGCCAAGGTCACGCTGATCGAGCCGGACCTGCCACCTGAACAGCTCGAGGCAGAGTGCGCGAAGAACCGGCAGGCGCTGGACGCAGTGCTCCACCGCATTCTGTCCAAGCCCGAGAACGCCGAGCGGCTGCGCAAGATCAACAAAGAGCGCTACGGGATCGAGTAGCACATGAAAAAGCAGCGCGTGTCGCCGCGCGCCGCAGAAATGGACAGGCCGCAGACAAGCGGCCGAACGAAAGGAAGTGACAGCATGGCACGCGGAACGTGGGGCAGGATCTGCCCGGATTGCGAAGCACACCTGGATTCGGGCGAGCGATGTGACTGCGCGAAGAAGGCAGACGCGGATCCAGACTGCGAAACATGCGCGCACTGGCCGGAGGATGCGCGGCATCAACCGTGCCGGGACTGCTGGAACGGGGACGGACACAAGCAGCCGGGGCAGTGGCACGCGTCGTGAGCAAGACTTGTCGGGCGCTATTGCCCGGCACGACGGCGGAGGAAGGGACAAGCATATGAGCCAGCCGCAAACATCAAAATACGCACCACCGAGTCGATGCGACCCAACGACCGTGCTGCTGCTAATAGAGGCGCAGGCAGACAAGGTGAAGGCGCAGGATGCCTGCAAGCGCGCCGAGCGGCAGCGCGCCCGATACAAGGACGAGCGCGACAATGCACTGGAGGACGCGGCGGAGAACGCGAAATATAAAGAAAAATACCGCCGTGCGCGAGCCGTCGCGATATTGCTGGCGGCGGTATTGTTCGGCCTGGTAGCTGCGTGGGCGCAGCGGCACATCATTTGAGGGGGAAAAGAGCATGCAAGCCATGATGGCACTGTCGATCTGGCAGCCGTGGGCGACACTGCTGGCGGCGCAGATCAAGCTATACGAAACCAGGGGATGGGCGACGGGCTACAGAGGCCCCATCGCGATCCACGCAGCGATAAGCACTGAGGGAACAAAGCTGCTGAACTATGGTGAAAAGCTGAGCATAGAAAACCTGCTGTACTGCGCGGAGATACAGCCATGCGCTATAGACGACCTGCCGCGCGGCTGCATCATCGCTACGGCAGAGCTCGTGGGCGTGCACAAGATCGGCGCGTGGCTCGACACGCGCGCGCCCATGATCATGGTCGCTGCTGGCGATGGCAGTAGCCCAGTCAAGACGGGACAAGCGTATACGCCGTGTAAGCTGGATAGGCAGGAGCTGTGGCTGGGCGATTACAGCCCAGGCCGTTACGCATGGGAGTTCGCAAATATGCGGATGCTGCCGCAGCCAATCCCAGCAAAGGGAAAGCAGGGATTGTGGATATGGAACGGCGCGGCATAGGCTGGCCGCATCACAAAAGAGGAGGACGAGGGCATGACCAACGAGGAGTACGCATACATGGACGCGGCCGATCGCCAAGTCTATGCGGACGAGATGGCGACAGACATGGAGTTGGCGGAGTACGCGGCGGAGATCAATGCGTTAAGCAAGCAGACGGCGCGTGCGATCCTGCGCATCGGCACGCTGCTGATCGAGGCCAGGAATCGCGTGATGTACGGGCGCTGGGGCGAGTGGCTGGAACGCGAGGTGTCTTATTCACAAGCGACCGCCAACCGGTTCATGGCCGCAGCCGAACGCTTTGGCGAGATGGAGAACGTGCAGGAGCTGCCGATCAGCAAGGTATACGAGCTGTTGCGCGCGCCGGAGGAGGCGCTGGGGGAGTTGGCCGATGCCGCGGCGGATCTGAGCGTGCGGCAGTTGCGGGACGAGATCGACAAGGTGCGGTCGGAACATGAATCGCGCATCAAGGGGCTGCAACGCGAGCTGGAGGAAGTGACCCGGGAGAACACCTCCATGGCTGACTGCATCGGGGAATTTGAGGAGGACATGTGCAAGTTGCGCTCGGCAATGGGAGGCAAAAAGGCGGCGCTGGAGGCGCTGAAAAAGGAGAAGGAAAACGCGGAGCGCCGGAGTGCGGAGGCGCTGACCGAGCTGGAAAGAGTACAGGCGGAGCTGGAAGAGGCGCGAGCGGCGACCGAGGTCACCGAGATGATGGTGGTCGCCCCGGACGACTACGAAGAAACCAAGCAACGGCTGGCTGCCGCCGAACAGGCACTGAAGCAGGCGCGCGAGGCCGAGGCGAACGCCAACGCCCAGGCGGCGGAAGCCAAGCGCAGGCTGGAGGAGACGCAGCGCCGCATCGAGCTGCCGGTGAAGCCCGAGGCCATGCGTGCGGTGCGTGGGGAGGAGCTGCAAGCGGCGGTAACCGCGCTGTGCACCGATATGGCAGCGATGCCCTACATGGGTAAGCGATACCGGAGCATGCCGCAGGCGATGCGCGCGCCATACCGCGCGGCGCTGGAGCAGCTGCAAGTATTTGTGACGGCGGCGATGGCCGCCGTGGATGGCGTGGATCTGGAGGTGCAGGAAGCATGACGCTGGAGGCGCTGCGCAAAGAGATGGACACCTACCGCACCGAGACCAAGAAGAAAAGCGGGGATCAGGTGTACCCGATGTCGCAGGAGATCATCTTCATGGAAGGCATCGCGGCGCACCTTCAGACGCTGTGTCGCGAGGACGCGGCGGTGGCCGACGCGATCGCCGCCGCTGGGGAGCGCAAGACGCTGATCGGCTGCGCGAAGCACTGCATGGCGCAAGCCAAGAAGCAGATCGGCAACCACGGCGACCTGCCCAGCGGTGACATGGCGATGCTGGTGTGGGACTACTTCATGATGTAAGGGGACAAGCACATGGCGTTTCCAAAAGAGAGGCTGCGCCGGACGCCGCCGGCGCCGCCCGGGAGGATTGGCGGGCGGTATCAATATGGCTACTCGGCGCAGATCAACGGCGAGGCGCTGGACATCGCGCAATGGGAGCGAGACGGCAAAGACGCCAAGCTGCGCACCCGATTCTTTGTGATCGGCGAGGATGTTCGCACATGGGACGCGCAGAATGCAGCCTGGACCGACGCGAACGTATTTCAACCCGATTTCTGGCGGCCGGTGTGGTACAAGGAAGGAAAAACCATTGACCTGCGCATGCCGCTGGCGGGCGCGGTGCGCGCTCTGCTGGAGGAACGGCTGGGTGTCGTCGGCAAGCCCAATCAGATCGAGAGCCACCTCGAGACGCTCATCCATGGCCAACAGTACGCAAAGCGCGACGCAGCCGCAAAGAGCCGCGTGCGAAAAGCGGAGGAAAAGATTCGGCAACACCTGGCGCTGGTGCCGCCGATGCCCAAGGACTTTCGGCGTTGGGTGCGGCGCACGCTGTTTCGGGACAAGCAATATTGTTTCTTCGCGGGCAAGGGAAAGGCACGCATGGGGATCTGCGGCGCGTGCGGTGCGGATGTGCCCGCGGCGGGGCGCAAACAGGGCGAGGTCATCAAGTGCCCGGCATGCCGCTCGGCGCTGAAGCTGCGCCCCATGAGCGCGACAACGACGAACCGGCAGCGTGTGACGGTGATCCAGCGTATCGCTGACGATGGGCTGCTGCTGCGGGTGATCGACTGCGAGCAAAGACACCGCGCCGGGCAACGAAAAATGGCGGACATCGCGACGCCGGTGCACATGCACTACATGTGGCCGACGCACATTGACCGGGAGGACATGACGCTGACCACACAAGGCACGTGGAATTATGCGGCGGATGGCTGGGGGATCTGCACCAGCAGCGCGGCGGGAAAAACGGCGCTGTGTCCGCTGGGCGTGGCGGGTGCCATCCAGGGGGATGCGTGGAAATACTGCGCGGTTCAGGAGTTTGCAAAAGGCGGCGCGCGAGATATCCGCTACTATCTACGCAAGTGGCGCCGCCGCCCCGAGCTGGAAAAGCTGGTCAAGATCGGCCTATGCAGGCTGGTGGACGAGGCGTGGATTGATGTGCCATACCATAACGCAACCATCGCCGACATGCTGCGATTGAACAGACCTGACGTGGAACTGCTGCGGGAGATCGATGCCGGTGAGAAGGAGCTGGAGGCACTACGGCGGATCCGCGCAACGAGGAAGCCCGCAAGCGCCGAGGAGATCAGGGCATTTTTGCGGCTGGGGATTTCCACATACCGACTGGACGAGATTCTGCGCGTTGCAACCATCTCGCGCACGACGGCATATCTGGCGACGCAGGCCGCCATGCATCCCAAGCGCGGCATACAGGGGCTGGTGGAGGCATGGATTGACACGTGGCGAACTGCGGCAGCACTGAGGTTAAGCGTCCACAACAAAAAGATTCGGTTTCCGGAGGATGTGGTGGCCAGGCACGATGAACTGGTGCAGCGGCTCAACACCAGGCGAGAGAGAGAGCGGCAGGCGGCAAACGCCCGGCACAACAAAGAGCAAAATGCGAAGATGTGCAAGGCCATCAAGCCGCTGGCCGGGCACACATACGAGCGCGACGGCCTGCTGATCCGGCCGGTGGCCACCGTTGAAGAGCTGCAAAAAGAGGGGCGCAAGCTCAGCCATTGCGTCGGCGGGTATGCCAATGCCATTGTGGATGGACGCAGCCGCATCTACCTGGTGCGCCTAACCGAGAGGCCCGATGAACCGTACTTCACCGTGGAAGTGGTGGGTGCCGCTCTCGGAGCGCCAAGGCTGGCGCAGGTGCGAGGGAAAAGAAACTGCCCTCCGCCGCCGGAGGTCAAGAAATTCGTGGATCGGTGGTTTGTGCGAATGTATCCGACCAAAGCGGAGAGTCAGGACACAGCGACGCGGCAACCGGCGCTTGCGGGCGCGTGACAGGCGAGAGGAGAAGGAAGGTAGGCATATGGAGAAAAACAGGGTGCAACTGAGCGCTGAGCTGACACGGCAGGAAACCATGCAGCTGCTGGAGGCGGTCTCCGGCTTGCACATCAAGATCACGCTGCAAATCGCACCCGCCGATACATCGGGGGGGGGTAGAACCGAAGGGGCAACGCCCGAAACGAAGGAAAAGGCGGCACGGACGCCGGTGCGAAAGGCCTGCGAGATCTGCGCATGTATGTTCACGGCGCCGAGCGGCGCGGCAAAATACTGCCCGAGCTGCAAGGCGATGAAAAAGACGGCAGCGGAGAAAAAAGAGGCCGACGCATAGATCGGTTATGAAAAATCACATTCCTCAACGTTGAGGAATTTGGCGTACAGAGAAGGAGGGCGACCATGAAAGCATACGACACCCTGTCGGGTATGCCCGTGATTGATATGGGAAAATGGCGCGAAATTGTGATGCTGGGCAGGGAAGTGCAAAAGGTGGGCATCGACATGGCTCTGCTGGATGAGCTGGAGCCGCTGCTCGACTACATCGACTACCGCGACGCGGAGTGCGCCGACGCCAAGGCGGAGGGGTTCCGCCTGGGTGAGCAGCTGCACCGCGCGCTGCGCGAGCTGAAGACAGCCGCGAACGCCACCTACGCTTGCCATGGGTGTGCGGCGGATATTTGCCCGACGGATGGGCACAGCGGTCAATGCTGGCACAGGGAGCCGTGGCGGGTGCCCGGGGAGGGCGCGTAGATGGATGCGTGCGTGGAGTATAAGCCCTGTCCAGGGTTTGCGACCAAGCTGGACGCCTTGCGCCGCCGGGAGAAGATGACGCGCAGGGCGCTGTCGGCCGCGATCGGAGGGGATGAAAGCGCGGTCTCAAAAATGGTTGCGGGCAAGCGCGAGCCAACATCCGGCGAACTGCAACGCCTGGTGGAGTATTTTGGAAAGCGCGGCGGGGTGCTGCTGGCCAAGGACACTGCAAAGCAGCGGCAGGCTCAACAGGTGCCGCTGGAGGAGCACAAAGAGCCACCGACCAGCGCAGACACGCCGCATTGGATGCGGATGCTGCGCGAGACCCAGGGCCTGACGCTGGACGAGATGGCGCAACGCTGCGACGCGAAGCATGGGCGGCTGGGCATCGGCGGTCGTGAAGGCAAGGACGGCGTGGTCTGCCAGGCGGGCAGGTGGCGGTGCAGCGCACGGCTGCTGGAGATATTGGAGAGCGGTGGTGTGACCACCGAAGCATGGGCGCGCACCATTGCCAAGGCCTACGGCATGACGACAGAGCAGAGGGTAGCCATTACCGCCGAGCGCAGCGCGATTGCGTACGAAAGCAGAGAAGGGGTGACGTTGTGAAACTGCAAGCCATCAAGAGGGTATGCAAGGACGCGGAGACGTTTTGTGTAATCGACAGCAAACAGGGGGGGCAATGGGTGGGCGATGGCGCAGCCTTTTACCCCGTGGAGGGCATCCGGCTGAGCGAGGACAACATCCAGGCGGTATTCGACCTGAGCGAGAAGCAAGTGCGCGAGTACGCGATCCGATCGATGGCCAACGATGACGATGTGTATGGGCTGGAACCGGTGACGGGCGAGGAGATACCCGCCTGCATGGAGCCGGGGCAGTATATCCTGCACAGCGAGGCGGTGTATCGCGTGCTGTTGGTGGATGGGCGCGTGGCGCTGATCAACGAGAGCTATATGCGACCGGCGCGGACAAAGGACGATGTATACCGATTCGCTGTGCGCCATACGCGTGCGGGGCAGATGGTGATCGCGGTGTATGTGGACATGCTGGCCAGCGCGCTGATCACGCCGGTATCGCAGGCATTGGCCGAGAGAATGCTGGCGGAGCTGACGAATGTGACGGGGCGGACGGTGGCGCAGACAAAACCGCCGGAAAAGGAGGAGGTAGCGTGAACCGAGAGCAGCGCAGGACGCAGGCGAAACAGGGTGGGAACCAGGGCTATTCGGAAGTGTGTGTTGGCTCCATCAGCAACGCGGGAAAGAGCATTATCACTGACCTGCACCTATTTGTCACCTGGGGGAAGGACGGACGCGAAATCCTGGGCATTGGCCGGGACAGTGGCGCGCTGGCGATGGTGTACGTGGAGGATGTGGAGAGAATCCTAAAAATTGCCAGATCATAAGTGCATGCACAATGATATAGAAGAAACACCACACAACTCAGCCCGCCGAGTGTTCGGCGGGCAAAAACAGGCGCACCAGCAGGGTGCATGATCGGCCTTGTATAGGGTATTAAGATCACGCAGTCCCGCCGGTCGGCACCCGATCGATCCGCACAGAGGAGGATACCCCATGAGCAAGCGCCGTAAACGCTGGGGGCAGGGGATGGCCGAGGAGGCGTACCAGCTGCTGTTTGCCGAGATACCGGGAGAGCAGGCGCTGGAAGATCTGCACAAAAGCCGTCGGTGCATCGACGGATACCGGACGTGGGAAACGCAGGCGGGGGAGATGCTCTACGTCAAGGCGGGACCGGTATGGAGCACCCAGGCGCTATATGGCAGGGCGAGGGATGAGGCGGAGAGGCTGCGGCAGCTGGAGGCACAACGGAGACTCAACGATCGGCGGGCAGCGGATCGGATTGTCATCCTGGCCAACGCCAACTTCACCGACCAGGACGTGGTGCTGCACGCGACCTATGCCGGGCAGGTGCCAACGCTGGAGCAGGCGAGGAAGGATATCCGCAACTACATCGGGCGGGTAAAGACCTGGCGGCGGCAGCACGGGATCACAGAGGCGCTAAAGTATCTGTACGTGATCGAGTATAGCGACGAGGAGGGGCAGAGCAAGCGCATCCACCACCACATCATGCTCAGCGGGATGGATCGGGATGCGGCGGAAAGGCTCTGGGAGCAGGGGCGCGCCAACTGTGACCGGTTGAAACCGGACGACTTCGGGCTGGAGGGGATGGCCCGCTACATGGTCAAAGCCCAGCGCAGCGCCAAGTGGGAGAAGAAGTGCGGGAGATCGCGCAATCTGCTGTGCCCGGAGACCAAGCCAAGCAACCGGAAGATCACCCGTCGCAAGGCCGAACAGCTGGCGATGCAGTTCGAGGAGGTGAGCCGCGAGGTGATGGAGCGGGCATACCCGGGATACCGGTTGATCGATTGCCAGGTGCGCACGAGCAGCTTTGTGCCGGGCGCATACATCACGGCGAGGATGCGCAGGGAGCCGGAGCGGCCGCAGGGCAAAAGCAAACAACGAAAGAGGGGGCGAGGCGGTGGCGCAGCTGGAGTATAGCGAAGCCTGGGTCAGGGCGCACTACGCGCGCATCGGCAAGCCACTGCCGCCGATGCTGGAGGCGGGAAGCGAGACGCCCGCGCCGCCGCGCCGCACCAAGTATGGCAACCGGCGCGTGGAGCAGGCCGGAATGACCTTTGACAGCCAGCACGAGGCAAATCGATGGGGCGAGCTGCAACTGCTGCTCCAGTCGGGCGAGATCCTGGGCGTGTGGGCGCAGGTGCCGTTTATGCTGCCGGGCGGCGTGGTGTACAGGGCGGACTTTGTGGTGCTCGAGCGCGGCGGCGTCTATCGCGTGGAGGACGCCAAGAGCAGCGCGACCGCGAAAGACAAAACCTATCGGCTGAAGCGGCGGCTGATGCGCGAATGCCTGGGCATCGCGATCGTGGAGGTGTAGGCCATGCGGGAGAGAACGACCGAGCTGGAGCGCCTAGGCATCAGCAGGGAGCTAGCGCTGGAACTAAAATACTTTTGCCTGCAATACCCCGAGAAGGCCGCGCGCCTGCGGGGCATTCGCGAGGGCAGGGGGCGGCCACCGGCCACCGGCATGCCCGGCGCGCACCGGCCGGGCGACCCGACTGGCACGGCGGCGGAACGGGCGATGCTGGACGCGTGCTACCGCGATTGCGAGGCCATCGAACAGGCGGCTATCGAGGCGGACGACCGCGTGTACCAGTGGATCATCCGGGCGGTGGGCTATGGCGTGCCATATGATCGGCTGGGCGTGCCGATGGGCATCAACCAATTCGGCAGGGCGAAAATCCGGTTCTTTTTGGCGCTGGCAAAAAAGTTAGGAAAAGCGAGTGAAAAAAGGGACGCTTAAACGTGCTATACTGCTAATGTGGGGAGCGTGTCAGAGAGGGGAAATCACCCCAGGGCGCAATGCGCCGCGCTGGCGCTCCACTGCCCTACAACGGGGCGCGAAGGACGGCTTGAAGCCGTCCTTTTGCATGCGGCAAAACGCGCGGAAAGGAGCGGGCCATGTGGCAGAGGTGCAGAAAGCGAGCCTGAACCCCAAGCAGGAGCGGTTCATCAAAGAGTACCTGCGCGATCTGAACGCCACGCAGGCGTACATCCGCGCCGGGTACAGCCCGAAAGGCGCAGAGGCCAGTGCGTGCAAGCTGCTAAGAAATCCCAAGGTTCGCGCGCGCGTGGATATAGAGATCGCCAAAGCATCGGCGCGCACCGGCGTGACGCCGGACCGGGTGCTGCGCGAGCTGGCGCGCATCGCCTTTGCCAATCTGGACAACGTGATCGACTTAAAGACCGGCGCCATGCGCCCGAGCGCGACCAAGGAGGATAAGGCGGCGGTCACGATGGCGCGCATCAAGCGCAAAAAATACGAGGACGAAGAGGAAACCGAACTGGAGGTGCGCATGGGCGAGAAAACCAAGGCGCTGGAGGTGCTGGCCAAGCACCTGGGCATGATGACCGAGCGCATATCGTTCGACGAGGGCGCGAAGGTGCTGGTGGTGGACTTCAGTGAGGCGGCCAGTGAGTAGCGCGGGCGATGGGCGCGTGCACGTGATGCGGCTGATCGCCCGCAGCTTTGTGGAGGTCGTCAAGGCGTTCCTGCACCAGGCGTACACGGAATTTTGGCTCAAAGGTGGGCGCGCGAGCAGCAAGTCCTCGGTGGTGTCGCTGCTGATCACGCTGGGGCTGATGATGGACGATCTGGCGAACGCCATCATCTACCGCAAGGTGGCGGCGACGCTGCGCGATTCGGTGTACGGCCAGATGGTGTGGGCGATTGAGGCGCTGGGCCTGACGGCGGAATTCCGCTGCAGCTACAGCCCGATGGAGATCACGCGCGTGCGCACGGGGCAAAAGATCCTGTTTCGCGGCTGCGACGACCCGGCGAAGAGCAAGTCGATCAAGCTGGCGCACGGATACTTCAAGTTTCTGTGGTTTGAGGAGTTGTCCGAGTTCCACAGCACGGACGAGGTGCGCATCATCCAAGCATCGGTGATCCGCGGCAGCGCCTGGGCGTGCACATTCTACACCTACAACCCACCGGCCAGCATGCAAAACTGGACCAATGGAGAGGCGATGAAGATCGTGCCCGGGCGGCTGGTGCATCACAGTGACTACACGCAGGTGCCGTCCAGTTGGGTCGGCGCCTCTTTTATCGCCATCGCCGAGGCGCTGAAAGCCAGCAACGAGCGCGCATATCGTCACACCTACCTGGGCGAGGTGACCGGCACCGGCGGGCAGGTATTCGACAACCTGCGCATCGAGCGCATTACAGAGGAGCTGCGATCGAACTTTGACCGGCACCACAATGGCATGGACTTCGGCTTTGCGGTCGATCCCGATGTGGTGTTGCGCATGCACTACGACAAGCGCAGAAGGTGGCTGTATCTGCTGGATGAGATCTACGGCGCGGGCATGAACATCGACACGCTGGCACAGAAAACACTGGCGCTGTGCGGCAGCGAGGTGGTGCGGCCGGATTCGGCGGATCCGCGCATGATTCATGAGCTAAAGCGCCGCGGCGTGCGCGCGATCGGCGCGGAGAAAGGCCCGGGCAGCGTGGAGCACGGCATGCGTTGGTTGCAGGATCTGGGTGCGATCATCATCGACCCGGAGCGTTGCCCTAACGCGGAGCGGGAGTTCTGCGGCTATGAGTATCCGCACGACAAGCACGGCAACTTTCTGGCGGTGTACCCAGACAAAGACAACCACACGATCGACGCGGCGCGATATGGCATGGAGCCGGAGATGGAGCGCAAGGTGATCCGCGCGCCCGGGCATAGAATACCAGGACTGTGAGGAGAAGCAGAGATGATAACCAGAGAGCGGGCCATGGTGGATGGCGGCGTGACGGTGGAGCTGCTGGCCAGCGTGCTGGAGGAGCACGACAAGCGCGCAGAGCAGCTGCAAAAAATGCGCGACTATTACGATGGACAGCACGGGATCTTGAAGCGCACCAAGACGGAGCTGTCGGCCAACAACAAACTGGTGACCAACCACGCCAAGTACATCACCGATCTGGCCAGTGCGTACCTGATTGGCAGCCCGGTGGGTTATGTGGACGACGCCCAGCAACAGGCGCTGGAGCCGGTGCTGGAGGCCTATGACCGGTGCGACATCGACAGCGTGGACGCAGAGCTGGCCAAACACGCCGCCATCTATGGGCTGGGGCTGGAGATCGAGTACATGGACGACGGAGAACAGCCGCGCCCCAAAAGCGCGGCGTTGGATCCGCGCTATGGCTTTGTGGTGTACGACGACACGGTGGCGCACAAGCCGCTGTTTGGCGTGCGCACGGCCGTAAAGTGCGACAAGCAAGGCAGGGAGACCGGCAAGACCATCACGGTGTACACCGACACGACCGAGCAGGCATACGAACAGCGCGCGGGCACGAAAGCACTCGACCCGGTCGGCGCGGCGCAGGCGCATCCATTTGGCGGCGTGCCGCTGGTGGAATACTGGAATAATGACGACGAACGAGGCGACTTTGAGCCGGTGACCAGCCTGATTGACGCGTACAACACGCTGATGAGCGACCGCGTGAACGACAAGCAGCAGCTGGTGGACGCGATACTGGTGCTGGTGGGTATGTCGCTGGGTGACGATGAAGCTGAAGTGCAAAAGACCATGGAGCGCGTGCGCCAATACAAGATGTTGGAGCTGCCGGACGCGAGGAGCGGCGCCGACGCCAAGTACCTGATCAAGACGCTGGACGAGACCGAAACGCAGGTGCTGGCCGACGCGATCGTCAGCGACATCCACAAGATCAGCATGGTGCCCGCGATGACCGACGAGGACTTCGCGGGCAACGTGAGCGGTGTAGCCATGCGCTACAAGCTGCTGGGGCTGGAGCAGCTGACCCGCACGAAGGAGCGCTGGTTCCGCGAGGGGCTGCGCAGCCGCATGCGGCTATACGCCAACGTATTGGACACGCTGGGACAGCCACGGCTGGAGACCGACACCGTGCAGATGACCTTCTCGCGCGGGTTGCCTGTCAACGACCTGGAGCAGTCGCAGATGATCGCCAACCTGCGCGACGTGGTGCCCGAGGAGGTACTGCTACAGCAGCTATCCTTCATCAGCGATCCGCAGGCGACGGTGGCGATGATGGACGAGCAGCGAAAGCGCGCGGCCGAGCGGCAGCAGGCGGCCTTTGGCGGCGGATACATGTTCGGCGCGGCGGCGGACAGGAGCGATTCAAGAGCCGATGATGCGGGCGAGCACACCGCCTGACAGGAGGTGAGCACGCATGCCACGCATGCCGAAAATGCCGGGCAACGCCTACTGGGAAACGCGGGCGGCACAGCGCATGGACGGGTACCTGCGAAATAGCGAGCAGACCATGCGCATCATCGGCAACGCCTACCAGGCGGCGCTGCATAACATCCGCGAGGACATCGACCGCATCTACTGGAACTATGCGCGCGGACACAACCTGACGAACGACGAAGCGCATGCGCTGCTGGATCAGCCGGTGAGCCAGGAGGAGTACAACCGGATCCTCGGCCAGCTAAACCGTGTGCGCGACCGCGACCTGCGCCACGAGTTAATCGTGCGCGCCAATGCGCCGGGCTACCAGTACCGCATGAGCCGATTGCAGGCGATGCAGGAGAGCATCCATCAGCAGATGCTGCGCGTGGCGGATGTGGAGCTGGCTGCGGCGGCCGAGGGATTTACCAGAGGCATCTATGACGCCTACGGCCGCACGCTGTTTGACATCCAGAAGGGCACGGGGTACGGCTGGGCGGTCAATCAGATCGCGCCGGGGACGGTGCAGGAGATCCTGCGCAACCCGTGGAGCGGCGAGCATTATTCGACGCGCATCTGGCAAAACAGCCACGATTTGAGCGAGTGGCTACAGACCGACCTAACGGCGGGCATGCTGACCGGCGAGAGCGCCGACCGCCTGGCCGAGATGCTGGAGGACCACCTGGGCGTCGGATACCGCGCGGCAGAGCGGCTGGTCACCACTGAGATGGTGTACATGGCCAACGCGGCGGAGATCCAGAGCTACATCGAGGCGGGCATTGACAAGTACATCTTCATCGCGACGCTGGACAACAGAACATCCGAGCAATGTGCGGAGTTGGATGGCACGACGCACAAAGTGTCGGACGCGGTGGCGGGCAAGAACCTGCCGCCGATACACCCGTGGTGCCGCAGCACGACCATCGCCAAATTCGACGACATGGACCTGGCGCGGTTCAAGCGCGCGGCGACCGACCCGGTGACCGGGGAGGAGACGCTCATTCCGGCCAATATGACGTACGGCGACTGGGCAAAACAGTATGTGAAACCTGCGCTTTCCCCGGGCGTGGACGAGGTGCCCGCGTTGCGAAAGGCGCTGCAAAATGTTATGATAAGCACAGAGCCGAAGGCAATCGGCTGGCTGCACGACCTAGGCAACGGCAAATCTGTAAAGACACGAATCGCGCAGATTGATCCCATGATCCTGCGAAAGAAGGACTGGGTGTTTGACTGGCGCAAGGAGTCCGCGCCGGGTGTGAGCGTATACGCGCTGTACGCAGAGGGCGACGGGCGGATACAGGGACTGATGTCGCGTACGGAGCCGGACAAGTTCGGCGGCATGGAGGTGCGATACATCGAATCGGCCGCGCACAACCGCGCGACCGCGCCAGATGGCCAGGCGTATGACGGCATCGGAGGCCACCTGTTCGCCGAGGCGATCCGGCAGGCCAGGGAGGCACATGTGGATGGCTACATCCACTTCATTGCGAAGTCCGGGTTGATGGATTACTATCGGCAGAATTTCCATGCCATGGC
Organism: Eubacteriales bacterium; assembly: GCA_031554855.1. Lineage (GTDB taxonomy): Bacteria > Bacillota > Clostridia > Christensenellales > Aristaeellaceae > JAVBUY01. The sequence continues at coordinate 23,464 of JAVBUY010000177.1, forward strand.
GACCAGCCCCAGGGAGAGACGCATGGCGATCCTGGACGACGCGGCGACCGCGCTGCTGCAACGATACTTTGGGAGGTGACCGATTTGGAACGAGAGAAGCTACTGGGCAGCGCGCACTGCGTGGAGGCTGCGGAGGATTTCACGGTCGAACCCGCCCCGCCCGGCACACCAAACTTTCGGGATCGGGATTTGATCGCCTACGCAAAGCAAAAAGGGGTGCGCCCCGAAGATCTGACCGACGAAGAGCGCGCACAGTTTATCATCGGATACCACGACTAGAGGGTTCATAACACCTGGAATCAACCGCACCTGCGAGAGCAAGGGCGGTTTTTTCGTGCCCTTTGACCGGCTGCGGGCGCAAAAGAACAACCGGGCAATAGCCGACGGGCGATAAACGGAGGAGGAGACCATGAACTACCTGAGAACGCTGCAACTGCGCCGCATGATGGCGGCGGAGACCGGTGCGGGATCCGCCGGGGCGGGGGAGATTGCCGACGAAGAGGGCAAGGATGCGGCCGCCAAGGGCGAAAAGGCGCAGGATGACAAGGGCGAGGAAAAGCGCTTTACCCAGGAGGATATCGACCGCATCGTCAGGCGCACCAAAGCCGAGGAAAGCCGCAAGGCTGAAAAGCTGGCGGAGGCAGCGCGCGGCGAGGGCGAGCGGCTGGCCAAGCTGACCGCAGACGAGCGCGCCAAGGCCGACGAAGAGAAGAGGCTGGAGGCGCTGAACAAACGCGATGCCGACATCACCCGCCGCGAGCTGCGAGCCACCGCGATCGAGACGCTGAACGACAAGGGCTTGCCGACGGAACTGGTCGAGGTGCTGCCGATGACCGACGCGGACACATGCAATGCGGGGATTGTGGCGGTGGAAAAG
>JAVBUY010000197.1:0-4264 GCA_031554855.1 Eubacteriales bacterium
CCTTCCGCGCCTTTGTCAACGGCAAAATGGATCTGGTGCAGGCCGAAGCCGTCTGCGATCTCATCGGCGCCGAGAGCGACATGGCGCTTCACCTGGCCGAACGCCAGCTCGCGGGCGAACTCAGCCGCGAATTCGTTGCCGTGCGCAATCAGCTGGTGGGTTTGCTCGCCGAGTGCGAATCGCACCTGGATTTTCCCGATGAGGAGCTCGACTGGGATCGTTCGCTGCCGGAACAGCTCGACGCGATCGGCGGCCGTCTGGCGAAGCTGCTGGACGGCGCGGCGGCGGGCAGCCTCCTGCGCGACGGCGTCCGCGTGGTGATCGCCGGGCGGCCGAACGCGGGCAAATCAAGTCTGCTGAACCGGCTGCTCGGCTACGACCGCGCCATCGTCACCGAAATTGCCGGCACCACCCGCGACACGGTGGCCGAAAAAACCTCCATTCGCGGCATTCCCATTCACCTGACCGACACCGCCGGACTGCGCGACAGCGACGACGCGGTGGAGGCCATCGGCATTTCGCGCGCGCAGGCCGCGCTGACCCGCGCCGATCTGTGGCTGCTGGTGCTGGATGCGTCGCAGCCGCTGGCCGATGAGGATCGCGCGCTGCTCTCCCGCCCCTGCGATGTGCCGCGCATCGTCGCGCTCAACAAGGGCGACCTGCCCGCTGTGCTCACCGCGCCGGACATCCACGCGCTGTGCCCCGATGCCGAGGTTGTGCCCATCGCCGCGCAATCCGGTGTCGGCATGGACGCGCTGAAGGCGCGGCTGACCGCGTACGCCGGCGTGTCCATCGAGACTGGCGCGCCGTTATCCGAGGCGCGGCATATCGCCGCCGCGCAGCAGGCCGTGACCGCGCTGCGCACCGCCGCAAACGCGCTGGACGAGGGCCTGCCGCTGGATATCGCAGCGGTGGATCTGCGCGAGGCGCTGCATGCGCTGGGCGGCATCACCGGCGAATCGCTGGATGAAAACGTGCTGGACGCGGTATTTGCCACGTTCTGCGTGGGGAAATAGCGGAGGAAACGTATGATTCGCATCGAGAAACGATTGTCCCGGGACGAAGCTGACGCGATCCGCGCGCTGGTCGCTGCCTGCATGGTGCGGCGGCGCGCGCACTACAAGCTAGATGCGGGTTCGCTGGAGGCAATCGACCAGCCCTATACGCATTTTCTGTGCGAGGACGGCTATGCGTGCGCCAGCCTGTTTGACCCGAGCGAGATGGAAGCGACGCTCATCACCGACGATCTGGCAGTGGAGGACGCGCTGCTGGCGGCAGTGTGCGCCCATGCGCAGACGAACGGTGTGGGGCGCGTGCTGGTCATTCAGGATCGTGCGGATGAGGCGATGACGGAGCGCATCCGTGAAGGGGGCTTTGAACACGCGTTCACCGAGGTGCGCATGAAGCTGGATGAAACTCAGTTCACCGCGCCGCCGCTCGGCGAGGTGACGCTGCGCCTTGCCACCGATGCCGACCGCGAATGCATCGCGCGGCTCGACCTAGAAGCGTTCGACGTCGCCCTGGAAGCCGACGCGGTGGAGAACGTTCCGGCGGACGATGTGGCGTGCACACAAATGGTCTCGCTGGGCGGCGAGACCATTGGCAAGCTGCGTGTGCATGCCGCGCAGGGCACGTATGGCATCTATGGCTTTGTGATGCGCCCCGACGTGCGAGGCAAGGGATATGGCCGTGCGGCGCTGGGGCAGGTCATCGCGGCGCTGCTGCCGCAAAACCCCGCCTGCATCTATCTGGAAGTGGAATCCGAAAATTCTCCGGCGGCGCATCTGTACGCCAGCATGGGCTTTGTGCCCATGGCCACGTTCGACTATTACGCGCGGTCGCTATAGCCGCCAATAGACGCGGCAGTCGCCCGCGCCGTCAGGCCAGGCGAAGGTGTTGCCTGCCTCGGTCCATGTTTCGCGGTCAACGTCCGACAGCCCCCGCGCATGCAACAGCTGCTGCACATACGCCATGAATGGCGCAAACAGCTCCACGTTGGTGCGCATGGAGGTGTGCGTCAGGCGCGCAAAGACCGGATCGGCGGCGGCGAGGCCGCTTTGGCGATACTGCGCGTACAGCGGCGCCGGATCATAGGGCACCAGCGTTGGCTCGAAGGTCCATCCGCCTTGTGCGTAGGTGGCCAGCGTGTAGGCCGCTGTACCCGCGATGCCGTTTTCTGCCGCGCCGACACTGCCCACCACCACGACCAACCGCCCGCCGATGTATCGGACAAAGCCCTGATGCCGATGCCCCACCGCCATCACCGGCGCGTCGGCCTCGGTCAGCGCTGCGTCCAGGGCCTCGGGGTGGTCGGGATGCACCTTGCCATAGGTGTCCGACGGCGCGGCGTGCGTCAGGAATAGCCCACCCTGCTCGGCAGGGAAGCGGTGTGTCAGCGGCAGCGCCATGTCCAGCCCGTGCAGTTCCGCGTTGCCCCAGTGCAGCGCGGCGAAGTTGGTCGTATCGAAGTGCTGGCCGGCGCGCAGATCCACCAGCCGCTGTTCGTGATTGCCGCGCAGACAGCCAATTCCCTCGTCTTTAAGGCGCAGCACGACTTCGCGCTGGCTCGGGCCAAAGCCCACCTGATCGCCCAGCGAAAAGATCACATCTGGCGACTTGCCGCGCGCGTGCCGTAGCACCGCCTCTAGGGCGGGCAGGTTGCCGTGTATGTCGCTGATCAGCGCAATGCGCACAATGCATCCCTCCATTTGATTTGTGTATTTCGCGGCGCATCGCGCGTTTTCCTTGCGTTTACCGGAAAGGAGGTTTCGTCATGTCGGTTTGCTTGCTATCCGGGCGCACGCGCCGGTTATTGCCGCGCGTCGTCGCGGACATCGGCGAAGCCTATGCCGCCGGACATCGCTGCCTGCTGATCGTACCCGAGCAGTTCACCCTACAGGCCGAGTTAGAGTTGATCGAGCGGCTGAATCTGCCGGGATTTTTCGAGATCGAGGTGCTGTCGCCGACGCGTCTGACGCAGCGCGTGTTCGAGCGCGCGGGCAGCCCGCAGCGCGTGCGCATCGATACGCGAGGCAAGCACATGGTGCTCACCTGCGCGCTGGCCGACCTGGCGGAAGAACTGTCCTTCTATCGCCGCTCGGCCTCGCGCGCAGGATTTGTGGACAAGCTGTCGGCGCTGATTGCCGACGTCAAGCGCAGCGCGCTGTCGCCCAACGCACTGGCTGCCGCCGCGAACGCCACCGAGGACGAGGCGCTGAAGGCGAAGCTGACCGACGTGGCGCGCGTCTATGCCGCGTATGAACAGGCGCTGGCCGGGCGGTTCGTCGATGGCGAGGATGTGGATCACGCAATGCGCGAGCGGTTGGCCGACTCCGGCATCGCCGAGGGCGCGCGTGTGTGGGTCTATGGGTTCGATATGCTGACGCAGCAGTTTGCGCGTACAATCGCGGCGCTGGCCGCACAGGCGGATGCGCTGACCATCGCGCTGGTGATGGACGACGCCCCGGCGGGCGACGCAGCGCTGTATGCTCCGGTGCGCGTCAGTGTCCGGCGGTGCGCGGCGATGCTGGCCGAGGCAGGTATCGCGGTGGAACACCAGCGCGTGGATGCGCCGTTGGAGGCATCTGAACCGCTGCGCCACTTAGAGCGCGCACTGTTCGCCTATCCGACGCGGAAATACAGCGATGCACCCGATGGGCTATGGCTGCACGCCGCCGCCACGCCCTATGCCGAGGTGCAGCTGGCCGCCGCGCGCATTTTGGCCTGGGTGCGCGACGAGGGGCTGGCCTGGCACGAGATCGCGGTGCAGTATACCGCCGCCGAGCCTTACGCCGGGCTGATCGGGCACGTGTTCGCACAGTATGGCATCCCGGCGTATGTGGACGAAAAGCGCCCTGCCGCGCAGCATCCGTTGGTGGTCGGGCTATTGTCGGCGCTGACATGCGCCACGCGGAACTACCGTGCCGAGGACATGCTGCCGTATCTGAAGAGCGGTTTTTCCGGCCTCTTGCCCGACGAGGTCTTTGCGCTGGAGCGGTACGTCATCGAGTACGGTCTGCGCGGCGCGAAGTGGAAGCAACCGCTTCGGCGCGGGCCGGAAGAACTGCTTGTGGCCATCGAGCCGCTGCGAGCACGCGTGGCCGAACCGCTGGCGCACTTGCAGCAGCAGCTGCGCGAGGCGCGCGACGCCGACGGCACGCTCACCGCGATCTGGGACTTTTTGCGGCGCATCGATGCGTTTGCGACATTGCAGGGCTATCATGCGCGGCTGATCGACGCCGAACTACTGACCGAGGCCCATCAC
>JAVBUY010000072.1:0-12522 GCA_031554855.1 Eubacteriales bacterium
GGCATGGCGGCGCTGGATGCCAGCGCGATCTCCGCTGAAGCGGCAGACTAAACACCTCATACAACGAAGCGGCCATGCATGCCATGGCTGCTCTTTTTGTGCGCTCTGCGACGGTTGACGGGTTGCCGCATATTTGTTAGAATCAAAATAGCATATCGTACCAACTGCTGTGGGGTGCTGTCATGCTTCGCATTGCTATCTGCGACAACGACATCCACGCGCTGGAATCGCTGACCCATGCCGTGCGCAGCTTCATGCAGGCGCGGGGAAGTAGCGATGCTTTCCTGCGCCGCTTTCAGTCGGGCTATGATCTCGTCGAGTGCCTGGAGAGTCCCCACCAGCATTTTCATATCTATCTGCTGAATATCGAGATGCCGATCTATAGCGGCATCGAGGTCGGGCGCATGGTTCGACAGCTGGACGCCGCAGCGACAGTGATTTACATGGCCGATTCGCCGGAGCACGCAATACACGCGCAATCCGCCGAATGTCTGTTCAAGCCCATCGATGCGGAAAGCCTGCACCAGGCGCTGGAAAACGCCTGTTGCAACGCTGCGCAGGACGCCCACAAGACGGTGGTGGTCAGGGGCAAGCAAGGCCCAGTCCAGATCGCGCTGCGCGAGATCGAGTACGTGGAGTACCGCAACCACGCGCTGGCCTTCCACACGACAGATGGGCGGACGTTCCCCAGCTGTGTGCTGAGAACGTCCTTTACCGATATCGCCGCGGCGTCGTTTAGCGACGCGCGCTTTATCCGCCCGCACGAAGCCTACATCGTCAATATGGATGCGGTCGGCGGCATCAACGACCGCGAGTTTGTCCTCCGTTCCGGCGCGTCCGTCCCGATCTCCCGGCGCGTCTACAGGGAGGTAAGGCGACAGTATGCCGCGCATATGGCCGGTCACACATAAAAAAGGGTACGCAAAAGCCCCGCTTGCGCGGGGCTTTCTCTGTGCTACGCGAGGTTCAGGTGCTTCTTCAGCGAGTTGTTGGCCAGGAAAGCGTATAGCCCGCTAAACACCAGCGCCGAGGCCAGCAGATACCAGAACATGGTGATGAACATCGTGTGGCTGTTGCCGATGCGGTCAATGAGCAGATTCGGCCAGAAGCGATCGACCGCCGTGAACAGCAGGATGGGGATGATCTGCTCTGCAAGATTGAGCAGTACCGCAAACCCGATCGCCGCGCCGATCTTGGCTTTGTTGGCAAATCGCTGGCCTAGGCCCATGGCGGCATAGAGCATCAGCGTCTTGCACACCGCATAGGCTAGCACCAGCACGACAAGGTTGCACAGCACCCATTGCGGCGTTGTGCCCGCTTCTTGCGCCAGGGTGGCCAGGCCGTTCCAGAGGGTATCGAAGAACGAGCCCCAATCGCCGGCGTCGGTCGCCATATACAGTACCGAAAACGTTACGACAACTGTCGAAAGCATGTTCCACAGCAGCGACACCAGCAGCTTGCTGACGATGTGCTGTCCGGCGGTGACCGGCAGCGTGTGCATCAGGTAGCCCTCGTCCTGCAGCAGATTCTTATGAAAGCGCTGGATGAGCATGATGAAGCTCAGCGCAACGATCGCCGTGATGATCGCGGTGTACAGCAGCGCGCTGATCACCTTGATGATCGCTTCGGTGGCGGCGTACTTCTGCGGCAGCTCAAAGACAAACTTGTTCACGAAGGTGAGGATGATGAGCAGCCCATAGAGCGGCAGGAACATGCGCGCGGTGGCCTTCAGCTCGTTTTTGATCAGCTTGCCTAACATTTGAACACCTCCCGAAATAGCGCATCGACCGACTTGCCCTCTTGCTCGCGCAGCGTATCCACCTGCTCCTGACGGACGACTGCGCCGTCTTTGATGAATACCACTTCGTCGAGCACACGTTCGACGTCGGCGATTAAGTGCGTGGAGATGAGAATGGTTGCGTTCTCATTGTAGTTGGTGAGGATTGTGCTGAGGATGTAGTCGCGCGCCGCCGGATCGACGCCGCCGATCGGCTCGTCCAGCAGGTATAGCTTCGCCTGGCGGCTCATCACCGCGATGAGCTGCACTTTCTCCTTTGTGCCTTTCGACAGCGTCTTGATCCGGTCCGACTCGTTGATGCTCAGGCGCTCGAGCATGTCGCGCGCCTTCTGCGGATCAAAATCCTGATAAAAATCGGCGAAGAACGCGAGCAGGTCGCGCACGCGCATCCAATCGGGCAGATAGGTGCGCTCGGGCAGGTAGGATACGATGGCCTTGGTCTTGGTGCCGGGCGACATGCCGTCGATCCGGATTTCGCCTTCGGTGGGGGTGATGAGGCCATTGGCTAGCTTAATCAATGTGGTTTTGCCGCTGCCGTTCGGGCCCAGCAGACCGACAATGTGCCCGGGCTCGATGGACAGATCAATGTTGCCCAGCGCCTGCTTATTGCCAAAGCGCTTGCCGAGCCCCTTGCATTCCAGGATGGCTGTCATGCGGTTATTTCTCCTTCTTTTGATTTGTGGATTTTGTGAGGAAGTCGCCAGCCTCCTGCGCAGAGTAGCCCAAGCGCTGCATGCCGTCCAAATAGTGCTGTAATTGCTGCTGAGCCAGCGCCATGCGCAGCGCATCGATGCGCGACTGATCCTCGGTGATATAGCGGCCCGCTGTGCGCTGGGTGTTGACCAATCCGGCTTCTTCCAGCTCAGTCAACGCGCGCTGCATCGTATTGGCGTTGACCGATGCCTCCTCGGCCAGATCGCGCACAGAGGGCAGCCGCTGCCCAGCGGCATACACGCCCGTCATGATGCGCACCTGCAAGTGTTCCAGCAGCTGCGTATAGAACGGGCGATCGGGCAGCAGTTCCCATGCCATAGGCGCACCTCCGTTTGATTGTATTAAGACAATAGGACAATCGCATTGTACAAAAGAAAACAATTTTTGTCAAGCGAGAATCTCTTTTCGGTTGTCACTTCCAAAGGTTGGTGATATAATAAGGCGGTATTTTTGCGTTCATTCATACGCATTTTGTATTGGGGGCAATGCCATGATTCAGGTGGTCTGCCTGGAGCCGACGCGCAAAAACCTGCGCAAGTTCATTAATCTGGCGTTTGAAATCTACAAGGATGATCCGTACTGGGTGCCGCCGCTGGTGTTTGACCAAATGAACGTGCTGCTCGGCAAGCACAATGGTCTGTTTGAAAACGGCCCGCACCAGTTCTTCATGGCATACGAAGGGGAGAAGCCGGTGGCGCGCGCGCTGGCCGGTGTGGACTACAAGCTGGTCGAGCGCACCGGCGTGAAGGAGGGGTATATCTCCCTCTTTGAGAGCTACGACAATCCCGCCTATGCCCAGGCCATCTTTGATGCGGTGGCCGATTACCTGCGCGATCTGGACATGGACATTGTTATCGGTCCGAATCCCGCGACCTTTGACGATTTCAACAAGGGCATGCTCTACGAGGGTTTTGATGGCGAACCGGTGCTGTTCAACGCGTACAACCGCCCGTATTATATCGACCTCTTTGAGCGCTATGGCTACAACAAGTACTGCGATCACTACGCATACGACATGACGCTGGAGACCTTCGAGGCAGAGAAGATCGCGCCACTGGTGGACAAGGCCCAGGATCGCTTCGGCTTCCGCGTGGAGGAGGTCAATCTCAATGGCGATATCATGCCCACGATGAAGGCCATTGCCGAGGTCGTGGCGGCCGCGTTTCCGAGGGATTGGAATCTGCTGCCACCGACCACCGAGGACATCTTTCACGAGTTCCACCAGATGAAAACCTTCATTGATACGCGCTTCGCGCTGCTGGCCTTCGCTGGGGATCGACCGGTCGGCTTCCTGCTGGCGATTCCGGATTACAACCAGCTGATCAAGAAGATGGGAGGCCGCCTGACGCCCAAGGGTATCTGGATCTTCCTCACCCAGCGCAAACGGATCAACCGTCTGCGCGCGACCATGCAGTTTGTGGTGCCGGAGTACCAGAACAAGGCAGTCAACTCTGTGATGTTTTACAAAGCATTCGTCAACGCAAAGGCCGCCGGATTTGTATCCGCCGAGTGTTCGACCATCGACGAGAAGAATACCGGGTCGTATCTCAGCATCGAGAAAGCGGGGGGCAAGCGCTACCGCATTTATCGACAATATATGTATAGACTCAGATAATATCGACATGATTTTCGCACAGAAGAAGCGCCCCTCGCGCTTCTTTTTTGCACGCATGGGCTGTGCTGGCATAACATTTAGCAGGATTTGACCTAAAGAGGAGGCTGCTCATGCAAAATTTTGATATTCGGCGACCCGCGCGGTTGCCGTCCGAGGCGATCCTGCTGCCCGCCGATGATGCGTGCGCGATGCGCATCCATGTGACCACTGTAGCCAGCGCGAGGCATTATCCGTGGCCGGATACATCGAAGGTGCAGCAGCACGCGCTGTGGAGCGACCAGCCGGAGCGGAAAAAACAGCGGGATGTGTCGCTGCGGCAGGCGGCGCTGCGGTCACTGCTAAAGCCGCAATAAGACAGAAAGCACCGGCAAATCGCCGGTGCTTCAGGGGGAGTTGGGGGGCGGTTTAGCGCACGAACAGCTGCGTCATATACACAAAGCCGTTTTCATCGAGCGCGACACCGATGCCTACCTTGGTCCAGGCCTGGCCCAGAATATTGGCACGATGGCCGGTGCTGGACATGAACGCGGCATGCGCCTTGGTCACCGTCGCGTGGCGGGCAATGTTCTCGCCCACGCCGGTGAAGCGATAGCCATACGTGGTCAGCATCTGCTTGGCGGAGCCGTACGTCGGCGAGGTATGGGCAAAGTAACGATTGGTCAGCATATCCTCGGATTTCATGCGAGCCAGCGCACAGAGCTTCTCATCCAGCACCAGCGCGGGCAGGCCCTGACGTTGCCGCTCGATATTCACATAATTCCATGCCTGGGACTCTTGCGCGGAGACAGATCCTATAGTATAATGTCCGTCAGTCGCGGGGACGCTGGGCGAGGGATTGCTGTTGCCCGTGGCGGATCCAGAACCGGTGTTGATGACCGAACCGGGGGCGCAGGCTCTGCCGGGGCAAATGGCACACGTGCTGGCCAGGCAGACGCTGCAACGGTCGCAGCCCTTGGCGCTGCAGCAAGCCGAGCCGTTCTTGCAGGTGGTGTTGCCGGGGCAGTTGCGGTTGGTGGCGCAGCTCGCGTTCTGCTGCGGGCAGGTGCTGCCCGAGGAACCGTAGGCATAGCTTCCGTTGCTGACGTAGCAGTATGGCGACAGGTTCCCATATCCAGACCCGGCGGCTAAGGCCGAGCCGGCAGTCAGCAGCATGCATAGTACGATCGTGAACGCCACAAAGGAATGTTTCCGAGACATGGGGTGTCCTCCTCTTTGTTGATAGAATCTGTCTGGACTAAGCATTGGTACCAGTGCGACCAGATCGTAACGCTTTTGAAACAAAATGGCAACCAAATTGCCAATGTTTTGACATGGGAATAGCTTACAATGCGCTTGCGCAGACCAATAGACCGTAGGAGGCTTGTACATGGGATTTGTCAAATGCCCTCGGTGCGACCTGAACTACATGCAGGATGGGGAAGAGTACTGCTCGGTGTGTCGCCGCGAACTCAAGGGCGACGCAAAGGACGACCCGTTTGAGATCTGTTCGGTGTGCGGGGAAAATCCTGTGCTGCCGGGCAAAGATCTCTGCCTGTTCTGCCTGAAGGAAATGGGCAAGAGCAACGAGACTGCGGCGAATACCGAAGAGGAAGAGCAGGCGCCAGCCGATGAGTCCGCGCTGGAGCTGGGCACCGCCAGCAATATGGACGAAATTACGCTGGACATCGAGGCGGATATTCCCGCGCCCGAGTTTGGCGAAATCTCGCGCGAGCTGTCCTTGCAGGAGGCTGCCGAGGAAGAGGAAGCCGACGAGGACGAAGAGGAAGAAGAGATGTAGGCCTCGGCTTGCAGCTTGAGGAAGCCATGAACATATTTGCGATCAGCGATCTGCACTTGCCAGGCGGCGACGAGAAGCCGATGGATGTGTTTGGCGCACATTGGGAGCGCCACTTTGAGCAGATCAGCGAGGACTGGCGCGCGCGCGTTGCGCCCGATGATGTGGTGTTGATGCCCGGCGACCTGTCCTGGGCCATGCAGCTCAAAGACGCATTGCCCGATCTGCTGGCCATTGGCGCGCTGCCGGGGCGCAAGATCATCCTGCGCGGCAACCACGATTACTGGTGGAGTTCGCTGACGCAGGTGCGCGCGGCGCTGCCAGCGGGCATGTATGCGCTGCAAAATGACGCGATCGTGCTGGATGGACAAGTGTTCTGTGGAACACGAGGCTGGAGTTGCCCCGGGGATATGCCGCAGACGCCCGAGGACGCGAAGATTTACGCGCGCGAGGTGCTGCGTCTTGATATGTCGCTGCAGGCGGCGCGCAAGCTGGCGCCAGATGTGCCGCCGGTGGTGCTGATGCACTATCCGCCCTGTAACGAAAAGCGCGATCCCTCGGGCTTCATCGCGGCGCTACAGGCGCAACCCGTTTCGGCGGTGGTCTATGGCCACCTGCATGGCCCTGGTTTGCGTCATGCGGTGGAGGGCGAGCACGAGGGAATCCGTATGTTTCAGGTATCCTGTGATCATCTTGACTTCAAGCTGTTGCGGTTGGACCTGTCGTAAACCACCATGGAAAGTGTTCGAGATCGATTTTATGCAGAATCGATCTTTTTTTATGCAGTACTTTTTGCGTCTTGTTCATAACATATTTAGAAGCCGCGATTTCCGACGGTTTATGTCGAAAATATGACAGGCACTACATCTTGTGTTCGCTATTTGCGATACCACAATGTGATACGGTTTTGATAAATCAAGCAAAATAGCCATATTCAAGACGAATGAACGTATGTTCCCATATACGTTCTTTTTTCATATTCCGGGGCACTATGAAATGAGAAGTAATATCTTGTTCGCATTTTTTCAGCACTTATTTTCGAAAAACGCTTGCATTGGGGAGCAGAGTGGTGTATAAAGGAGTCAAGTGGATTGAAGTAGAGGCGATTGGGGAGCAGAAGGGGGTGCGGTGGCGATGGGTGGCTTCGCAGGGTCGTATGACCACACGATCGACGCAAAAGGCCGCATCATCGTACCGGTTCCGTTCCGCGATGCGCTGGGCGAGAACTTCACCATCGGCCTCAACGGCCAGGCAAACACCATCGCGATCTACCCGCAGGCCGCCTGGGAGAGCATCAACCAGCGCCTGGATCGCATCAGCGATACCGACGAGCTAGGCAACTTCTATAAGCGCTTCATCCTCGGCAACGCTTTCCCGAACAACACGCTGGATTCTCAGGGTCGCATCCTGCTGCCCGCCAAGCTGCGCAACAAGTTCAATCTGGAAAAGGAAGTCGTGCTCACCGGCATGACGCGCTGCATTGAGATCTGGCCGACCGAGGCATACGAGAAGCAGGAGAGCAGCACGATGGTCGATATGAAGACCATCCTGCAGCACATGGAAGACAAGTATTGAGTCAACGCACGCGCGTTCTACGACTAGAAATGGAGGAATACGTTATGTCGTCCGCACTATACCGTACCGGCTACACAAACGCATACGCCGTTTCCGGCTCCTCCGCATTGGCAACATCGCGGGTGATGCGGGAGACCTCGCGCCGCCCGAGCACCGTGCAGCGCAATGCTCGTCCGGCCGCGCGCCGCGCGCGCCTGCGCTTGCTTCGCCAGGTGATGCTGCTGACCGTTTGCGCGATGGCGGCGGTGTTTTCCATCATGCTCATCAGCCAGAAGGCGCGCGTGACCGCCAATCAGAAGCAGATCGCCATGATGGAGCTGCAAATCAAGCAGGCACAGGACACCAACACACGCCTGGCCGAGGAACTGGTCGGCCTGACCGATGGCTTTCAGATCCGCAATTATGCCGTAAACCAGCTGGGCATGGTGCAGCTCACCGACGAGCAGACCCGCACCATCAGCATGCCCGCCACGCGTGCGCAGGGTTCTGCGGTGGCGCAGCAGGAGATCGTACGACAGGATGAAAACGACATCTTCGCGATGTTGGGCAATCTATTCAGGAGGATCAAAATCTAACAAAACAGGAGGGCTGGCCTTGCCTTCACCAGGGATGATTGTACGAAAGCGTCTGATCTGGATGATGAGTGGGTTCGGCCTTCTTTTTCTTCTCTTGGTGGGAAGGCTCTTCAGCCTGCAGGTTCTGCAGGCTGAAGCGTTGTCTCGTATTGGCGTGCAGCAGTGGACGCGCAGCGGCACCGTGACCGCGCAGCGGGGCGGTATCTATGATCGCAACGGTACGCTACTGGTGCAGAGCACCACCGCATATATCGTCTGCGTGAATCCGCGCCAGGTGAAGAATGTCGAGGGGTTGTCGCGAGCGGTATCGGAGCTGCTTGCCCTGGACATCGACGCCGTGCGGCAAAAGGCAGCGGACACCAGCAAGTCGTCGTTGATCTTGAAGCGACAAGTACCCCGCGAGAAGGTGGACGAGCTGCGCACGCTGCGCGAGCGATCGCCCTACAAGGAGGATCAATCGCTCGAAGGGCTGACCTACGATGAGGACACGCGGCGCTGGTATCCATATGGCGCATTGCTGACGCAGGCGCTTGGCCTGACCAATGTGGACAGCGTGGGACAATCGGGCCTGGAGCAACAATACGAGGAATACTTGGCTGGTCGGCCCGGCAAAATCGTGGGAGAGGTGGACGCGAAAGCGCGCGCGCTGCCAGACGGGCAAAGCGAGTATATCGCGCCGGTGGCCGGCGACAACCTTGTGCTGACCATCGACCAGCGCATCCAGAGCTTCGTGGAGAAAGCGCTGCGGCAATGCCTGGAGGTCAACAAGGCGCTGCGCGTGCAGTCCATCGTGATGGATGTGCATACCGGCGAGATCCTGGCGATGAGCACCAAGCCGGACTACGATCCCAACGACCCGCCGCGCGATGACCTGGATACGCTGCGCGAACGCATGCGCATCGGCAATATTAGCGACGTGTACGAACCGGGTTCAACCTTCAAGATACTGACTACCGCCGCCGCGCTGGACGCGGGCGTCACCACGCCGGACGACCGGTTCTACTGCTCGGGCAAGGTCAAGGTGGACGGCGACACCATCCGCTGCTGGGGTGCGGCGCACAAGGCGGAGAGCATGACCGAGGGTCTGCAAAATTCCTGCAACCCGGTGTTCGTGGAGCTCGGCCTGCGGATAGGCACCGAGCGATTCTATCAATACCTGCGTGCGTTCGGTCTGGGCGTGCCCAGCGGCATCGACTTGCCGGGCGAGACCGGCGGCATTCTGATCGGCCAGCGCTATGTAAAAAATGTTGACCTAGCGCGCATCGGGTTCGGCCAAAGCGTGGCGGTGACGCCGCTGCAACTGATCACCGCCTCATGCGCCGCAATCAACGGCGGCAAGCTGATGAAGCCGTATATCGTCAAGGAAGTGCGGGCGGCCGACGGCACAGTGCTGGAGCGCGCGCAGCCGCGCGTGGTGTCCACGCCGATCTCGCCGGAGACCTCGGCCACAGTGCGCGGCATGCTCGAGAGCGTCGTCACAGAGGGCGGCGGGCGCAACGCGGCGGTCACCGGCTACCGCATCGGCGGCAAGACCGGCACCGCGCAGGTTTACAAGGAAGGCAAGATCGTGCGCAATGTGCACATCGGTTCGTTCCTGGGCTTCGCACCGGCGGACAATCCGCGCTTCGCGGTGCTGGTGGTGGTCGATGAAGCGGGCATCCAGCCCGACTACGGCAGCACGACTGCCGCGCCGTATGCCAAGCAGATTTTTGAGGACACGCTGGCTTACATGGGTATCGCGGCGCAGACCGCGCCCGGCGCCACCGAAAAGCCGGACGTCGCCGTGCCAGATATGCGCGACAAACCGGTGGGCGAGGCCGCCCAAGCGCTCAAGCAGCTTGGACTGACCTACCTGGTCGATGGCGAGCAGCAGACCGTGCGCGATCAACTGCCGCCGCCTGGCGCGATCATGCCCGCCGGATCGCTGGTTATGCTGTTTGTACACGACCGCCAGCCGCCCGCGACCGAGGACTTCCTGTCGGTGCCCGACGTGCGCGGCATGACCATCGTCGAGGCCAACCGCGCGCTAAGAGCCCGGGGCTTTACGATGCGCATCGAGGGATCGGGCTTCGCGACGCACCAAAAACCGGCAGCGGGAGAATTTGCGCCGCCGGACACAATAGTTGAAGTATCTTTTCTGGTAGAATAGTGGTATACTATCAGTTGTGGCTGAAAAAACGCGGTATACACTCCAAGGGGGTTTGGATATGACGCTTATGGAATTGATCCAGGGACTGCCAGAACAGATCGCGCTGCATGGCGACGGCTCTGTGCGCATTGCCGCGCTACAGGCTGACTCGCGCAAAACCTGCGATCATGGGCTGTTCTTCTGCATCCCGGGCGGGAATATGGACGCGCACGACTTCGCGCAGCAGGCGGTGGACAATGGCTGTGTCGCGCTAGTAGTCGAGCGGCACCTGCCGGATGTCGCTGTGCCGCAGGTGCAGGTCACCGACGTGCGCGCGGCGATGGCGCGCATCGCGGCGACTTTCTATGGGCATCCGGCGGATCAGCTAAAGATGGTGGGCGTCACTGGCACGAAGGGTAAGACCACCACCAGCTACCTGGTCAAGGCGATCTGTGAGCAGGCGGGATACACCTGCGGCCTGATCGGCACGACTGGCAACATGATCGGCAACGAGATGCTGGAAGGCACGCTGACCACGCCTGACCCGATTGACCTGCAACGCGTGCTGCGGCAGATGGCCGACGCGGGCGTGCAGATGGTGGCGATGGAGGTGTCGGCGCACGCGCTGGCGCTGCGCAAGCTGGTGGGCATGCACTTTGAGGCGTCGGCCTATACCAATCTTTCGCAGGATCACCTGGACTACTTCGGCACGATGGACAAATATCTGGAGGCTAAGAAGCTGCTGTTTCTTGATGGACTGACGTTAAACGCCGCCTACAATGTGGACGAGGAGACCTCCAAGCGCATCTTTGACGACAGCAGCATTCCGGCGGTCACTTATGGTATCCGCGCCAACGCCGACCTCTTCGCGCGAGACATCGAGATCTCCGAGGACGGCGTATCATTCGCGCTGCACCTGCGCAATGTGGAGCGCACTGACGAGGTGCATCTGCAATTAACCGGCATGTTCAACGTATACAACGCGCTGGCCGCCGCGTCGCTGGCGCTGATTCTGGGCATCGAAATGCCGGTGATCAAGGCCGGCCTGGAATCGGTGCGCACCGTGCCGGGCCGCGTCGAGGTGCTGAATACCCGCACACCGTACCGCGTGATCCTGGACTACTCGCACTCCCCGGACGCACTGGAGAACATCCTGCGCACAGTGCGCGAATTCACGCGCGGGCGGGTGATTGCGCTGTTCGGCTGCGGCGGCGATCGCGACCAGGTCAAGCGCCCGCTGATGGGCAAGATCGGCGGCGAGCTGGCCGATTTCTGCATCCTGACCAGTGACAACCCGCGCCGTGAGGATCCGTACATGATCCTGGCCAGCGTCGAGGAGGGCATCCGCAAGACCGACGGTGACTACGTGGTGATCGAGAATCGTCGCGCCGCCATTCGGCAAGCGATGGATATGGCCCAGGACGGCGACGTGATCGTGCTGGCGGGCAAGGGGCACGAAACCTACCAGGAAATTAACGGCGTCAAGCATCCGTTTGATGAAAAAGTGGTGGTGCAGGAGCTGCTGAGCGAGATCTAACCAGAGCCAAAGAGGGGATGGATGAGCCATGCAAAGGATGATTTGGGCGGTCGTCATGGCGTTTCTCGGTTCGCTGGCGCTTGGGCCGGTGCTATTGCCGGTGCTGCGCAAGCTGAAATTCGGGCAGCACGTGTATGAGCTGGCGCCGGAATCGCACCAAAAAAAGCAGGGCGTGCCCACCATGGGCGGCTGGATGATCTGCCTGATTAGCGTGCTGGTGGCGGTGATTCTGCACATCGGCGGCTGGAACGCACGCACCGACATGATGCTGGCGGCGCTGCTGTTCGCGCTGGGCAATCTGTTCATCGGTTTTGCCGACGACATGACCAAGATTCGCCGCAAGAACAACCAGGGCCTGTCCGAAATGCAGAAAACCGTTGCGCAGGTTATCCTGGGGTTGGCGTTCTCGGTGTATTGCTACGCGCATCCCGATGTGGGCTCGAGCATTATCATTCCTTTCTTCGGTGTGGAGTGGAACCTGGGCTGGTTCTATATCCCCGCCGCCACGCTGGTGATCTTTGCCACCACCAATAGCGCCAATCTGCTGGACGGACTGGACGGCCTGTTGGGTTCGGTGGCGCTGGTGGACTTCGCCACCTTTGGCCTGCTGGCGATGTTCGCCGCCGGAGCGGCCGCAAGCGGGGCAACCGACTTTACCAACCTCGCGGTGCTCTGCTGCGCCATCGCGGGCGCGTGCATGGGCTTTCTGCGCTTCAATATCTTTCCAGCGCGCGTGTTCATGGGCGATACCGGCTCGATGTTCATCGGCGGCGCGGTGGTGGCGGTGGCGCTGCTGCTCCGCCTGC
>JAVBUY010000162.1:0-15620 GCA_031554855.1 Eubacteriales bacterium
GGTCTTGCCCGCCAGCTCGATCAGCGGATAATCCCAGAAGCAGAAGTCTCCGGCTTTCTGCCAGCGGCCCTTCTGCACCTCGGCGGCGTGGTGCGCGACGTGGTGGCAGATCTCCAGCAGCAGCGCGAACACATACTGCGCGACGGCGGTGGTGCCGTAGGTGGGGATGTTGCACACCGGGATGCCGCGCTGCTTGGCGGCGGCGGTGTCCACCACGTTGTAGCCGGTGGCCAGCACGCCGATGTACCGCACTTGCGGGCAGGCCGCCAGGATCGCGTCGGTGATCGGCGTCTTGTTGGTGATAACGATCTCGGCGTCGCCGATGCGCGGCACGATTTGATCGGTGGGCGTGCGGTCATACACCGTCACATCCCCCAGCGCCTCAAATCCCGCCCAACTCAGGTCGCCCGGGTTCTCCGTGTAGCCATCCAGTATCACGATTTTCATGCGATGTCTCTCCTATTTCTCCAGCATCGCCCAGGCGCGGTTGAGTGTGCGCTTGGCGTTGGCGATCACGATGTCGCTGTCCTCGTCGCCCCAGGGCTTGACCTCAAAGCTGACGATCGGCGGGTGCTCGGTGTTCAGAAAGCCGATATCCAGCAGCACTTTCAGGTAGTCGCGCAGTTCCAGCACATCGTTCTCGCTGTTCGGGAAGCCAAAGCGCGGGTGCATATCGCCATAGGCGGCATGCGCGGGGTCGTCGATGACGGTGTTGCCCATGTGCGCGTGGATGATGTAGTCGCGGATGGGCAGCAGATTTTCCTCGTAGCTCTCGCGCAGCATCGGGATGTGGCTGCAATCGACCATCAGGCCAAAGTTGGCGAACTCGGGGCGAATGGTCTCGGCGAAGCGCTTGGCCAGCGCCACCGGCCCGATCAGCGCCTTCTTGTCGATGTCGTAGTCGAACACCTCCAGCGCCACCTTCATATCGCCCTTGCTCTTCGCATACGTGCACAGCTCACGCGTGGACTTGACTAGCTGCGCGAAGGACTGCTCACGGGTCGCTTCCTCGTACTTGCCGGACAGGAACGCGAACGCCACCGCGCCGATCTCGTACGCCTCGTCGATGCCGGCCTTCAGATCGCTGACCGCAAACTGCCGCTTGTCCTCGTCCAGGTCGTTGATGTTCAGCCCCTGCGTCAGCAGGCGCGGCTGCCCGGCATAGGCCACGGCCATATGCCCGCAGCGGATCATCTCGGCCCCCTGTCGGCGCGCCTCGGGGTCGTTGATGCGTGTCACCTCGATGGCGTCGAAATAGTCGTCGAGCACAATCTTTTTGACGGTTTCGACGATCGGCCCCTCACCCTTGATGGTCGCCGGATACGCCATCATGTGGATCAAGCCGACCTGCATGTATTTGTGCATGGATTCGGTCATGGTTCCCCCTCCTTATTCCTTGAGCGCGGCGATAGCGCGCGCCGCAATGGCCTGCGCGTCCAGGCCGAACTTGGTCAGCAGCTGCTCGTAGTCGCCCGACTCGGCGGGCTCGGTCAGTCCGATACGCTCCACGCGCGCCGGGTGCCCGGCGCACACCGCCTCGCACACCGCGCCGCCCAGCCCGCCGTGCACGCTGTGCTCCTCGATGGTGACGATCGCACGGGTCTGCCGGGCGCAGTCGTCGATCAGCGCGCGGTCGATGGGCGCGATGGTGTGCATATTCACCACGCGTGCGGCAATCCCTTGTCGCGCCAGCAGATCGGCTGCTTCCAGCGCCTTATGCACCATATAGCCGGTAGCGACCAGGCTGACGTCGCGCCCCTCGCGCACGATCACACCCTTGCCCACCTGGAAGTCGTAGCTTTCGTCAAAGATCGTCGGTGTGGCCGCGCGGCTGAGGCGCAGGTACACCGGCCCATCGATCGCTGCGGCGGCATATACCGCCTTGCGCGTCTCCACCGGATCGCACACCGAGAGCACGGTCATGTTCGGCAGGCTGCGCATGATGGCGATATCCGAGATCGCATGGTGGCTGGCGCCGTCGTAGCTATCCGACAGCCCCGCGTACGCACCGCACAGCTTCACGTTCAGCTTGTCATAGCAGATCATGCTGTTGATGGCGTCCAGCGCGCGGGTAGAGAGAAACACCGCGAAGGTATTGACGAACGGGATGAGACCGCTGGCCGCCATGCCCGCGGCAGTTGCCGCCATGTCCAGCTCGCTGATGCCTACGTTAAAATAACGCTGCGGGAACTTTGCGCCGAACACCGCACTCTTGGTGGAGGAGCCCACGTCGGCCTCGAGCGCCACGACCTGCTTGTTGTCCGCGCCCAGCGCGGATAATGCGTCGCCGAATGCGTCGCGAATCGCGATCATGCTCATGCCCACCCCTCCTTGAGCTCGGCCTTGGCCTGTTGATACTCCGCGTCGGAGATCGGCTTGCCATGCCAGATATTTTTGCCCTGCATGAAGGAAACGCCTTTGCCCTTGATGGTCTCGGCGATCAGGATGGTGGGCGTGCCGGTGTGCGCCTTGGCCTGGTCGATGGCCGCATCCAGCGCGGCCAGGTCGTGCCCATCGACCGCAATCACATGCCAGCCGAATGCGCGGAACTTGGCCGCGATGTCGCCCATCGGCATGATCTCGTCGTTGGTGCCGTCCAGCTGCACGCCGTTGTGATCCAGGATGGCGATCAGATGGTCGAGACGGAACTTGCTGGCGGTCATCGCCGCCTCCCAGATCGCGCCCTCCTGAATCTCGCCGTCGCCCAGCAGCACATAGGTATGGTAGTTCAGCCCCTGCACGCGCGCCGCCAGCGCCATGCCCGCGCCCGCCGACAGCCCCAACCCCAGCGGGCCGGTCGATGCCTCAACGCCCGGCGTCTTGTGCGCGCAGGGATGCCCCTGCAAATGGCTGCCGATCTGGCGCAGCGTGGGGATGTCGGTCTTGGAAAAGAAGCCCATCTCGGCCAGCACCAGATACAGCATGGGCGCGGCATGACCCTTCGACAGCACCAGCCGGTCGCGCTCAGGCATGTCCGGATGCTGCGCGTCCACGCGCATCTTGCCGCCCAGGTACAGTGTCGCCAGGATCTCCGCGCATGATAACGAGCCGCCGGGGTGACCGGTCTGGATGCTGTGCAGCGTATCGATCAGATCGTTGCGCAGCGACCGGCAGGCATCCCGCAGCTCGGGAATCGTCTTTCTCATATCGTTCACCTATTTTCTAGAATCGTTGCGATCTGCTCGATGCAGAGCTCCACATTGGCCAGCACGGTGCCGCCGTTTTGTTCGGTCAGCGCGGGCACGAGGTGGGCCATGGACGCCTGCGCCAGCACGATGACCGGTGTGTCGATGCCGCGCGCAGCCTCCAGCACCAGGGCATCGTGCGTCGGCTGATCCAGCGCCTTGATCGCCACAAACGCTTCGCGGCACAGCACAGTGCTCACCGGCGTGCTCTTGCCCTGCTCGGCGATCATCCCACGAATCTTGTCGGTCAGCGGGCCGATCGCGCTGGACGCGGTGGCCAACACGGTGATGGGTTGCTCAGTTGCCACCGCCGCCGCCGCCATCGCGTCGTCGATGGCCACCAGCGGCACGGTATATTCTTTGCGCAGCAGCGACATCCAGGGCGACAGCGTGGAGCAGGTGGCGCAGACCACATCAGCGCCGGTGCGCACCGCGTTGGTGATGATCGCGCGCAGGCGGCCGAGGTTGTTCTCGTCGAAGCGCCCCTTCGCGATGGTGTCAATGCTCAAAAAATCGTCCAGCGTGTTGAACACCTGTACATCCGGCATGCGGGCGGTAATCAACCCGTCGAAGGTGTTGCATACGCTCTTCACGGTGTGAATGAGCGCAACTTTCTTGCCCATGATCCGCCCTCCTATCGGCCATACACGTGCGCGAAGATCGGCGCGAGGTGCGCATAGGCGCCCTCGGCGGCGCGCTGCTGGTCGGGGATCTGAAAAATTTCGGTGCAGAACGCGCCGTCGTACCCCACGTCGCGAAAGGTCTGGATGATGCCGGAAAAGTCCAGTCCGCAGTGGCCTGGGTAGCGGCGGTTGTTGTCCGCCAGGTGCACGTGGATATTGTGCGCGCTGTGCGCACGAATCGCGGCGAGCACATTCTTTTCTTCCAGGTTCAGGTGGAACACGTCCATCATCAGCCGGAAGTTGTCGCGCCCCACATCGGCCAGCATGCGCTCGGCCTCGTCCAGTGTATTCATGAAGTTGGTCTGCATGATGGTGACGGTCTCCAGCGCGATCTTGACGCCCTTGGGCGCGGCGTGGTCGCTGATCTGGCGGAACGCGTCCACCGCCCAGGCATAGGTGTCCTCGGGGCGCACGCCGTCGCGATACTGCCCGCGCACGCGCCCAATGTTGATGTGCGCGCCCAGGTGCGCGGCAAAGTCGATGATGTCCTTTACGCGCGAAATGGCCTGCTTGCGCCGGTCTGCGTCTGGATCGGCAAAGGACAGCCCCAACTGGCCGAAGATCTCTCCGGTGCACACCAGCGCCACGGTTAGGTCGTTTCGCGCCGCAGTCTGCTTCACCCTGTCCCAATCGAGCAGATGGGGGTTGAGCGTCATCAGCTCAACCCCATCGTACCCGATCTTGCGCAGGCTCTCAAAGCTCGCGTCCAGCGGGCCCTGAAAGGCGGTGACCGACGGTGCGATTGCGACATCGGGCGTGGCTACTTGATAACAAAGCAGCACAGCTCTTCCTCCTGTTGCAATCGGTTTGCAATCGCTGGGGCGGTTTACTGGATGCCCTGCTCCGCCATGTACGCGACCTGGTAGTCGGTCATGAATTTCGCGGCGGTCGCCTGATCCATGTAGTTGGGGATCAGCTTGTTCTTCTCGATGTACTCGGTCTTGAACTCTTCGGACTCGCTGACCTGCTTGAACGCCTCAGACCAGAACGCGGCCGCTTCGGGGCTCATGCTCTTGGGGGCCGCGATGCCGCGCCACACCGGCACTTCCACGTCGGCATACGCGCCAATCTCGCTCAGCTTCGGGGCATCGGCCAGCTCGCCGGTGAAGCGCTCGGTGGAGAACGCCAGCACGGGCACCAGCGTCTTGGCCTCGACATACTGCGAGGCGGCCGCGGGCTTGGAGATCACGAAATCGACATGGCCGCCCAGGATGGAGGTGATGGCGTCGCCGGTCGAGTCGTTGGTGATGTAGGGCATTTGCTCTTTGGTCAGGCCGATGGAGGCCAGCATCTTCTCATAGGTGGCGATGTCGTCGCCCTTGGAGCCAGCGATCACGACCGCAGTGCCGGCCTTGGCGGCCTCGATGGCCGACGCGAAGTCCGCGTACTTGGTCATTTCGCCCTTGAAGAGCAGCTGCTTATCGACCGCCATCACCGCGATGGGGGTGAAGTTCTCGATGCGGTTGGGGGTGTTCTTGACCATCGGCATCAGGTCGCCGGAGTTGAAGGTCAGCAGCGTGTGGTCGGCATCCTTGCCCGCGGCCACCTGGCTGACGAACAGACGGCCAATCTCGCCGCCGCCATCGGTCTGGTTATCCACCAGGAAGGTCTGGGAGACGATGCCCTTGCGGGTCATGATGTCGGAAATCACACGGGTGTAGATGTCCGAGCCGCCGCCCGGCGAAGAGGTGCAAACCCAGTTGATGTTCTGGCTGGGCGCGAACGCGTCAGCGGCGAAAGCAGTGCCGGCGAAGCTCATCACCAGCATGGAGGCGACCAGGATAGCCAGGATCGTGCGCAGGTTCTTCATGATAGAGTTCCTCCCTTTCAATTATGGTTCAATTGGCGTCCTTTGCGGACCTTGCCAACGATGCCCTTGACGATGGGGAATAGGATGATCGCGAACATGATGAGCAGGAATACCAGCGAGATCGGCTTGGAGAAGAAGATCGACAGGCTGCCGCGCGACATGATGAACGCCTTGCGCATGTTCTTTTCCAGCATGGGCGCGAGCACGAAGGCCAGCAGCATCGGCGCCATCGAGTACTTGTTCTTGTCCAGGAAGAACCCGATGATGCCGGAGATCAGCATGACCAGCACGCCATACATTGAGTTGCTGGTCGCGTACGCGCCGACGATGCACACCACCACAATGCAGGGGATCATGTACTTGATCGGCACCTTGAGCAGCTTGACCAGGAACGGAATGACCAGCAGCGAGATGGCCAGCGCGATCAGATTGGCCAGGAACAGCGAGGCGATCAGGCCCCAGGCGAAATCTGCGTGCTTGGTGAACAGCAGCGGGCCGGGCTCTAAGCCCCACATCATCAGGCCGCCGAGCAGCACCGCGCCGGTGCCTGAGCCGGGGATGCCCAGCGCCAGCAGTGGCGCGAACGCACCGGCAGCGGCGGCGTTGTTGGCCGATTCGCTGGCCGCGATGCCCTCTACCGCACCCGTGCCCAGCGGGATCTTGTTCTTGAATGCCTTTTGCGACGCATAGCCCATGAACGAGGCGGCGGTGGCGCCCGCGCCGGGCAGCACGCCCACAAAGGTGCCCAAGATGCCGGTGCGGATCGACGGCCACCAGGTGCGCTTCATTTCATCCGCGTTGAGCATGCTGCCACGAATGGTCAGCTTTTCCTTTACGACGCTCTCCTGCGAGATGTTGCGCTCCTCCATAAGCTTCATCACCTGCGCGAAGCCAACCGCGCCGATGACAAACGGCACAAACGGAATGCCGCCCATCAGGTGGATGCTGCCGAAGTTGAAGCGCGGCGCGCCCGACAGCGTATCCATGCCGATGCTGGCGATCAGGATGCCGGCCAGCGAGCCGACGATGCCGCGAATCGGATTCTCGCCGACGAGCCAGCCGATCGAAGTCATCGCGACCAGCAGCAGCGCGGTCATTTCCGGCGGGCCGAACTTCAGGCCAAACTTGGCCAGCGCCGGGCCCATGAACGTGAGGATCAGCATGCCGATGATGCCGCCGATGCACGAGGACAGGTTGGCGACCATCAGCGCCTGTCCGGGGCGCTTGAGCTTGGTGGCCATCGGGTAGCCGTCCAGCGTGGTCATGATCGCAGGGCTGTCGCCCGGGATGTTCAGCAGAATCGCGCTGAACGCGCCGCCGTACATGTTGCTATAGTACAGTGCGCCCAGCATGATGATGGCGGTGGTTGGATTGAACTTGTAGGTCAGCGGCAGCAGCAGCGCCACGCCCGCCAGCGAGCCGATGCCCGGTATCGCGCCGACGATCAGCCCCAGGATGGCGCCCAGCATGCACGCGCCGATATTCTGGATGGTGAACAGCGTCGAGAATCCGGTAAGCAGCATATGTAGATTATCCATGCGGTGTCGCCCTCCTTTCAGCCGAAAATTGTCTCATAGAAGAAGCCAACGGGGAAACGCACGCCCAGCCACAGCACAAAGACCGCGATGACCACCGCCATGACCGACGCGGTGACCAGCAGCGTGGTTTTCCATGGCGTCTTTTCCACCACGCGCAGCCAACCCGCGCAGTAGATCGCCAGCGTCGGCAGCAGCCCAAACAGGTACGTCAGCGCGTAGATCGCGACGCCCGAGATGCCCACCAGCAGGTCGGGCAGCGGAATGACCGCATTCTCCTGCTTTAAGCTGGCGAAGAACGCCATCACACTGGTGATCATCAGCAGCACTGCGATGATGATCGGCACGAAGCCCGGGGTGGGGCCGTCGTGTCCCGCCCAGAACCCGAATTTCGTCAGCCCGACGTAGAGAAACACCGCGCCCAGCGCAAATGCCGCTACCGGGATGATCAGTTTGCTATTGAATGCCTTGAGCACCTTCATGCGCCTTGTCCCCCCTGCTGTGTATTCGCCATGTGGACGGCCATCTGGCTGCACATCTTGATGGCGTTTTCGAACGCCGAAGTGCTGGCGATGCCCTTGCCCGCGATGTCGTACGCTGTGCCGTGCGCACAGGTGACGATCGGCGCGGGCAGCCCGCCCGCGATCGTGATGCCCTGGTCAAAGCCCCTGAGCTTCAGCGCGATCTGCCCCTGGTCGTGGTACATGGTCACCACGCCGTTGAAATCGCCACGGAACGCCTTGATGAACAAAATGTCTGCCGGGTACGGCCCATCGACCACGATGCCCATCGCGCGCGCCTGCTCCATCGCGGGCTGAATCACGTCAATCTCCTCACGGCCGCAGTGGCCGCCCTCGCCGCCGTGCGGGTTGAGCGCCGCGATGCCCAGAATCGGCTTCTCGATGCCCGCGTTTTTCAGCGTGGCGTTGGCCAGGCGGATAGCGCGCAGGATGCTCTCGACGGTCAGCGCGTCGCTGACGCCCTTGATCGGGATGTGGCTGGTGGTGCGCGTCGTCCACAGGTCACCCAGCACGTTGATCTCGCCGAAGGGCTCGGTGTGGTGGAACAGGTCGGCCATCAGGTGGTGTTCGCTCTCGAATTCGCATCCGCCCTGGATCATCGCCAGCTTGTTAAACGGCGCAAAGCAGAATCCCTGGATCAGCCCCTGCTGATAGAGCGCGATCGCGGTCTTGAGCATGTCGTTGACCGCCTTGCCGCAGTAGGGATCGGCCTTGCCGATTTCGTACTTCGCCGGATCCTGGTCCTTCTGATCCAGCACCGGAATGCCTCGCGTCCAGTCGGCGGCGTGCACGTCGTCAATGGCGACGAAGGCCGTTTTCCCGCCGATAGATGCCTGTGCCTGCCGCAGCACGCGCAGATCCCCAATGATCACCGGACGGCAATACTCCTGATAAAAGTTGTTCTCGGCCAGCTTGGCGACCAGTTCCGGCCCCACGCCGGTGGCATCGCCCAGCAGAATGCCCAATACGGGTAGGTTTGTCACGGTGTTCTCCCCTCTTCCCGAGGGCCTAACCGGTTGCATGCAACCGGCCGCTTCTGTCGGCCCGCGAGTTTTTTTGTTCTGATACTCTCTTATAGAGCAAGAACCGTGCCAACTTGTGAATGCTATACACCGCCTTATTGTCGAAAACTTCACGAACAAAAAGCGCGCAACACGTGAAACATTTTGTTTCAATTGTTGCGCGCTTTGTTTCGTTCATTGCTTCGTCGCCACAGCGTTGTGCGGCTGACGCCCAGCATCTTGGCCATCTCTTCCTGCGTCATGCGCGGGCTGGGCAGTCGCAGCTCCGGCGGCACGCCACTTTGTGCGCGCTCTTCCTCGGCAAACAGCGCCACCTGCTCCAGCGTATCGATATCCACGCTCTCTCCGCCAAACATCACCACCAACCGTTCGCACACGTTGCGCAACTCTCGTGCGTTGCCCGGCCAGCGATAATCGTTGAGGCGCAGCTCTGCCGCCGGGGTCAGCCGCGGCGGGTCGCTGGCGTGGTCGCGCGCGAACGCGCGCAGGAAGTAGTGCGTCAGCTCCAGAATATCCTCGCGGCGCTCGCGAAGCGGCGGAATCTTCAGCGTCAGCAGGTTCAGCCGGTAGTGCAGATCCGAGCGGAAGCTGCCCTGCGCCACCTGCGCATATAGGTCCATGTTGGTGGCCGAGATCACGCGCACATCCACAAAGCGCACTTTGTCGTCGCCGATGCGGCGGATCTCCTTCTCTTGCAGCACACGCAGCAGCTTGGCCTGCAATGCCAGCGGCACCTCGCCGATTTCGTCCAGAAAGATCGTGCCGCGATGCGCCAGCTCAAACAGCCCCATCTTGCCGCCCTTGGCCGCGCCGGAAAACGCGCCCTCCACATAGCCGAACAGCTCGCTCTCCAGCAGGTTCTCGGGGAAGGCCGCGCTATTGAGCGCCACAAAGGGCTGATCTCTGCGCTTGCTAGCGTTGTGGATGCTATGCGCGAACAGCTCCTTGCCGGTGCCGGTTTCGCCCAGCAGCAGCACGTTGGCGTCCACCCCGGCGTATTTCTTCGCCATCGCGAAGATCGGCAGCATCTTCGGACTGGTGCCGATGATGTGCTCGAAGGAATACTTGGCGGTCAGCCCCTTCTCGCTCAGCTCCTTGCGGATGCGCGTCTCGCTCTCCTGGATGCGACTGGCGAACGACGCGGTCACCAGCACGCCCGCGCCGCTGCGGTCCTCCTGGATGGGCTTGCACTTGACCAGCAGCAGCTTGCCATGCACCGTGATCAGCTGCTCGGTTTCGGTCTTGGTGCGCAGCGCCTCCTTCCAATGGATGTCGGCGCACACATCGCGGATGCCGTGCCCCACGATGTCCGCCGCGTTGTGCAGATGAAAGTTCAGATACGCCTGGTTGTTGAGCGCGGTCACCTTGCCGCAGCGGTCCAGCGCCAGCAGCGCATCCTCTGCGTTGTTGAGCACCGTGCGCATCACTTCGCCCTTTGCGCGCTCCAGGTTCATGGCGTGCGCGGCATTGAGCGCCTCCTCGATCGCGCGGTGAATCGATGCGGGGCTGGACTTGATGTGCACGCGCGGCACCTCCAGCTGGTCACAGATGCGGCAGAGCGTCAGGCCGCCGATGAACACGTCCGCGCCCAGCGCCTGCTCCTGCTCCACGATGCGCAGGATGTTCTCCTCGTTGTCCACGCTATGGGCGGCGATCGGCGTGCCACACATCTTTTCCACTTTGCAGAAATCTTCCTGTATGGTATGCTGATATAAAAGAGCGATCCTGCGCGGATGGAACTGCGTCACCGCGTCCATCACCGCGTTGATCATATCAAAGCTGGTCATTTGGATCTCGACCATCGGCTTTTCGGGATATGCGTGCCTGAGCGCCTTGCAGGTGATGCCGCGCGCGATGATGATGTCCGCGTCGCAGCGCTCCAGCAGGTCGTCCATCGTGCCGACGATATGCGTGGTCTCAAAACAGACGTCGTCCCGCTTGTTGATCCGCTGGATCAATGGCTCGAACTCCGCCCGAATCTCCGCATAGGGGTAAATCAATAGCACGTTGACCACGCTATCCCTCCTGTGCGCATATTGTATCATATCGCCCCGGCAACATCAACGAAAACGCCGGTTCACGGCGTCCGCGCGAGGTCTATTCATGAAGCATACGCTATCGGCCATCCTCCAGCAAAAGCAAACCATCAGCCCCCAGCAGGCACAGTCGTTGCGCATCCTGCAAATGGGGCATGCGCACCTGATGATGTATCTGCGCGACGCGGCGATGGAAAACCCGCTGCTCGAGCTGGATGACGCGCACAGCGACGAGCTCTGCTGGGACGCGCTGCGTGACAGCGATGCGCCGGCACAGCCCCTAACCGAGACCGTCGAGCCGCGCGATCCGGTGGAGACCGTCGAGTCCTCAGGCCATCCGGCATCGCAGGAAGGTTGGACGCTGGCCGACTATCTGCAAAGCCAGTTCCACCCCGCGCTGTGCGATGCGGATGTGCGCCTGCTCCAGCGCATCATCGACGCGCTGGATGCGCGCGGCTACCTGACGATGTCGGTCGCCGAGCTGGCGCAAAGCACAGGCTTGGATGCGGAGGCGGTTGAGGAGGGCGTTGGCTACCTGCAAACGCTGGAGCCCTATGGCGTGTGCGCGCGCGACCTGGGCGAGTGCCTGTGCATCCAGCTATGGCGGCTGGGCTACACCGATCCGCTGCTGCCCGAGCTGGCGAAACACCACTTGGAGGATATCGCTGCCGGACGCTTCCACAAGATCGGTGCGCAGTTGCGCATTTCCTCGGCGCAGACGCGCGCGCTGGCTGCGGTCTTGCAGCGGCTGAACCCCAAGCCCGCCGCCGGTTTTGGCGTCGAGCGCATTCAGCCGGTCTTTCCGGATGTGCGTGTCACGCTCGAGCAGGGCACGCCGCGCGCCGAGCTGACGCGCCAGGACGCGCCGGTGTCGCTCAACGACTACTACCTGCGCATGGCGCGCCAAGACGCGCACGGCGAAGCCACCGACTACCTCAAGACCAAGCTGGCACAGGCGCAATGGGTGCTCGACGCGATCGCCCAGCGCGCCAAGACGCTGGATGCCATCGCCGCGTGCATCGCCAACCGCCAGGCGGATTTCTTTCTGGGCGGCGCGCTGCTGCCGCTCACGCTGGAACACGCCGCGCGCGACGTCGGCCTGCACGAATCGACGGTCAGCCGCGCCATCCAGGGCAAATACCTGCTGTGCGATTGCGGCCTGTTCCCGCTGAAGCACTTTTTCGCGGCCAGCGCCAGCCAGACCGAGGGTGCCCCGGTTAGCCGCAACAGCGTGCGCGACGCAGTGCAGCGCATCATCCAGGCCGAGGATAAGCGTGCGCCGCTGTCCGACGCGCGCATGGCGGAACTGCTGGCCGCGCAGGGTTTTGTTGCCTCACGGCGCGTCATCGCCAAGTATCGCGGCGAGCTGGGCATCCCGGGCACATCGGCGCGGAAGCAAGGGTAGGAAAACAAAAAAGAACCGCACGCGCGGTTCTTTTGCTATGCACAAACTGGTGCTGGCTTTATTTCAAGGCTGCAAAAGGGCGATGCCGGACGGCAACCTCCTGTTTGTGCATTCGCCGTGATGCCGTCCGGCATGAAATTTCCATACCGATGTCAATCCACGATCGGCTCCAGATACGCCTGGAAGTGCCGCAGCACCGGCGGCTCCCACGTGATGCGGTAGCCGCGCTTGATGTCCTTCGCGCGCGTCTGGATGTTGACCAGCGCCGCCGCCACCACGTCCAGATGTGCCTGGGTGTACACACGGCGAGGGATGGCGCAGCGCGTGAACTCGAACTCGGCGTGCAGCTGCTTGCCGGTGTCCGGATCGTTGCCCAGCATGTACGAGCCGATGTCGCAGGCGCGAATGCCCGCCTCTTTGTATAGCTCCACCGCCAGCACCTGACCGGGATATTCATCGTACGGGATGTGCGGGAACATCGCCGCTGCGTCGATGAACACGCCGTGGCCGCCGACCGGCGACTGGTACGCGATGCCCGCGTCGTCCAGCAGCGCGGCCAGGTATTCCATCTGCCCCACGCGGTACTCCAGGTACGCCTGCTCGATGCCCTCGTACAGGCCGATGGCCAGCGCATCCAGGTCGCGTCCGGCCAAGCCGCCATAGGTATAGAAGCCCTCGTAGCTGATGCAGTTGCTCTTGATGCCCAGGATCAGGTCGGACTTGCCGTCCTTCACGCCCAGCAGGCCGCCCATGTTCACAATGGTGTCCTTCTTGGCGGACATCACGAACATCTCGGCGCAGGCGAACATCTCGCGCACGATCTCCTTGATGGACATGTGCTTGCATTCCGGCTCGTCGCGCTGGATGAAGTACGCGTTCTCGGCGTATCGCGCGGCGTCGATGCACATCGGGATGCCGTATTTCTTGCAGACCGCGCTGGTTTCGCGCAGGTTCTTCAGCGACACCGGCTGGCCACCGGCCGAGTTGTTGGTGACGGTCATCACCACCAGGCCGATCTTCTCTTTGCCGTATTCGTTGATGATTTTCTCCATCTTGGCGACGTCCATGTTGCCCTTAAACGGCGCACGCTTGGAGGGAATCAGCGCCTCTTCGACGACGCAGTCGATGGCGCGGGCGCCTGCCAGCTCGACATGCGCGCGCGTGGTATCAAAGAACATATTGGAGATCGCGTAATTGCCTTTATGCAGGAACAACGGCAGCAGCACCTTTTCGGCGGCGCGGCCCTGGTGCACCGGCTGGATGTAGCCATAGCCGAAGATGTCCTGCCCGGCGTCGATCAGCTTAAAGTAGCTGCGCGAACCCGCATAGGCCTCGTCGCCGGACATGATGCCGCCCCACTGCTTGTCGCTCATCGCATTGGTGCCCGAGTCGGTCAGCAGGTCGATATACACATCGTCGCTGCGCAGGCGAAACACATTGTAGTCCGCCATGCGAATTTTATCCTCGCGCTCTTGGCGCGTCAGGGTCTTGATAGGCTCCACCATTTTGATGCGAAACGGTTCCGGCTTGTACTGGATGGGCATGATACTCCTCCTATTGCTGGTTTTGCGCGCGCAAAGAGTCGCCTCGCCAACTTCTTCTTTGGCAGCAACTCCCACGAATGATACGATCATATCACTTCGCCCTGGGGATTGCAATGCAGACTTCCCGCGCATGGCAGCAAAAAAGCGGCAAAGCGAGTGCGCTCGCTCTGCCGCTTCATGGTCTGTGTCGATCGGGGTTTCGCGTGCGTTAGCCAACCACGGGCAGATCTTCCGGATTGACTTCCGGCTGCGCTTCGGGTTGCGCCTCAGGTTGTGCCTCGGGCTGCGCTTCAGGTTGCGCCTCAGGTTGCGCTTCAGGCTGGACCTGCTCAATCGCCACGCACAATCTCCACTTCGCGTTGACAATCTCTTCGCTGACCGGGATCTTATACTGTAGCCCATGGCTGTCGCCCGGGGCATCCTGCCAGCCGTCCAGCGTGCCATCGCCATCGAGATCCTTGCCGCTATCGTACTGCCATTGCAGCTTCACCTGCACATCGTCGAAGCCGATCAGCTCGCCCTGTAGCGCGAACTGCTGTGCAGCCTCGCCCTGGCCTTCGATCTCGCAGGTGACGATCACTTCGCGATGGATCTCCGGCGCGGCGGTTGCTTCCGGTGCCGGGGTCGCGGCGGGATCAACGGTCGCTGCCGGATCAACTGTCGCGGCCGGATCAACAGTCGTCTCCGGTTCGGCGGTCGCCTCCGGATCGGCGGTGACTTCCGGCTGCTCGGTTTCTTCCGATGCAACCAGCTTCACGCCCTGATCCTTCACGATATTGAAGGTCGGCGAATAGATGGTCTCCTCCGCGAATGCCGCGGGCTGCATCACGCCGATGCTCATAAAGATGACCAATCCGACGGCCACCCAGGATTTGATACGTACATTCATGCTATGCTTCCTCCTCAAAGTAGTTGGCGTTTTGAGCCGCCAAGATTTTGCATGGATATCGCAGCTGCCTGCGATGTTTGCAGTATATCATCATTTACCAGAAAATAAAGGGCTTTGAGGGGAAAATAAGAAAGAATTAAGATATGGCTGAAAGAAGGCTTCATACCGGAAAAGCGGGCGATAAAAAGAAGGCGGCGGGTTTCCCCGTCGCCTTCCCATTGCCTATTGGGTTTTGCCAGAGGTTTCGCTTAGTCCACCAGCAGCGCCAGGCGGCCGGGGTCATTGGCGAACGCTTCCTTGGCGTTGTCCTTGGTCACAAGCAGCGGCGGCAGCTCATACAGGCCGACGTCCACTTTGCCGTTGTTCGAGACGGAATCCGGAGCGGGCATGCCGGTGCCGGCCTGCAGCGCCTTGACGATTTCGATGGTCTTGCCAACCAGCGCATCGGTGGGCTTGGCAACGGTCGAGAACTGACGGCCCTTCCAGATCCATTCGATGGTCTCGTTCTCGGCATCCAGACCAGAGGTCACAGGCAGCTCCTGGCCAGCCTGCTCGCAAGCGGTGATGATGGCGCGGGCAATGCCGTCATTGGGCGCCAGCGCGCCGTGGATCTTCTTGTCCGCATAGAAGCCGGACAGCAGCGAATCCATGCGAGCCTGGGCCTTGGAGTTGTCCCAATCCAGGGTGGCGCACTGGGTGAAATCGGTCTGGCCAGACACGACCACCAGGGTGCCGTCGTCGATCTTCGGTTGCAGAACGCTCATCGCGCCCGTGAAGAAGTTCGGGGCATTCGGGTCGGCCGGGCCGCCGCCGAACAGCTCGATGTTGTACGGGCCCGCGCCCTTGGCAGCCAGGCCGGCCAGCAGCGCTTCGCCCTGCACAACGCCGGTCTTGATGCTGCCGAACTGCACAACGCCGTCCACAGCGGTGGTGTTCACGATCTCGCGGTCATAGCCGATGATCTTGATGCCAGCGGCAGCGGCTTCTTCC
>JAVBUY010000069.1:0-11402 GCA_031554855.1 Eubacteriales bacterium
CACAACCCCGCTGGACAGCGATCCGCCGCAGCGAACGCCGCGGCTGGACAGCACCCGTGCGCGTCAGCAACTGGGCTGGCGCACAGTATATGACGCGGAGGAATCCCTGGCGCTGCTTGCCGATTGGCAGGCACTCGCGCAGCAGCATGGCGACACCGACGCGCGGCGCATGCAAATCGCAGCATACTGGGAGCGGCTGGAGCGGCTGGCAGACTAAAAAGAGGCCTTCGGCATGGCCGAAGGTCTCAGCTTGTCCAAAAACCCACAGGCTGTCCAAAAAGGTCCAGATGTGTGCGAAGCCCAAGACCCTCCGACAGAGGCGTACCACCGTATGCCGACAGGGCGATCGCAGGGCTGAGCCCGCAGATGGGCCTTTTTCAGTAGCCGGTGTTCTTTATTGCGCCAGCCCTCAATCTTGCTTCTCCCGCTGGATCTCGTCCTGCAGCGCCTGTAGCAGGTCCGCCTTGGCCCGTGCCTGCTCGAGCTGCGCGGCCAGGTCAGCCTCCGCCGCCTTCGCCGCGCCAGCGTCACCGTTGCGGCTCTCCTGCACATAGTTGTACGCGATCAATCCTATGATATTGTCGCGAACCGCTGGATCCCAGGACAGCAATTGGGCTGTAAATGCCTCGCCGTCCGCCTGGAAGCTTTCGCTCAGCCTCCGCGCAATGGCGTCGGCGTAGGCGCCGTCCGCCTGCGTGCTGATCTGGAACATCGCAGAATAGTCGGTCAGTGCAAGCGCATTGATCTGATCCATCTTCGCGTCGTCCGAGGCATACGCCATGGACGTCGCACCCAACAACAAACAGGTCATCACCAACACCATGGCAAGCATCCGTTGAAAACACAATTTCATAGAGATTACTCCTTTTCTTCCGTTTGTTCCGGCCGCACGGCGACCCCGCGCAGCGTCTTGTTGACCGCCAGCAAACCGGCCATTGCCAGCAGCGCCGCACCGGCGATCCACATCAGCGTTTGCACCGATACGGTGTCGGCCAGCGGCCCACATATCACGACGCCGATCGGCACGCACAGCGTCATCACCATGTTCATCAGGCTAAACACGCGTCCCATCTTTTCCGGCTCAGTCTGTTCCTGTAGCATCGTGGTGGTTGGCGTGCCATAGAAGGGCTCGCTGACGCCCATGCACACCAGGATGAGCAGATACCACACGAATGTCATCGGCACAAGCCCGATCAGCATCGCGCCGATGCCCAGCACAGCACAGGCGATGGCCATCATGTTTAGGCGGTTCCTCCATCCGCCCCACGCGGCGATTAGCGCGCCGCCCAATAGTGTGCCCCCGCTGAATACGATTTCATTGATGGCCAGCGCACGCTCTCCTCCGCCAAATGTGCGCACCACCAACAGCGGCGTCAGTGTGGCCAGCGGCGCGATCAGCAGCATGCTCACCGCGTGGAAGCTGATGATTGTGCGGATGACCGGCGCACGCCATGTGTAGCGCAGGCCATCGGCCAGGTCATGCCATGGGTGTTGCGCCGTTTCGTCTTGGCGTGGATGCCGGGGCACCGCCACGGTCACCAGCAGCACAATGCCGATCACCGCGGTGGCCACATCGACCAGCAGCACGATGGCCAGCGGCCCGGTGGCCAGCAGCCACCCGCCCAGCGCGGGCGCGACCAGCATGATCAGCGACTGCACGCTGGTGTTCGCAGCATTCACGCGCAGCAGGTGCCTCTCGGGCACGAGCTGCGGCACGATCGCGCTGACTGCGGGCGACTGAATGCCCGAACCCAGCGAGCGCACCGCCAACAGCACGAAGGGCATCGTCAGAGCGCGATAGCCGGTCAGCATCAGCGCGGCCAGCACCAGCGTGGCCAGGGCGATGCCCATATCGGCGAAGATTGCCAGCTTCTTGCGATCGTAGCGATCCGCCCACACGCCGGCGATCGGCGAGATCAGCACCTGCGGCAAAAAGCCGCACGCGGTCGCCACCGCCATCATCGCGCCGGACTGCGTCGCCAGCGTGATATAAAAAATCAGCACATATTGCACCATGGCCGAGCCGAGCATCGACACCCATTGCCCCAGTAAAAACCGGAACAGTTGCTGAAACCACGGCGTCCACGGCTGGCGCATCAGTTGCCAGGCCGATAGCTGCGGGGGTTGCTGTTGCTCTTGCGCACTCATGTGCATCGCTTCCTTTCGCGCTTTAGGCAGTCGCTCTGCGGTCATTATGCCACAACGGCGCACACCGCACAAGAGTTGCTGTGGCTTTTTCATCCATTTCTTGCACCATGCGCGTGTAGCGCCGCCTCACGCGGGACATGCTATGCAAACCCACACCAATTTGAGGAGGCTTCTCCATGAGTAGATCCCACTGCATAGACTGCGGCAGCGCCTTTGACGCGCGCGAGATGCTGTGCTGCTCGTCCTGCGGCGCGTATGTGTGCACGCGCTGCGCGGGCAGGCAGAATAGCCGCTGCGCCGATTGCGCCGGACTGGACGACGTAGCCACCGGTGTTTGACACCGCGCCGGATTCCTGCTATGATGAGCGCAGATCATCGAAAAGGGGGCTCGTTCTGGTGGAGAACACTTCTTGCTAAGTCGGTTGGCAGCGCGGCGTATCTTTTCGCGCGCGCTCAAGCAAGAATGTGCTCCTCTATGATGGCTTCCGCCGCGCACTTTTGTGCGCCCTGCTGTGCGAAACGCCGCGAGAGCATGCTCTTGTGGCTTTTTTGTGCATATCGGGAGGGATGCCTATGTCCAACATCACCATACAAAATCTCACCTTTGCCTACGGCGGCAATGAGCCGCTGTTTGATCACGCGAGCTTCACGCTGGACTCCGCCTGGCGGCTGGGACTGATCGGCCGCAATGGCCGGGGCAAAACCACGCTGCTCAAGCTGCTGATGGGCGAGCTGCCCTATACCGGCAGCATCGCGGCGTCGGTGTCGTTCGCGCTCTTCCCCTTTGCCGTACCCCAGGCGCTGATGGATCAACCCACGCTGGCCGTCGCACGCGCGCTGATCGCGCCATTCGATGCATGGGAGGCGGACATGGCGCGCGCTGCCGAAGCGCCCGCCGACATGGACGCCTATGGCAAAGCCTACGACGCGTACCTGGCGCACGACGGCTTTGTCATCGATGAAATGATCGAGAAGGACGTACGCAAGCTGGGCGTCTGTGCCGAGGCACTGACCCGCCCATTCGCTACGCTCAGCGACGGCGAGCGCGCCAAGGTGCAGCTCTCCGCGTTGTTCCTGCGCAAGAACGCGTTTCTGCTCATCGACGAGCCCACCGACCACCTCGACGCACAGGGCCGCGCGGCGCTGGCCGAATATTTGTCGGGCAAGCGCGGGTTCATCCTCGTCTCGCACGACCGCGCATTCCTCGATGCCACCATCGACCACGTGCTGAGCATCAACAAAGCCACGATCACCGTCATGCAGGGCAACTTTACTACGTGGCACGACAACAAGCAGCGTCAGGATCAGTTTGAGCTCGATCAGAACGACAAACTGCGCGGCGAGATCGGCCGTCTGCGCAAGACCGCCGGGGAGAAAGCCGGTTGGTCGGACAGCATTGAGCGCGGCAAGATCGGATCGCACGTCGCCGACCGCGGGTATGTCGGGCACATGGCAGCCAAGATAATGCAGCGCGCCAAGGCTATCGAACTGCGCGCGCAGCGTGCGGTCGCCGAGAAGGAGGAGCTGCTGCATGACCTGGACACCTCCGAACCCATCAAGCTGGTGCCGCTGACGTATCGCAGCGAGCGGTTGGTTGAGGTGCGCGATCTGTCCATCGCCTATGGCGACCGTCGCGTGGTGTCGGATCTTTCGTTCACCGTGCTGCGCGGCGAGCGTGTGGCGCTGACCGGTCCGAACGGCTGCGGCAAGTCCAGCCTCATCAGGCTCTTGCTCGGACAAGACATCCCGCATGAGGGCACGGTGCGCATGGGCAGCGGCATGGTCCTCTCCTATGTGCCGCAGCGCACCGACCACTTGACCGGCAACCTGCGCGACTATTTGCAGGCGCGGCAGCTGGACGAAACGCTGGTCAAATCGCTGCTGCGCAAGCTGGACTTCCCGCGCGCGCAATTCGACGCCCCGCTGGATGCCTACAGCGCCGGTCAGCGAAAAAAGCTGCTGTTGGCTGCGTCGCTGTCCACCTCGGCGCATTTGTATCTGTGGGACGAACCGCTGAACTACGTCGATGTGCTGTCGCGCATGCAGCTGGAAGAGTTGCTGCTCGCATACCAGCCCACGCTGGTCTTTGTGGAGCACGACAGGGCGTTTTCAGAGCACATCGCCACCAAGGTTGTGCGGCTGGGGTAAGGCGCAATGCAAGAGGGCTTCCCGATTAGGAAGCCCTCTGACTGTCGAAAAAGGCCCATCTGCGAGTTCAGCCCAGCGACCGCCTCGTCGGCGTACGTTAGTACGCCTCTGTCGGACGGTCTTGGGCTTCGCCCGCATCTAGACCTTTTTGGACAGCCTGTGGATTTTTTGACAAGCTGAGGGCTTCCCGGTTGGGAAGCCCTCTTTGCATTGCAGTTGAAATCAATAGTGCGTTCCGTACAGCTTATTCTGCGTCAGTCGTCCGGCAATGCCGTCCACCGCCAAGCCATTGTCACGCTGGAAGGCCTTGACCGCCGCCATCGTGATGCTCAGGTAATTGCCGGTGATTTTGTTGTTGAAGTAGCCTCTGGCCTGCAAAGCGGTTTGCAGGCGCACCACCGCCGAGCCCTTGCTGCCATAGTGCAGATACACATAGCCGCTGCTGCCACCGTATGGAATGGCGCTGCCGCTGAACAGGCGCGCTTGGGTGGTCGGGTCGGCTACGCCGGTTCCGCTCAGCGAGTTGCGATACTGGAAGTTGCGCACCGCCGCCTCGGTCTGGCTGCCAAAGATGCCGTCGATATGACCGCGATAGTAGCCCAGCGCGGACAGGCGCTGTTGCAGGCTGCGCACCGCGCTGCCGCGGCTGCCCACGCGCAGCGTGTAGTAGTATCCGCCGCCGCCGTCGTTGGGCCGCGCACTGGCGCTGTAAAGCACGCGCTGCGTCTCATAGTCGGCAATGCCGGTCACCGGCAGGCCGTTATTGGCCTGGAAGTTGCGTACTGCGGTCTGCGTGCCGATGCCAAAGATACCGTCCACGCGAATGGTGTAGTAGCCCAGCTCACGCAGGCGCTCTTGCAGGTTCCATACCGCGGTGCCCGTGTCGCCGCGCTGGAGCGTGTAGAACGGCGAGGGCGTAGGCGTATCGGCGGGCAGCGCGCTGACGCTGTACAGGCGCACTTGCGTATCATTGTCCGCGATGCCGTTGATCGGCAGGCCATTGATGCGCTGGAACTCGCGCACCGCCAGATACGTGGTGTAATCAAAGGTGCCGTTCTGGTTGACCTTGTAGCCCAGCGCAGCCAGGCGCTTCTGCAGCGCCAATACCAGCGAGCCGTGGTCGTTCAGGCTCAGCGTGGTATATTTTGTCGGCGGATTCTCCACGCTCAGCGTCACTTTCTTCGTGCCGGAGGTGACGGTCACCGCAGTGCCGTAGCTTAGCGTCGAGGGCAGATAGACGCGGAACACGCCGGTGGAGTCCGCCTTCACGGGCGGCAGGTCTACGGTGACGCCCGAGATCTTGGTTTGCACCTTGACCTCGGCAAACGGCGTGGTCTTTCCGATGATCGTACTCGTGGTGGTGTAGATCGGATCGACTTTCAGGTCCTCGGGCTGGGGTTCCGGCGTGGCGGGCACGTTGAATACGGCCGAAGTGTCGCCTTTGCCCGCAGTATACGACGAATACGTGATCACCGCGTAGTAGCTGCCCGTAGCCAGCGACACATCCATCGAGAACTTTTCCGAGACGATTTTGCCCGTCCCCGTTGCCACCGGTTTCGTAGGCGGCGTTGTCCCCGCCTTGTACACCGCATACGCGATGGCCTTTTCGTCCTTGCCGGTGCCCGCGAGGGTCACCTTGCCCACCGACGTGGGCGTGCTGGTGATCACGATATCGTTGGCTCCCGCTGCTTTTACTGTCCACGTGCCGGAGCGCGACGCGTTATCTCCGCTCCAATCGTCGGGAAACTTGGTGTATTCGATGGTCACCTTTTTATAATCGCCCACATCCAGACCGGTGAATGTATAGCTCAGATTTCCACTCGAATCGATAACAAGGCCGGTCTTCGTTGGCGTATTCGGGCCGGTCACGGTAATCTTGACCGTCGCACCCTTTACGCCTGTAGCGTTGATTTGCAGCTGATTGCGGTTAATAATCTTTACACCGGCATCGCCATTCGGAATCACGATATCTGCAAATTGTGTTGCCTTGCCGGACACCGTGAATTTGGGGCTAGCGGGCGCCTTCACACCGCTCACAGTATACTTCGCGTAGGCTCTGTATTCACCGGCAGCCACGCTCGGAAACACAACGGGCAGAAACGCTCCCGCCGCAACAGGCACATTGACAGGCCCCGCGGCAATATTGCTATCCCCCGCTTTTTGCAGCCACACGGAAACCTTTTGCGTCGTATCGCCCGTGACGGTAACCGTCGCCTCTTTCGTTGCGCTGCCTGTACCCGTTACGGCAAGCGCCGCCGCCTGGAGTTCGTTCTCGCCATCGGGTTCGTCTTCGGGTTCGTCTTCAGGCTCGTCTTCGGGCGCAGGAGGCGCTTTTATCTCCACCGTCCCACCGGAAGGTTCCCAATCGCCGTCTGGCAGCAGCATCGCCCTAGCGTGATAGGTGCCAACCGGGAGGTTTTTGAAGGTGTGCGAAAAAGTATCCGCAGCACGACCGGCCGTCGCTGTGAAATCGCGAACTCTTTCCCCGCCGGCCGTCCAGACTTCCATTGCGATCTGATTGTCCTTGTCGCCCACGCCAGACACCTTGACCGCCCCGGCAAGGTCTGTCCGCAGCTCGATTTTCACACCAGAAACAGCCACTACCGGATCGGGTTCCGGTTCCGGCTCAGGTTCCGGCTCAGGCTCAGGTTCCGGCTCAGGTTCCGGCTCCGCAGCAGTCACGGTCACGACCGCCAACGCAACCTGCGCACTCGTATCGCCTTGTGCAAAGATCGTATAACTCCCCGGCACTTTCACCGTGAAGTTTTTGCTGATTTTCCCGTTTTCGTCCGCAGCAAACGCAGGGAACGTTTTGGAGCTGCCGCCATCTTCAACAGCGGTAACAGTAATCATCTCACCGGGATCCGCGCCCTTGCCTCTGACGCGTATTCTTTCCACATCACCGCTCGTGCCATTATCGACAATGTCTCCCGCCAGCACCGCGCCGATCGGCATCACCGTCACACACAGGCACAAAATCAACATGAGGGACAAGAACTTTTTCATCGGAAGGCCTCCTTATTTATCAATGCGCTATCAAAATCGGTGTCCTTTGTAGCAACCGAGCGTCTCGTATTTCTTCACCGATCGCGCGCTGCTGGGCTTTTCGCGCGCCTCTATAGGATGTCAACGAACCAAATCTCCATTTTCTTTCAATTTTCCCAAAGAAAATTTTTGGAAAAAATCCATGATTTTCAAGGAATGGGCTGCACTTCCATCGTGCGTTGCGCGGCTGTCACGGCCTTGCCATCGCTGATCACCGTCACATCGCCCTCGCCGGTGATATAGGTTTTTGCGCCCACGCGATCCAGCCCCTCGATCACCGACGCATCCGGCAGCTCGTCCTCGTCGCCCTCCACACAGGGGATGATCGCGATCTCAGGCGACACATATTCAAAGAACATCGCCGACACGCTCTCCTCGCGGCCATGGTGCGGTACCTTGAGCACATTGGCTTTCAGCGTGTCGCGCGCGCCCTCGGCGGCCATCAGCTCGCCCAGAGACAGCTTCTCCGCGTCGCCCATGAACAAAAACCGCGTGTCACCGAAATCCACGCGCAAGACCAACGAGTGATCGTTCTCCTGCGCATAGCCGCTGCCCAGGGGGCCCAGCACGCTCACGCGCGCCTCGCCCAGCATCATCGTGTCGCCGGGCTTCCACATCGTTGCTTTCCGACCATATTTCTCCAGTGCATCGTCAAATTCCTGCACCTGCTTGCCAGTTTCGCTAATCTCCCCTACATAGCAAGCCGAAACATCCAGCGCGCCCAGCACGCGATCCGCGCCGCCGATGTGATCCTTGTCGCCGTGCGTGATCACCAGCGCGTCCAATTTCGTCACGCCCACGCGCGCTACGCCCGCCAGCACTTGCGCGCTGGCCTTGTCTGTGGCGGTGTCGATCAGCATCGCGTGCGCGCCCTGGCGCAGCAGGATGCTGTCAGCCTTGCCGCAGGAGAAATAGGTGGCCTCCAGCGTCTGCCCCGCAGAAATCTCTGCCTGCGGCAACTCGCCGAGCCGCTGCGAATCCGCCGCGCAGCCGGACAGGGTGCACGCCAGCATCGCCACGAAGCCGATGCGCAAAAAACCGTGCCGCATGCGCAGTCCTCCTTGGCGATCTCGCCGCTCTATTTTGTGCCCCTATCATAACAGATTTTTCATGGAAATCGCAAGCATTTCCTTATCGCCATGCGTTTTTCATGCCTTTTCCAAAGATTAGTGCGTTTTCCTCTTTCTCCAATAGAATGATTATGCTATACTAATGCATCGTAGAGGAGGGAAGTAGCCCATGACTCGTTTCTTGATCCGTGCCGCGCTGTGCTTGGGCATGCTCTTGCTCTTGCCCATCGCGGCCGGCGCCACCCAGGTCGAGGATATGACCTGGCTGTGCGAGTTTTCCGCGCGATCCAACGCCGACAATTTATACCTCGCCACAGACGGCAACCAAGCCACGCTGTGGCGCAGCAGCGATACAGAAGACCAGCACCTGCAAATCCGCAAGCCCGAAGGCCCCGCTACGCTCAGTGTTCTCTGGGCGGATGTATCGCCGGGCGTGCGCCTGCAACAGCTCATCGATGGGCAATGGATCACCATCCAGGATTTCTCCGATGCCAAAACCATGCCCGAGACCATCGAACTGCCCAAAGAAATATGTGACCTGCGTTTGCGCGCGCGCGGTCAGATGGTGATCTCCGAGCTCTATGTGCACCGTGGCTATCTGCCCACGCTGTTCTCGCGCCAGGGTGCCACGCCGGTGCCCATGACCTATCAGGCGACGCCGACGCCCGCGCCAAGCATC
The DNA here is from genome assembly GCA_031554855.1 of Eubacteriales bacterium. Taxonomy (GTDB): domain Bacteria; phylum Bacillota; class Clostridia; order Christensenellales; family Aristaeellaceae; genus JAVBUY01. The sequence continues at coordinate 9,091 of JAVBUY010000069.1, forward strand.
ACGCCACTGGCGCGCGGCATGACCGGCCGCCGTGTCAAGCGGCTGCAAGAGCGGCTGGCCGAGCTGGGATATTTCCACGCGTCCAGCACCGGCGTGTTCGCCCAGAACACCTATGCGTCGGTGTGCTCGTTCCAGCGCGCGGTCGGGCTCGAGCCCACCGGCATTGTGGACGACGCCACGCAGGCCATGCTGGACAACGCCAACGCACCGGCCGCCACGCCGCGCCCGCCGGGGTACAACCCCGACAAGCTGTTCGAGCGCAAGGCCAGCCAAATGATCACCTTCATGCGCACGCGCATCGGCCTGGGCTATATCTACGGCGGCTCGGGCGAGGTGTGCTCGCGCGATGTGCGCCTGGCGCGTGCCGGGCAATATCCCGATTACGCGCAGCTGCTGCGCGGGGTAGCTGCCAAGTGGGACGGCCTGGAGGTCTACGACTGCAACGGCCTGTTCAAAGCCTTTCTGGATCGTTCCGAGGGCGAGTTCCCCGACAGTTGGCACACCAACGTAACCGGCGCGGCGATGCGCTGGGCAGCGGAGATGGGGCCGATTGAAACCATGCCCAAGCATCCTGGCATCATGCTGCTGCAAAAGCGCGATCCGGGCAGCGGGTACATGCACACCGGCGTGTACATCGGCAACGGCATTTTCGTGCACGCGCGCGGCCACATGTATGGCGTGATGGCCGAGCAAATGCCGCAGGTATGGACGCACTGGGTGCGGCTTTCCTGGCTGGACTACGACCTGCCCATGGAAGGCGACGATGTGCCGTGGGACGGCGGTCTGTCGGTCGGCGATTACGCGATGGTCGATACCCCGGCGGGTGTCCCCACCGTGCTGCGTGAGACGCCGGACGCAAAGAGCTTACAGCTTTCCTCGGTGATCGACAACAAGACCAAGGTCATGATTACCGAAGTGCCAGAGGGCAAGAACTACTGGCGCATGATCTCCGGCATTGACCGCAAGGGCAAGCAGGTGTCGGGCTACGTGTATGCGAAGGACTTGACCTCGCTGGAGCCGCTGCCGCCGATGCCGCTATGGCCGGTGCAGATCCTGGAGCAAAAGGCCGCCTCCGACGCGGCAAAGGAAAAGGCCGCCGCGGCTGCGCCAACGCCCGCGCCGCCCGCCCAAGTCGATATCGTGCAGGCCGAGGCGGGACAGACCAGGAATACCTAGGCGAATATGCAAAAGCCGCTCAAATCGGATGGTTTGAGCGGCTTTATACGATGCTATTGAGCCTGTCCAGAAATGCTCAGATGTGGTGGAGATCGCAAGCTCGTCCGACAGAGGCGTATGGTGTAATACGCCGACGAGGCGAGCGCCGCGTCGACGCCACAGATGGGTGTTTATCGACAAGCTTACTCCCCGATGACCGCCTTGATGCGGCGCACACCGGCCGACGACGACTCTTCTTTGCTGATCGTAAAGCTCTTTAGGTCGCCCGTGTTCTCGGCATGCGGGCCGCCACAGATCTCCTTGGAGAACATGCCCATCGTATAGACGCGCACGCGCTCGCCGTACTTGCTCTCGAACAAGCCGATCGCGCCCTGTGCCTTGGCCTCCTCGACGGTCATCTCCTGCATGTCGATCGGCTGCCGGGCAGCGATCGCCTCGTTGACCAGCCTCTCCACCTCGCGGATTTCCTCTTCGGTCATCTTGCGCGGGAAGGAGAAGTCAAAGCGCAGGCGCTCGGCGGTGATGTTCGAGCCCTTTTGCGCCACTTCCTCGCCCAGCACGCGGCGCAGCGCGGTGTGCATTAAGTGCGTGGCGGTGTGCAGGCGCGCGGTCTGCTCGCTGTTGTCGGCCAAGCCGCCCTTGAACCGCTGCTCGGCGCCCGCCTGACTGGTCAGCTGGTGCTGCTTGAAGCGCTCATGGAAGCCCTCGACATCGACAGTCAAGTTGTGTTCCTTCGCCAGCTCGATGGTCATCTCGATCGGGAAGCCATACGTGTCGTAGAGTTTGAACGCGCTCGAGCCGCGAATCACCTTACTGGCGGGGTCAATGTATTGCAGCATCTTCTCGAACTCGCGCTCGCCCTGGCGCAGCGTGCGGGCAAAGCGCTCTTCCTCCAGCGTCAGCTGCTCGAGCACAAAGGCTTCGTTGCGCGTAAGCTCGGGGTACACGTCCTCGTACTGCGCGACAATGGTCTTGGCGATCTTGGCGGTGAACCCAGCCTCCATGCCCAGCTGCATGCCGAAGCGCACCGCGCGGCGGATCAGGCGGCGCAACACATAGCCCTGATCCACATTGGAGGGCGACACGCCGCGCGGATCGCCCAGGATGATCGTGGACGTGCGCAGATGATCACCGAT
>JAVBUY010000010.1:0-9679 GCA_031554855.1 Eubacteriales bacterium
GCCGAGATGATGCAGCGGGCGGGCATCCGGTTGAATGTCAGCGGACACATGCATGCGCAGGACATTGCCGAGGTCGATGCGCTGGTGGACATCGCCAGCGGCGCGATGACCGTGTATCCGCACCTCTACGGCGTGCTGACCATCGAGGGCACACGGATGGACTACCGCGCCGAGCGCGTGGACGTCGTCGCCTGGGCGCAGGCGCAGGGGATCACCGACCCGAACCTGCTGGACTATCCGGCGTATGACCGCGCGCACTTTGACGCGACCGCCAACAGTGGCATATCCGGTCGCGCAGGCAATCTGACGTGCGACCCGATATTGAAGGAGAAAGTGCGGCTGCTCGGCATGGAGCTGAACGCGCGCTACTATGCCGGGGAAGATCCGCCGCCGGTGGAAGAGATGGATGCCGATGCGCTGTTCACGCTGCTCAACAGCCCCGATGAGCTGGGCGAATACATCGTGTTCGTCGCGCGGCCCGATGGGGTGGACGATTTACACCGGCACTTCGATTGATGCAGGGGCTTTATGCCGTCCGGCGTCGCCCTTGCGCAGCCTTGTAAATAACCAGCTTTGATTGATTGCATAGAAAAAGTCGCCGATTGCTCGGCGACTTTTTTTGTGCGTATGCGCGCTTATTCTTCGCTGGCGTAGTTCTTGAAGTAGTTTTGCACCAGCACGACCGGCGTGCCGCGGTCGCCGGAGCCGCTGGTCAGGTCGCACAGGCTGCCCACCAGGTCGGTGATCTGACGCGGCGTGGTGCCCTCGGCGGTCATTTTGCCCACCAGGGACTGCTCTTTCTGCTTGATGCGATCCTTCAGCGCGTCGGCCAGCGCCTTGCCGCTCAGGTTGGCGAATTCGTTGTCTGCCACGTACTTGATCTTCAGCTCGTTGGGCGTGCCGGACAGACCGGGCGTATGCGCGGGGCACACCACCGGATCGGCCAGTTCCCAGATGCCGCCCACCGGATCCTTGAAGCAGCCGTCGCCGTACACCATGACCTCGACGCGCTTGCCGGTGCGCTTTTTCATCTCGGCGGCGACCGCGTCCACCGTGGCCTGCGTGTCGCGCGGGAACAGCTTCACCTTGTCCTCGGTGGCCTTGTTGCTGCCCAGGAGGCCAAACTCGCTGTGGCCGCTGCCATCGACGCTGGCCGTCAGGATGTCGTCCATGCGCAGCACGTTGGCGTCGGAGCTGGCGGCCTTGATCAGGCGCTGCGTGCGCTTGCGGCTGTGGATATCGCACACCAGGATGTTCTTGGTATAGCGCAGCATGGTGCGCGGGTCGTTAGAGAACACCAGCTCGATGTTATCGGCGATGCTCTGATAGTAGTCGATATAGTCGATGCCGGTGAAGGGATGCACGGTGTCGTGGCCGAACACGCGGCGGAAGCTGGCCACATCGAAGCTGTCGGAGTAGGGGTTCACGCCCTTCTGATCGACCAGATCGATGGACACCAGTTCGTTGCCCACTTCGTCGCCCGGGTAGGAGAGCTGGACGTAGAGCTTTTTGGTGGACATCGCGATGGCCTTGAGCAGCACCGAGAAGCGATTGCGCGAGAGAATAGGGAACACGATGCCCAGCGATTCGCCGCCGAATTTCGCGCGCAGGTCGGTGGCAATCTGCGCGCAGGTGGCGTAGTTGCCCTGCGTGCGGCCCACCACTGCCTCGGTGATGCCGATGATATCGCCATCGTTGAGCGAATAGCCGTCGGTCGCGGAGGAATTCACTACGCAATCGCACACCATAGAGACCAGATCGTCGCCTTCTTTGAAGATCGGGGTCAAAATGCCGCGAGAGACGACGCCGGTAGTACGCATAAAAGCACCATTCCTTTCATCGTTGAGCGCGCTGTCGGATCCTTGTATATTGCTTGCTTTTCGCCAGCCCGTTCAGTATAATGCTGATGTGATCATAAGTCAAATGAATAATATTTATATCTAAAATAAGTTTTGGTTATGGAGATGCACCATGGATATTGATCTGGAATGGTATCGGACGTTTCACGCGGTGGGGCGATGCGGCAGCATTTCGCAGGCGGCGCAGGCGCTGTCGGTCAGCCAACCGGCGGTCAGCCAGATCATTCGGCAGCTCGAGCGGCGCACAGGATCGCAGCTGTTCATGCGCAACCCCAAGGGCGCGACGCTGACACCCGAAGGGGAGGCGCTCTATCGGTATGTGGATCAGGCGCTGGGGTTATTGAACACCGCGCAAAATCAGTTGGAGGGCCAGCGACAATTGACCTCTGGCAAGCTGCGCATCGGTGCCAGCGATACGCTGTGCAAGCACTGGCTGCTGCGGCACCTGGAGCGATTCCACCACGCGCACCCGGGTGTGGACATCCAGGTGACCAACCGAACGTCCAGCGAGACCATGGAGTTGCTCAAGCGCGGTGAGGCCGACCTGGGGCTGGTCAACCTGCCGCTGGCGCTCACCGCGCGATTTGTCGCCCAGGAGATCGCGCGTGTGCACGATTGCTTTGTGTATAGCCCGTCGGCCTTTCCTGACCTGGGCTGGACGTGCACCTGGGCGCGGCTGGGCGATCTGCCGCTGATCATGCTGGAGAACGCCAGCGCGACCCGGCGCTCGCTCAATGCTGCCGCCGAGGCGCAGGGCATCCGCCTGGAACCGGAGATCGAGCTAGGCAGCCTGGATCTCCTGGCCGAGTTCGCGATCAGCGGGCTGGGCGTGGCCTCAGTGGTAGAGGAATTCATTGCGCCGCAGCTCGCGTCGGGGCAATTGCGCAAGCTGGAACTCACACCGCCCATTCCATCGCGCGCTATCGCGCTGGTGCGCCATGCGGATCTGCCGCTGCCGCACAGCGCGCGGGCGTTCCTGACTGAGATCGAGCCGTACTTAGCCCAGTCCCAGGGTTGACAGCCCGCCGGGCGACCGATACAATTGTTACATTGTCCAATATCATTTATGCAGTTTCGGAGGAGTTTCTCCTATGCAGCTTCGCACATCCTCAATATCCACGCGTAAGGCCTGCTGGCAGGTGTTCTTTGTCGCGATGGGGTTGGCCATTCTGGCGCTGGCACCCGCCATCTTCCGTTTCGGCGGGCGCATGGTGACCCGAGGCGATTTCATGGAACAGCAGATTCCCTTTATCCTCGAGACCAAGCGCATGCTGGGCTCCGGCATGCCCTATTGGGATTGGAACACATTCCTGGGCGAGAATTTCTTCGGCGCGTATTCCTTCTATACGATCGGAAGCCCATTTGTGTGGCTGCTGTTGCCGTTGCCCGAGGCTGCGATTCCATACGGCATCTCGGTGATGGCGGTGCTCAAACACGCCGTGGCCGCGCTGACCGCCTGCCTGTACCTGCGCCGCTTTGTCAAGGATGCGCGCTGGGCGCAGATCGGCGCGCTGCTGTACGCGTTCTCGGGTTATAGCATCATCAATACGCAGTTCTACCATTTTTGGGATGTGGTGGCGGTATTTCCGCTACTGCTGTGGGCGGTCGAGGAAGTGTTCGCCGAGCGGCGGCGCTATGGTGTGCTGGCGCTGGCCTGTGCGCTGAACGCGATGGTCAATTACTACTTCTATCTCGGCACCGCGATCTTCGTCGCAATCTATGTGGTATTCCGCCTGTTCTCGCGAGAATGGCGGGCGAGGATGTCGTTCTGGCGCGTGGCGCAGATCGTGTTCGAGTGCGGCTTGGGCTCGGTGATGGCGGCGTGGATTCTGATGCCCGCCGGATGGGCGATGATGGGCATCTCGCGCATCGGCCGCTTTATGGAGCTGAAGGTCTACGAAACCTATTCGGTGACCAACACGCTGGAGCGCCTGCGCGCGCTGATCATGCCGATCGAGAGCAGCGTCGTGCACGCGTTCTTCGGTGATGCGTCCAGCTGGTCGGCGATTTCCGCGTTCCTGCCGCTGTTTGGCGGCGCGGTGGTCATCTGGCAGTATCTCGCCAGGCCGAAAAGCGGGATCAAGTTGTTGATCCCGCTGCTGGTGTTCATCTCACTCTGGCCGTTCACCAATCGTCTGTTCACGCTGGGCAGCAATGTGTTCTACACGCGCTGGTGGTATGCGCTGGCGCTGATGCTGTGCATCCCGACCATCCTGGGTATGGAGGCGCTGCTGGAGAAGAACAGCCGCGACCTGGCCAAGATGAACCAGGCGATCGGCATCGTCGCGGTGCTGTCGCTGCTGCTCACTGTGCCGTTTCTGCCATATCCGAGACTGTTTGCCTGGCTGCAAAACAGTGGGGTGGCGGTGCTGGTCAAGCTCGGCGACCGGCTGGCGCTCAACGGGCGTTATGGCGACTACGCGGGCAATGCGTTCCGCTGGCTGGCCTTTGCACTGGCGGCGGGCAACCTGCTGGCGCTTTGGGCGGTGACGCGCAAGCGGTGGATCGGTCAACGCGCGGTGCTGTTCATCGCACTGAGCGTGACCATCGTGGGCAACTATGCGGCTTTCATTGCGGTCAATGACGCGTTGGCGCCCGCTGGGCAGTTCTCCGGCTTGCCCACCGATGTGCGCTATTATGCCCAGCACACGCTGCTGGACGAGCGCCCGGCATTCGCCGGCACCACCTACAACCACCGCGTGGATGCCCCCAGCAAGCTGCGCAACTATGGCATGCTGATCAACCAGCCATCGGTCACCGCGTTTCACAGCCTGCGCTCGGGCTATCTGAATGAGTTCATCGTGATGGCTGGGTTCGGCCACCCCGAGACCGCCGATGTGATTCCGCCCGATGCGAAGGACGGCGCGATCCGCTCGCTGCTGGGCGTGACGACCTACTACAATTATGACGAGCAAAACTTCCCCGGCGCGCCCGAGGGATTCGAATACCAGGGTCAAGAGGGCGACGTGTCGGTCTATCATAACCCATACGCGCTGCCCATCGGCTTTGGCTATGATAGCTTCCTCGACCTGGACGAGTGGGATGTCAATCAGGAGAATTTCGGTACCCTGGCGCTCAACTATGCGATCATGAAGCACTATTGGGCCGATGGGGGACTATGGGACGTGATGGACTCTGTGCCGCCGGGCACGCCGATGCTCAGCTGGCAGGAGGCGGCCAAGCAGCGCCAGCAATACGGATGCTACGACGTGCGCATGACCCCGAGCGGACTGACCGCCAAGATCGATCTGGATCGCCCCATGCTGGTGGGCTTCACGATTCAGTACGACAAGGGCTGGAGCGCGAAGGTGAATGGGGAACCGGCAAAGATCCGGCTGGCCAACATGGGCATGATGGCGATCTACATGACCGCGGGACAAGCGACCGAGATCGAGTTGACATTCCGCCCGCGCGGGCTGCATGCGGGTATCGCGGTCAGTGCGGCGGCTATGGTGGTGTGGGTCGGATACATGCTGGTGACGCGGCGGAGGAAACGAAGCGCATAAAAAAGCGGCTGCATCATGCAGCCGCTTTTGCGTGTGGGGATTATTTGCCTGCCTTGGCGGCGGCGGCGCTGGCCGCGCGCAGCATGAATTCCTTGGACTTGTTGCCCTGCCAGGCGTGCAGCACCAGTGCCACCGCGATGACGCCATAGCTGATGAACACGCGGAAGTATTCGCCGATGCCCGCGTCGCCGAACACGTTCTTGGCGGCGGGCGGGGAGACGATGAACAGCAGGTGGAACAGCAGACAGCCGAGCAGCGCTTGCGCGTTGGTGGCGCGCACGATGGATGCGCCGCCCACCAGGATGGCCGCGCCCGCGTACAGGCCGACCTGTTCATGCGCACCGTAGGTTTGCAGCGAGCCCATGTTCTGCACGAAGATCAGCTGGCCGAGACCCGCGAGCACCGTGGAGATCATGATGGCGATCAGGCGCGTGCGGTTGACGTTGATGCCCGCGGCGTTGGCCACGGTGCCGCTTTGGCCGACCGCGCGGAACTGCTGGCCGAGGCGCGTACGCATGATGGCGACATTGAACAAGCAGAGCAGGGCGATCACGATGAAGGTGCTCATCGGAATCACCATCGGCTTATCGCCTAGCATGAACCACGCCTTGATGGGGGGCAGCTGCATCAGCGCGCAGATTGCCGCCATCACACCCACGCGGATCGCCAGTTGCTTGACGGTGATGCGCTTTTTGAGGAACTGGTAGAGCGTGAACAGCGCGACGATGCCTGCGAATACGTAGATCGCGTACTCCAGCTGAAAACGCCACAGGCCGTCCAGCGCGTACATCATGTTCAGCGGCTTGATGTCCAGCGTGTTGGCGATACCGGTCGAGCCCTTGATGACCAGACCCTTGGCGGTCATGGGGATCAGATTGCCGAAGATGAACAGGAACAGCAGCTGGTACAGACCGTTGGCGAAGTAGCCCAGGATCAGCGAGCCGATCATCTCTTGGCCCTTCATGCGGTTGAGCAGCTGGCCGACCAGGTAGCCGAACAGCGTGGCGATGGGCAGCGTCATCAGCACCGCGACCATAAAGCCGCCGGTGCCCTGAATCTGCCACTCCAGCACCCACAGGATGGAGATCTGCGCCGCCATCGCGCCGATGGTGATGGCGAAGTTAATGCCCATGCCCGCGACGATCGGGATGATCAGCGCCAGCACGATGAACGCGTTGCGCGTCAGGCGGCTGACCAGCTCGGATAAAACGAACGCCATGGACTGCTTGGCCAGCGCGAAGCAGATGACGCACAGCACCACGATCATGATGGTGACGGCGTTCTCTTGTAGAATGGTTTTGAAATCAGTCTTTTTATTAGGCACGAGAGCCACCTCCCGACTTGGTTAGCGCGTAGAGGATGATACCATTGGATACCAAGATGCGGATGGTCTCGGCAATGGTGGAGCCGGGCACCAGTGCGTTGGCAACCGGCATGCCCAGCGTCAGCACGCCCTGGAATAGGAACGTACCAATGATGACGTGGCTGATGCGCGCGCGGGAGGTGCTGGCGCCGCCGATCAGGATGGCCGACGCGGCAATCAGACCCAGCGTGCGCGGGGCAGTGTAGAGCTGCATGAAGCCGTAGCTCTGGCTGAACACGATGATACCGACCGCGCCGAGCACAGTGGACAGCATCGTGCCGATGATGCGCATCTTATCTACATTGATGCCGGTCGCCTCGGCAAAGCGCGGGTTGTTGCCCACGGCCTGCATCGCGATACCGGTCTTGGTTCTGGTGAATAGCCACATGAGGAAGCACATCAGCACCACGAACAGCAGCAGGCCGGTCGGAACGGTGATGCCGCCCACGCGGAACGACCAGAAATCGTCGAGTACGTGCGCAAACGTACTTTCCATGCTGACGGTATTGCGCAGGCCGTTGCCTAGCGGCCACTTGAGCTCCAGCGACTTGAAGGGCAGCACCAGCCACGCGATGCACATCAGCGACACAATCGAGAAGCCGACGTAGGTCGTGACCGACATTTCGTTGCCCTTTAGGCGGTTGAGCAGCAGGCCGTACAGGTAGCCCAGAATGGTGGCAATGACCAAGCCGATGGCGATGGCGAACGCGAAGCCCGCCCAGCCGGTGAACCCATACTCGATGCACATCAGGCCGCCGATCAGACCGCCGATGATGCCCACCGGTAGACCCAGGTTCAGGCTGATGCCGCATTGGATGCCGGGTACCATGGCCAGCACCATCACGCTATTCATGCCCATGCGGACAATGGCGTTGGAGAGCAGCTGCGTGATCGACAGGTCGTAGACAATGGCCAGCACGCAAAGCAGAATAAAGAAGCTGGAAATAATCAGGCAGGGGAGGCCAACCACGCGCACGATCTGCGGGAAGAAGTTGATCATCAGCGCTAGCAGAATCAGCGCGATGCCGATGGTGATCAGGTCGCTGCCGTAGCGCGCGATGGTGGCGGGCAGCTTGGCTTCGCCCAGCGCCTCGTCGCCATTGTGCTCCATGTAGCGATCGTACTCGGTGTCGTACGTGTCGCCAGCCTGGTGCGTCATCTCCAGGATCATCGGCTTGAACTGCGCAATCGCGCTGTCGTCCAGCATGGGGTAGACCACCTTGAGCGCATCGGCGACGACGATGAACTTCTCGTCCACGATGCCCATCAGGCGCTTCATTTCGTCGGTGTCTTTGAAGCCGGTCAGATCGATCTGCGGTTCGTCTTGGGTGAGCGCCATATCGTCCATGCCGACCGACTCGCCGCCCTCCGTGCTGGGCACGGCTGCGTCAGGCGCGATGGGCATGGCGGTCGCTTCGGGATCGGCGCCGATCGCGGCCAACTGATTGGCCACGCTTTCGCTATAGGCCAATACGGCACGCTGCTCTTCGTCGGTGTAGTCCTGCATCGCGCTGCGCAGGATCAGCAGCGAATCGTCCAGCGGTTTGGTATCGACTGTGGCATAGTCAATCAGCGTGGCGGAAGAATTGGCGCGTGCTTCCTCCTCGGCCTTTGCGGATGCCTCGCGGAGCTCCGCCAGACTCTTGCCAGCGGCTTTCGCGTCGGCGGCGGCTTGCTTCTTGGCGGCGGCCACAAAGGACTCGACCGCGCCCTCACCGCTGGCAGCCAGCAGCGAGCGCGTGCGCATGACGGTGAGCACGCTCTCAGCGCGGTCGCCACGGCTCAAATTGGTGCCATAGATGCCGGTGACGATCATCGCGACCGCGACCAGGCATAGCACAATGGCTACAATGCGGCGAATGGAGTTCTTAGCCATCGACTTCGCCTCCCTTCCCCGGCTTGATGCCGGACATCGCCAGGCCATAGTCGGCGTCGGGCGCATCGACCGGCAGCACGTCCACGACCTTGCCCTCGGATACGATGGCGATGCGGTCGCAGATCGAACGGAGTTCCAGCAGTTCCGATGAGATCATCACAATGGTGAGCCCGTGCTCGCGGTTGAGCTTGACCAGCGTTTCAAGCACTAGCTTTTTCGCGCCGATGTCGATGCCGCGCGTCGGCTCGGAGACAAACAGGAATTTCGGATCCATGACTAGCGCGCGGGCGATGCAGACCTTTTGCTGGTTGCCGCCCGATAGCGTGCCGGTGTGCTGCGCGGCGGACGTGCAGCGGATATCCAGGCTCTGAATCATTTCGTTGGCGGTCTTGCGGACAGCGCCGCCGTCCCTAAAGCCCAGGCGGAGGAAATTGCCCTTGATCTGCATCGCGTTAAACGCGATGTTGTCCTCGATGGACTGATCGAGCAGCAGGCCGACGCCCCGGCGGTCCTCCGACACCATGGCCAGACCGGCGCGCAGCGCGTGGTCGGCGTCATTGAGCGGCAGCGACTCGCCGAAGAAGGTAACCTCGCCGACAGCGGGGTATGTCCCCATGATGCCGTTAGAGATGCCGACCTTGCCCTGACCGGCCAGGCCGCCGATGCCCATGATTTCGCCTTCGCGCACGTCCAGTGACACGCCCTTGACTTCCTCGCCCGCCATGTCCACCCAGAGGTTTTTCATGGACAGCGCCAGTTTCTTGGGGTCGAGTGGCATCTCGCGCGGGGGCGTATGGATCATCGCCTCGCCCTTGCGGCCGATCATCAGCTCCGCCAGCTCCACCAGGTTGGTGTCGCCGGTCTTGCGCGTGGCGGCCAGCTTGCCGTCGCGCAGGATGGTGATGCTATCGGCCGAAGCAATGACTTCGTCGAGGCGGTGGGTGATGAAGATGATGGCAATGCCGCTCTCGGCGATTTTTTTCATCACGGAAATGAGCTGTTTGGCCTCGCTCTCGGTGAGCACGGCGGTCGGCTCATCGAACACCAGCAGCTTGATGCCGGTTTTATCGATCTC
>JAVBUY010000202.1:0-5815 GCA_031554855.1 Eubacteriales bacterium
GAAAAAACGATGGCAGTAAGGATTGTGACCGACAGCACGGCCGATTTGACCGCGCAGGAGAAGCAGGAATTTGGGGTCTCGGTCGTCCCGCTGGGCTATACATTTGGCGAGCAGAGCTACCAGCAGGGCGTGGATTTGACCATTCCGCAGTATTATGAGAAGCTGCGCACGTCGAAGGATCTGCCGACCACGACGCAGGCCAATCCCGATGCGTTTGCGCAGGTTTTTGCGCCTTTTGTCGCGGCGGGTGACGAGATCGTGGTGATCACCATTTCCAGTGCGATTTCGGGCACGTATCAGTCCGCCGTACTGGCCGCGCGCGAATACCCCGCCGCGAATATCGTATTGGTGGACACGCAGTCGGCGGCGATGGGCGCGTATATCCTGGTGCACGAGGCGGTGCGCCTGCGCGATCTGGGCAAGAGCGCCGTGGAAATTGGCGTGGCGCTGACCGCGCTGCGTGACCGCATCGGGTTCTACGCGATCATCGGCGACCTGACGTACTTGGTCCGGGGCGGCCGCCTGTCCGGTATCGGCGGTAAGATTGGCGGACTGCTGAACATCAAACCCATTGTCACCATCGCCGATGGCCAGGTAAAGATGGCCGAGAAGCAGCGCGGCATGAAGAAGGCCTACGATTGGGTGGGGCAGCAGGTGCACACCAGCGGCGTCGATCCGGCATATCCGATCTGCCTGGCGCACAGCGACGCGCCGGAGTTGCCGCCGCAGTTGCGCGAGGTGATGGAGGCCGATCTGGCCGGATGCACGGTCGAGACGCGCATGGTCGGCGAGATTATCGGCACGCACGCGGGCCCCGGTGCGGTGGCGCTGGCGTATGTGAAGAAGTAAACGGATACAAAAAAGAACAAGCTGCTCTATCAGAGCAGCTTGTTTGTTGCTTACGCGTCCTCGCGCACGGAGAACTTGTATACAGTGGTGCTTTCATACGGCTGATTTGCCGCGAAAATACAGCTGGGGAAGTTCGGGTGGTTGGGCGTATCTGGGAAGTACTGGGTCTCCAGGCACAGGCCGCTGTGGGGCACGTAGTGGGCGTTGTCCTTGACCGGCTCCTCCACCCGCAGCATGTTGCCTGCGTAGAATTGGATGCCCGGCATGTCGGTGAAGGTCTCCATCACGCGGCCGCTGACCGGATCGTACAGCTCGCTGGCCTTGCACACGCCCTCGCTGGCGTCTACCAGCACGAAGTTGTGGTCATAGCCGTGGCCATTTCGCAGCTGCTCGTCCTGCTCAGTCAATGCTAGGCCGTCACCGATGGTCGTCAGCTCGCGCAGATCCATCGGCGTGCCCGCGACATCGCGCAGCTCGCCGGAGGGGATGCACTGCGCATCGACCGGGGTGAACTGCTCGGCGGCGATCATGATCTGGTGTCCGGCAATGCTGCCCGAGCCATGGCCGCCCAGATTGAAGTAGGCGTGGTTGGTCAGGTTGATGGCCGTGGTTTTGCTGCTATGCGCGCGATACTGAATGATCAGCTCGTTGTCGTCGTTCCAGGTATAGGTGACATGCATGGTCAGCGTGCCCGGGTAGTGCTGGTCGCCATCGGGGCTGACCCATGTCAGCACCACGCTGTCGCTGCCTTCGCTCGATTCGCAGGCATACGCCCACACGCGTTTGTCAAAGCCCACCAAACCGCCATGCAGATGGTTGCTGCCTTCGTTATTGTCTAGCTGGTACACTGTGTCGTCGATGATCAGCCGTCCACCGGCGATGCGATTGGCGTAGCGGCCGACCAAAGCGCCCAGGTACCCGCCATTGCGCTCGTAGTCCGCTACCGTGCGGTAGCCCAGCACGACATCGCCAAAGATGCCGAAGCGGTCGGGGACGTGCAGTTCGGTCAGCGTGCCGCCATAGGTGATCAGCGAAACACTGGCGCCGGACTGGTTGGTCATGGTGATGCGCGACACAGGCTCACCAGCCTGGGTACTGCCATACGGGGTTTCGGATATGGCCATGCGAACTCTCCTTTGTGGTCGCTTAGGGAACTGACTGCAAGTATTGCGGCCTAAGACAGTATTATACTGTCTTTGACAGGGATTGGCAAGAGGCAAGGGGAAAGGGCTTGCCACCTATCGGCGCATACCGTATAATATATTGAAGCAAATTTTCGTACGCATAGAACAGGAGACAATTATGCAAGCATTTTTCTCGCGCCTGATGGCCTTTTGCCAGAAGCACAGGACGATTTTGCAGTGGGCGTGTGTGGTGGGGTTGGCCGCGGCGTTTTTCGGGGGCAGTGTGTTTTTCGGGCCGGTGTCCATGCTGTCTTATTGCAGCGGCTGGCCGGAGCGCAAGGTGCTTTTGCTTGTGTTTACCGCGCTGTATATCGCGGTGATGGCATGCTACCTGATCTGGAAAAAGCCGGACTGGACGCGCTTTCTGTATGTGCTGGTGCTCATGATGGTGGCGCTGGTGATCCGCATCGCGCTGTTCAATCAACTGACCGCTGACTATGTGACGCACCTGAAGGAATGGGTGAAGGTATTCAAGGCCGAGGGCTTTGCCGCGATCACCAAGGAGATCGGCGATTATAACTTGCCCTATCAGTATATTCTGGCTGTCGTCGCCAACATTCCGATCAATCCGCTCTACCAGATCAAGGTGGTGTCGGTGATGTTTGACTTTGCGATGGCGCTGCTGCTCATGGGCATGACCGATCGCTTCCTGCACAAGCGTTACGGCATGGTGGTGCTCACTGCGGTGCTGCTGATGCCGACGCTGTGGTTCAACGGTGCGTTCTGGGCGCAGTGCGACGCGATTTACGTGTTCTTCGTGATGGCGTGCCTGTACGCCATGCTGGCCGATCGGCCGGTGCTGTCGGTGGTGATGCTGACGATCGCGTTCTCGTTCAAGATTCAGACCGTCTTTTTCTTTCCGATGGTGCTCTTTGGTTTGCTGCACAAAAAATACAAATTGCGCCACGCGCTGGTATTTGTTGTGGCCTACATGCTGCTGCTCGTGCCTGCGCTCTTGATGGGACGCAGTTTGGTGAGCGCGCTGAGTATCTACTTCCGACAGGCGGCGCAATACAACGATCGCCTGACCTACAACGCCGTCAACGTTTATCAGTTCATGCCCTTTGGCGAGGTGAGCTTGAAACCGGAGTACAGCGGTATCCTGCAATATTTTACGGAAATTGATCGATTTGCATGGGGCGAGTGGTGGACGACCGACACCGTGCGCTATCTGCAAGCTTCGCTGGTGCCCTATGCCGGGATGGTGGTGTTGGCGCTGGTGTTCTACCTCTACAACAATCGCAAGCATATCCAGCTCGAGCATGTGTGGATGCTGGCGCTGACCTTTACGTTGCTCATTCCGTTGATCCTGCCCAAGATGCACGATCGCTACTTCATGCTGGCTGAGTTTTTTGCGCTGCTCTATGCGGTGCGCTATCCCAAGCGCTGGTTTATTCCGGTGCTGGTGATCTGGGCGTCGTTCGAGAGCTATATGCCCTTCATCGCGCGCGAGCGGCCGATGGATATGCGCATCGCGGCGGCAATGATGATGGCGGCGATGGGCGTGGTGCTGTGGGATCTGATTCGCGCCATGCGCGCCGGGCGCGCGCGAGACAAGGCTGAAAAAGCCGAGATGGAGGAACCCTACACGATCTGACGCGCAAAATGATAAAAATGCCAGCTGTTCTTAATCTAATTCTCATGCGCTGTTTAGCGCATCTTCAAGCGAAAAGTCGTTCCGTGCGGTATTCTATGCTTGCGAGGCGGAAACAGCCTGCCTGACAGAAATACATAGGGACGATAGAGGAGGACCACATCATGGCAAAGTTTACGATGGAGCAGATCGATTACCTTCGCGAGAAGGCTGCCATTTCGTATGAAGAGGCGGTCGAGGTATTGGAAAAGAACGACGGCGACCTGGCGCATTGCATGGTCGATCTGGAGCGTCGCGGTCGGCTGAAACCCCAGGTGAAAAAGGCTGGCGGCCGCGCCAACTACAATCCCTTCGCCGGCATGGAGGGCACCGCCGAACAGGTGTACCAGAAGTACCAGCAGAGCCGCAGCCAGGGCTATCAGGGGCAGAGCCAGGGCACCGGCGAGCGCCCCAAGGCATTTGTGCTGGATCCCGCGTGGCTCAAGAGCACGCTGTTTTCCCGCGTGGTCGTGCGCAAGAACGACACCGTGGTGGTCAATCTGCCGGTGCTGCTGATCCTCATCGCGTTCATCCTGGCGTTCCCGGTGTCGGTGGCGCTGGTCATCCTGACCTTCCTGATGGGCTGCACCATCAAATGGGAGCGCCCGGCCGCCAAGGACGACCGCGCCAATGACCTGTATACCTTTGTGGATAAGACCGCGGAGAATATCCGTCGCACCACCGACAGCTTTGTCGAGACCTTCAAGAACGAAGTGCGCCCGCAGGAGCCGCGTCCGGAGGATCAAGCTGAATACGGCACCACCAAGGAGCCCGAAGCCAAGGCTGACGCGAAGGCCAAGAAGGGCAAGCCTGGCGATATCGCCGTTGAGGCCGACGCGGCCGAGGGCGAGAGCACCGAGGGCGAATATACGGTAGAGTAATTGCCAACCTTCGATGCGGGACTGTTTCGTCCCGCATCGTTTGCGTTCAAGGCAATGGGAAAGACTGGGGGAGCATGACGGTGGCCAAGATTCTGATCGTAGAGGACGAAAACAAAATTGCCCGCTTTGTGGAGCTGGAGCTATCGCACGAGGGCTACACGGTGGAGATCGCCAGCGATGGCCGCGAGGGTCTGAACAAGGCGCTCGCTTGGCAGCCCGATCTGATCGTGCTCGACCTCATGCTACCCGGCCTGTCGGGCATCGAGGTGTGCCGCCGTGTGCGCCAGGAGAGCCAGGTGCCCATCATCATGCTCACCGCCAAGGACGATGTATCCGACAAGGTGATGGGGCTGGACATGGGTGCGGACGATTACATGACCAAGCCCTTCGCGATCGAGGAGCTGTTGGCGCGCATCCGCGCGATGCTCAAGCGACAGATGCAGACCACGCACGCCGAAACGCCGCAAAAGCTGACCGTCGGCGCGCTGGTGCTGGATCCGCGCGCGTACACCGTCACCTGCAAGAGCGAGGCCATTACGCTGACCAAGAAAGAATTTGACCTGCTGGCCTACCTGATGGCGCGCGCGGGCGAGGTGGTGACCCGCGACGAGCTGCTGGACAAAGTATGGGGATACGCCTATGCGGGCGATACCAACATCGTAGACGTGTATGTGCGCTACCTGCGCACCAAGGTGGACGAGCGCATGGGCGTGAAGTATCTGCACACTGTGCGCGGCGTAGGCTACATGATCAAGGACGAAGAGAAATAGCATGAAAGAAAAACAGCAGGCGCAGCAAAAAGCGCCGGACAAAGCGGGTAAGCCGCGCTATACGCGGCCCAAGGGGCCGACGCGCAAGGAGCGCAAGCGCGTAAAGCAGCAGCAGCGCGAGGCGTATCGCGCGCTGGTGAAAGAGCAGGCCGCCGCCACCGGCGAAAGTCCGCTCAATCGCTTCAGTCGGCTCATCCACGAATTCTTCGTGCATGGACTGAGCAACCTGCGCTTTTCGCTGAGCCTGCGCATCGCCGCGACCTACGCCCGGCTACTGCTCGGCCTGTACTTCCGCAACGTGACACTGCTATTGCTGGTGTTCTGTATTTGGCAGGCGCCAGCGCTGATGCTGCGCAACGGCAAGGTGGTGGAGGCGGTGATGACCGCCGAGAACCCGGCGTCGCTGCCGCCGCTGCCGTATGCCGAGTCGGTGGTGGCCGAGGCGGTGGCGGGCGATCCGCCTGCGCCGGTGGGCTGGTGGCAGCAGCATGTGCAGCC
>JAVBUY010000206.1:0-8476 GCA_031554855.1 Eubacteriales bacterium
CCAGCTTGTCGATGTAGTCGCCCTCCTGGATGCTGTCGCGCACGCTCACGGTGGTGATCTTGCCATCGTTCGCGAAGTCGGCCGCGCCCAGGATGTCCTTGAAGTTCTGGCCGGTCAGCTCCACCAGCGTGCCGGTGATCTTGATGTCCCAGCTGGCGGTCTGCCGCGCGCCCTTGAATGGCGTGCGCATGCCGTCCAGCTCCGGCGTCCAGGTCTCCAGCGCGGACTGTACGGTCAGGCCGCCCTTGGTCGCACCCAGCATGCCCTCACCGCTGGCGATCGCGGCAGCGATCAGCGCCGCCAGGCTGGCCGCATCGGTGGCGGCAGCGTAGTTGAAATCCTTGAGCAGAATGCCCGCGTTAAAGCCCAGCTTTTTGAAAGTATCCATGCGAATCGGGGTCACCATGTGTGTTTCCTCCTATACATTGAAGTATTGAATCTGATAGCTGACGCGCCCGCCCTTCACGGTCGGATCGGTCGGGTCGTCGTAGTAGCTGATGAAGTCTGCCGTATTGCGGTGCAGCAGCGCCATGCCGCCCGGGTGCGCCAGGCGCGCCCCGCTCGCAGGGATCGCCTCCGCGATGCTGTCCAAGATTGCCGCCCGCTGTGCGTGCACGCTCTCGCCGCTTTCCTGCTTGCACCACACGATGGCAGTCAGCAGGCCGACGCCAAAGCACGCCCCCGCTTTCACTTCAAAGGTGATGTAGGGAAACACCGCGCTGTCCGGCACCTCGCCGGATACGTACGCGGCGATCACCCGCCCTTCGCAGTAAAATCCACTCCAGAATGTGTACAGCGCCTTATGCCATTCAGTCATGCGCTCACCACCTCGGCGGTTGCCTGCGCGTATGGACGCTCTGCGATGCTGGGCGTGGTCATGTCCGCGCTGTCGCTGGTGATGCGAAATACCCGCCCGTCCCGCAGGCACCGCACGCGGTCATGCTGGTGCAGGGCTACCCCCGCGCCCACCACGATGGTGCACAGGATCTTCGCGCCGGTCTGGTACGCGATGCGCGCCTCTATGCTGCTGTCTGTGACCACGCCCGCCGCCAGCGTTTCCCCCTCTGTCCATGCTTGTGTCTTGCCGCCCATGCCGTCGTCCGCCTCGGTCAGCACCAGCCGTACAAACGGCTCCAAATAGTCCTCCAGCGCCATTACGCCCTCACCTCCGTGAACATGCGCCGCCAGGTGGCAAGCCGCTGTGCGTAGGCGCTCTGCCAATGCAGCACTGCACCGTCTCGGCCTGTAACCATGGTGCGGCTGTACTGGCCAAAGCTTTCCGACGCCAGGCCGGACACCGGCGTTTTCCGGTCGAACGCGGCGATCTCGTCGCACAGCGCCAGAAAGTCGGCGGGCGGACCCAGCGTCCACACCCGCCCGACAAAGGTCTCGTCCGGCAGCCCCTCGGGCAGTCCCTCCAGCGTGCCGCCTCCGCCCAACCGAAACACACCGTCATGGAACGCGCTGCCTTTGATGGCCACCCACGCGCCCGCTGTCAAAGAATCGTTTGGTTGCAGCGACCCCTCGGCGATGGTGTGCTCGCCGTCGCCAAATCCACGCTCAAAGTAGTTCTTGCATTCGCGCATCACCGCGCCGACTGTCACCGCCATCGCCGATCCCTCCTTAGGCTTTCGCGCCGAAGTTCACGGTGGCCACCGCCACCTTGGCGGGTTGCAGCACCTTCGCGCCGTAGACATGCAGGCCCTTCACGCCGTCGTCAAAGCCCTTTTCGCGGCGATACGCCTCGGTTTGCAGGATCTGGTCAGCATAGGTCGATACCGCGTCCACGGTCGCGACGATTTTGAATTTCGCGCCGCTGGCGTTGGGCACGTTGTTGCTCGAGAAGATATCAAAGCCCGCCGCGCGACCAACCAGGCCGGTCAGCAGGCGATGCTCGGCGTTACTGCCCCCAGCCGACGCAAAGCGCTGATCGAGCAGCATCACGCCCTCAAAGTCGGGTGGCACGACCACTTTGCGGCCTTGCGTGGGCACATCGGCCTTGTCCAGCGCGGTTTTCATCTGCACCAGCAGGTCATACGCGTCGTAGTCGCCGCCGGTCTTGGCCACATACAGCGGTGTCGTGGTCGTGCCCAGGCCAGCGGTCAGCGAACCGGCGGTCAGCAGGCTGGCCAGGTAGCGGTCGAGCTTGTCGGCCAGGCCATAGGAGGCCGATTGCATCGCCTTCTCCATCAGCTCACCGGCGGCCTGCGCCTTGTCCACGTCGTTCAGGTAGAAGTTGAAGTAGTCGCCCTGGTCGAGTACCAGCGTCTGGTCAATGGTGGCGAGCTGATCCGGATCAGCGATGTCCTGATTCTTCGTGTATTTTTTGATGGTCACCTCGGACAGCATGTTGATGTGGACGGTATCGCCCATCTGCTTGATGTCGCCCTCATAGCTGCGGTTGAACAGGTTGGTGTACACCAGACTGGCGCGCATGTATTCCATCAGGCGCGCGCTCCACATTTGCGGAATAAAGGTTGCGATAGACATAGGCTAAACCCCTTTCATGGTGGGCAGCGATGCTTGGATTGCCGCCCAATTGCGGTTGATTTCGTCGGCGGACATGCGTTCGATATCCGCTCGGGTATACGTGGTCTTTGCGCCGCCGCTGGGCGGGTTAACCGGCGGCACGCCCTGCGTCGTCGTGGTCTCGATCGCCCAGTCGTTCTCTTGGATGATCGGCGCAATAAACGCGTCCAGCCCTTTGACTTGCTCGCCATCGATCTCCAGCGCGGACAAATCCAGCCCCTTGATGATGGCCTGCGCGGCCTTGCGAATGCCCTTGTCCTCCAGGGCTTTCAGCACCGCTTTGGTCTTTATTTCGCCAGTCTTTTCAGCCTCGACGCCCGCCTTGTACGCATCGAACGCAGCCTGTACCTTGGCCGCGTCGCCGCTGGCCGCTTGCAGCGTCTCCAGCTGCTTTTTGAGCCCGTCGCGCTCCTTCGTGATGGTTTGCAGGCCGTCCCCGTCCTGCCTTGCGGTTTCGATTTCGCCTTTCAGCGCGGTCACCGTTTCGCTGTGGGCGTCGATGATCTGCTCGATCTTCTCCTCGTCGATGCCCATTGCCTTTAGGAATTTCCGTGTCAGTGCCATGTCGCTATCTCCCTTTCTTTGGGCGGCGTTGCGTGCCGCGCGATAGTTTTGCGGTATGCAAAAAGCGAGACAATGCTTTGCCTCGCTTGATGCCGGGTTATGTGGGTATTAGAATCCCTGTTTGAGCGGCCCCACCGCCGCCTGTTTCAGTTCGTCCGCTCCGTCAAAGATCGCGTCGCGAATGTATGGCCTCGCGGGCATGTTGGGCATACCGTCGTGCGCATAGCGCGCGTAAGGCAAACTGTTGCCGATGTCCACCGCCTTGGGCGCGCTTCGCTCTATTTCATAGCCGACATCGCGCATCAGGTCGCCGCTCTGACGGATCGCCTCACCGTAGCCGGTTTGCATCTGGTTGATGATCAGATTGGTTGCCTTGATGCCCATCGCGGCGAGCGCCGCTTGTACGTTCCCGTCCATTTGCGCGCGCACTTTGCCGGAGTGATCGACGAATCTACTTCCGTTCATTGTCGCGCCTCGATGATTTCAACCAGATTGCTACCGTACTCTTTCTGGTATATCGCATTTGCCTGTTTGATCTCGCGCATAACCCAGTCGGGTGCATCAGACATGATCACAAAGCCTTCCGGCGTCTCGACAAGATACCGTTCATATTTTAGCAGGTCAATTGTCAAGCGCCATCACCTCCTTTGATGATATCGACCACTCTCTGCGCTGTTTCTCTCGGACTTCCCGCTACATATTCTGCCACGCTTTCGGCGATGAACTCGTTTACGTTCTTCATCCCGTATTCAGACAGGTAAGATTTAGTCGACGTGTGCATTCCAGCCTTGTTTAGTGCCATAGAAGCGTCGATGATCCCCTGGCGAACCGCCTCGATCTTCTTGATAACGGCTGCATCGGTTTTGTGGGTGTTGGCTGTCGCGTGCCCCAGCTCGTGCCAAATAACCGTCCTTTTATCGCCGTTTGACCACCACTGTCTTTCATGCATGCGCTTTGCGACATCCGCCCATTCGTCGACTGCGGTGCTTTTGGCAACGTTCCGTAACTCAATTTTGTTCTGGGTCGGATAGTACAGCCCCATCGCAGTTCTCGATGCACCCCTGCCAATGTGTGTGATCTTTAAGCCATCAAGGCTTGCACCCATCACGTCAACGTAGTCTGTCAGCGCCGCGTTCACTTCATTGGCAACCCGAACGCTGAATTTCGAATAATCCGCATGTACACCTAGTGTTTTCGCGTATTGCTCCGCTTCTTGTTTAGTTTTCGCCTCCAATGATCCCTTTCCCTTTTCAATCTTGCCGTTATTCCCCGTTTTCACATCCGGCACCAACACGCATTGGCAGTTGATCACTTCCTCTGCCGGCGCGCTCGGATCGCCCGGGTACATCAGCGCCGCGCCGGAGGGCGATTTGAACGCCTCGTGCTCGGGAATCTCCGTCCCGTCCAGCGCGGCGTGCGTGTCGCGCGTGTTGCGTCCGGCCGCCGACCACTTCTTGGTGACGATCAGCCCCATGCCCGCCGCCTCATGCAGTGCGTCCTGCCTCGCCTGGGACTGCACGCGCACCCCCTCGGTCTGCGCCACCCTGCGCGCCTGCGCGATGCTTTGGCCGGTCACCTTGCGGATGCGCCCGACGATCTGCGGCTTCCCCTCGCCCAGCGCCACCGCCTGCGCCATCTCTGTGGTCAGCCGCCGAACGATCTGCCGGTCATTGCCCAGGTTCTTGTACGCAATCTTGGAAAAGGGCGTCTGCCGCTCGCGCAGCAGGATGTCGATCTGCCGCTTGTCGATCTGGTGAAAGTGCGCCTCCACGCCAACCTTGCGCGCCTCTTGCTCGACCAGGCCGACCGTGAACCGCCGATTGATGCCGTAGATCTCGCCGGTCGCGCTTTGGATGATCGGCGCGGCTTTCCCGCCCGCGTCGGCCAGCGCCTTGCTGATGTCGCGAATCAAGCCATCTTGCCGCAGCAGCTCGGTGATAAACCCGTCGCGCCAGCGTTTGGCCTGTTCTTCGTCATATCCAGACGGCGGCTTGTAGCGGCCGTCGTATACATCGGCCAGCTTCTTGAAGAAATCCTTCTTGGTGCGCAGCGCGGTTTCGAGCGCCCCCGCATACACCTCCCGCACCCGCTGCATCGTCTCGGCTTCGACGCGATCCGATGCGCGATCGCCTTTGTCCATGCTCACGCCACATCATCACCGCCTGCTATGCCGTCCGCATCCATTGCCCTCTGCAAATCCTCCATGCTGGGCAACCCCGCCACGCGCTCGGCGTCCAGGTTCGCCAGGATGCCCGCGATCTCGTCCTGGTGCACGAACGGCAGCTTTTTCAGCAAACCCGCCTCGATCCTCGCTTGATGTACGCGCTCGCCAACGGCCGCCTCTACATTCCACAGGACTGCACGTTTGTGCAGCTTGAGGCAATCGTCGCCGCGTATCGCGAGCGGCTAAACGCCACCAGAAAGGATGATGCATATGAATAATATAGTCGCTTTCCCCAGCCGAGCACCAACACCAGCGCAAAAGCCCACCAAGCGGCGAAATCTGCGCGAAGATGGCCGTTACTGCGTGCGAGTAACCGTGCGCAATCCAGATGGCACAAAGACACAAAAGCCATTCTACAGCACAAAGTCCAAGGCAGACGCGCAAGCCCAGGCGCGAGCATTCCGCGAACAACTTCGCGATGGCTTGGCAGCGCAGGATTATGATATGACTGTGTCGAATTGGATTGACCGATGGACAGCCGCGCATCTGGTCGGCAAGTCGGTCGGGCACGCCAGGAGCTATAAGGATCTTTGCACCGTGCTGAAAGAGCGCGTCGGCGAGATGCGCATCCGTGATGTCAAAGAGATCGACCTGCAACCCATCCTCAGCGGCTATGCCGGAAAGTCAAAGTCCCTCCTCAAAAAAGTGCGCGACACGATCCGTTCGGTGTTCACAGCAGCGTATCGCAATGGGCTGATCCGCACAAATCCAGCCGCTGCGCTCGTGCTGCCCTCTGGCACCTATACCGGCCACCGCGCGCTAGAGCCGTGGGAGGTCGAGCGATCTTGAAGCATTGGCGCGTCCGTCGCGCCGGTTGGTGGATGCTGCTCATGCTCATGACCGGCATGCGTCGTGGAGAGGCTGTAGCCCGCCTGGGACGCGACTACGACGCGGGACAGGCTTGTGTTCATATCCGCGATGCAGCCCATGTAGAGGGCAACCGGATGGTCAACAGCGGCACGACCAAGACGCAAGCGGGCATCCGCACCGCGCCGGTATTTGAACCGCTGACTTCTGCCCTCGAGGAGATGAATATTGCGCCCGACGCCCCCATGCTGCGCACCGCCACCGGCGAGCCGATGAGCGACACCGCGTTTCGTCGGTCGTGGGTCTCCGCGCTCCAAGCCCTGGAGAAGAT
Organism: Eubacteriales bacterium; assembly: GCA_031554855.1. Classification (GTDB taxonomy): domain Bacteria; phylum Bacillota; class Clostridia; order Christensenellales; family Aristaeellaceae; genus JAVBUY01. Next base: position 6,456 of record JAVBUY010000206.1, read on the forward strand.
CGCCAACGGCTACGATCCTGAAAAGCAGCGCCCGCGAAAGCTGCCGGATAGCTGGCACACGCTGCACTTCACGCCGCACGACCTGCGCTACACCTACGCCACCATCCTGTACGATGCCGGTGTGGACGAAAAGACTGCGCAATCCTGGATGGGTCACACCGACGCGCGCATGACCCGCGACCTATATGCACAGCTCACAGAGCAGCGCAAGGATCGCTCCACCGATGCGCTTGCAGCACACCTTGCCTCGCTTGAAAAAACAGCGTCCAAAAACAAAAAGTGTCAAACAAAGTGTCAAATCCCCGAAAGCCAGCCCGAAACCACTATGTCGGAATAACAAAAAACCCCCGCAACACCTTGTGTCACAGGGGTTTGCCCATGGCGTACCTGAAAGGATTCGAACCTTCGGCCTTCAGAGTCGGAGTCTGACGCTCTATCCAACTGAGCTACAGGTACAAAGCGGACGCAAAACAGTATAGCACAAGCGGAATCATAACGCAAGGAGGGTTCTCCCCATGACCGAACTAGAGCAGCGCATCGCAGCCATCCAAGCCGACGAACAGGAACTGATCTTTGACCGCTTCACCAGCGAGGATGCGCTGGCCATCGGCCATAAACTGATCGACCGCGCGAAGGCAGAAAACCAGCGCATTGCCATCCACATCACGCTCAATCGCCGCGTGCTGTTTCACTTCGCGTTTGACGGCACCTCGCCCAACAACGACCATTGGATCATGGGCAAGGAGAATGTCGTCTATCATTTTTTCATGAGCTCGATGCGCATGGAGCTCATGATGCAAAATCGCGGCACGAGCATCCCGCAGTTGTACGGCCACTCCACCGAGCAATACAAGGCGGCCGGCGGCTCATTCCCGCTGTCGGTCAAGGGCGCGGGCATAGTGGGCACCATCACCGTGTCGGGCATGGCGTCCACAGAAGATCACACCTATGTGGTGGACGCGATTCGCGCATATCTCGGTCGCTAAACCGCACAGTACAACTTGACATCGTCTGACGCCGCTTTTTCTGCGGCGTCAGACGTATTTTTCCGCCAAAGTGCTGTTGCAGTAGCCGCCATTTCGCCTTTTCTTTACTCTTTCTGAAATACCAGCTTGCCCTCCCGCATCCGTGCGCAAACATGGTCACCAAGCGCGATTTTTCCGGCCAGAATCTCCTCGCTGAGCGCGTCCTCCACCATGCGCTGGATCGCGCGGCGCAACGGGCGCGCGCCATACTGCGGGTCAAAGCCTTCCTTGGAGAGATGGCGTACCGCGTCATCGTCGATGGTCAGGTAGATTTCGCGCTCGGCCAGGCGCTTTTTGACCTGCTCGAGCATCAGCGTGGCGATCTGATCGATGTCGCTCTGTTCCAGCGGATGGAACACGATCAGCTCGTCCACGCGATTCAGAAACTCCGGACGGAACAGGTTTTTGACCTCGCTTAAGATAGTTTCCTTCATCTTCTCGTAATTGCGCGCCTGCTCCATCTCGTCCTTCACAACGTCCCCAAAGCCCATGCGCTTTTGCTGGGTCAGCAGGTGCGCACCAGCGTTGCTGGTCATGACCACCACAGTATTCTTGAAGTCTACCACGCGGCCCTGCGCATCGGTCAGTCGGCCGTCCTCCAGGATGTGCAGCAGGATATTGAACACATCGGGATGCGCCTTTTCGATCTCGTCAAACAGTACGACGCTGTAAGGCTTGCGGCGCACCTTCTCGGTGAGCTGGCCACCCTCGTCGTAGCCCACATAGCCCGGCGGCGAGCCGACCATGCGGCTGACGGCGTGCTTCTCCATGTATTCGGACATATCCACGCGGATCATCGCGTTCTCATCGCCAAACATCGCCTCACCCAGCGCGCGGCACAGCTCGGTTTTGCCCACGCCGGTCGGGCCGAGGAAGATGAACGAGCCGATCGGTCGCTTGGGATCTTTCAGCCCGGCGCGCGCACGGCGGATTGCGCGGGCAATCGCGCCCACTGCCTCGTCCTGACCAATCACGCGCTGATGCAGCGTCTCCTCC
>JAVBUY010000165.1:0-8645 GCA_031554855.1 Eubacteriales bacterium
TCAAAGAAGTATTCGACTACTTTGTGTCCACGCTGGTGCGCGAGGACAAAGTGAAGTACTATCCCGAGAAGATCTACAAGGCCGAGGATTTCACCATCGAAAACTATCCGGCGAACATTCCGTACGCCGATATGTCCGGCAACACGCTCGAAGAGAAAACGCGGTTGCAGGAGAAATGGAAGGCGCAATGAGCAACGGATCCATGACCCCCAAACTGCAAGTGGAGCACCTGGCCATGCACTTTGGCCACCAACAGGTGCTGCGTGACATCAGCTTTTCCGTCCAGGAGGGAGAGACCATCTCCATCCTGGGCGCCTCGGGCTGCGGAAAAACCACCATTCTGCGCATCCTGGTCGGCCTGCTCGCGCCCGACGCCGGACACATCTACAAGGATGGCGCCGACATCACCGAGCTGCCACCGGCCAAGCGCGGCATGGGCATCGTGTTCCAGAACTATGCGCTATTCGAAAACATGACTGTGCTGGGCAACGTGGAGTATGCGCTCAAGCACAACCCGCAGCGCAAGAAGGACGCGCGCAAAGATGCGCTGTCGCTCATCGATCGTGTCGGCCTGACCGAGCAGAAAGACAAGCGGCCGGTCAAGCTCTCCGGTGGGCAGCAGCAGCGCGTCGCCATCGCGCGCACGCTGGCGGTCAATCCGGATATCATCCTGCTGGACGAGCCGATGTCTGCGCTGGATGCTGAAACCCGCCTGTCCTTGCGCGGCGAACTGAAGGCGCTGGCTGCGGAATTCGGTACCACCATGCTCTACATCACGCACGATCAGGAAGAGGCCTTCGCGATGTCCGACCGAATCATTGTGATGGACGCAGGCACCATCCAGCAAATGGATACGCCCGAGCGCATTCTTTCCCATCCGGCCAATGCGTTCGTCGATCGCTTTGTGTGCGACAACCTGCGCATCAAGGCCAGCGCGCTCAGCCAATACAACCTGCGCACCGCGCAGTAACCGCTCCCGGAAAGGACACACGCCATGCAAACCACCATGCGCACCGCGCAGAAGCGATTCCAGTTCTCCACGGCCACCAAGCTGCTGCTGATGGCTGTGATGGTCGCGTCCATCCTCCTGCCGCTGCTGCGCATGCTATCCACCATCGTCGGCACCAGTGCCCTGTCGATTCTGCGCTCGGCGCGGTTTTTATCCGCGCTGTGGGATTCGGTCGCCATCGCCAGCGTAGGCATGCTGCTGTCGGTGGCGCTGGCGCTGGCGCTGGCCTGGTGCGTCACGCGCATCGACATCCGCCTGCGTGGGCTATGGATGCTGCTGCTCACGCTGCCCATGCTGATCCCCTCGGTGTCGCACGGCATGGGGCTGATCGTGCTGTTTGGCGCCAACGGTGTACTAACCAATCTGCTGCACTTGGGCAGCGACATCTACGGCTTCTGGGGCGTGGTGCTTGGCTCGGTGATGTATTCATTCCCCGTGGCTTTTCTGATGCTGGTCGATATCTTCAAGTATGAGGACAGTTCGCCCTACGAGGCGGCGGCGGTGCTGGGCATTTCCGCGCCGCGTCAGCTCACCGCCATCACGCTGCCGTACCTGCGCCGCCCGATGATCGCGGTGTTTTTCTCTATCTTTACGCTGATCATCACCGACTACGGCGTGCCGCTGATGCTGGGCACGCACGAGACGATGACGCTGCCGGTGATGATGTATCAGGACGTGATCGAGGGCATGGACTTTGCCAAGGGCAGTGTGATCGGCCTGGTGCTGCTGGTGCCCGCGCTGGTCGCGTTCCTGATCGACCTCTTGAGCCGCGATCCCGGCAACACCAGCTATGTGACCCGTCCCTATGCGCGCAAGCAAGGCCTGGGAGCAAAGGTCTTCGCCTATCTGTTGTGCGGTTTTGTATCGGTGTGCGTGTTGCTGCCCATCGCTTCTTTCGCGGTGCTGACCTTCGCGGACAAGTACCCGCTGCGCCTCACCCCCACGCTCACGCACATCACCCGAACCTTCCAGATGGACGGCGGCCGCTACCTGCTCAATTCGCTGATCATCTCCGCGCTGGTCGCGTGCATCGGCGTTGCAGTCGCCTGGATCATTGCCTACTTCACTGCGCGCATGCGTTCGCGCCTCTCGCGCGCGCTGCATCTGATCTCCATCATCTCGCTGGCCATCCCGGGCCTGGTGCTCGGTCTGTCGTACGCGCTGTTCTTCCGTGGCAGCTTCCTGTATAGCACGCTGGCCATCCTGGTGCTCGTCAATCTGGTCCACTTCTTCGCCTCGCCGTATCTGATGCTCTACAACACGCTGGGCAAAATCCACGGCAATCTGGAGCTGGTCGGCGCGACGCTGGGCCTAAGCCGCTTTCGCATCGCGGTGGACGTGTTGGTGCCACGCACCCGCACCACCATCATCGAAGCGTTCGCCTATTTCTTCGTCAACGCGATGATGACCATCTCGGCGGTTTCCTTCCTGGCCAATGCGGATACACGACCCCTGGCGCTGATGATCCCCAGCTTCGAGAACACCATGATGCGCGAAAGCATGGCCTTTGTATCGCTGCTGATCCTGGCGGTGAATCTATCGGTCAAGGGACTGGCCGCGCTCATCAAACGCCGCACGGCACAAAGCGCCTGACGATATTCCCCTCCTCCACGCACATTTTTTATCATATTGTGAAGAAGGTTGAACTCCCCATGCAGCTGACCAAGAATCAATTCGATATTCTGACGCTGATCGAGCGCCAGGGCGCACCCACGCAACGTGAGATGGCTATGCAGCTCGACCGTTCCATCGGCACGGTCAATCGTATTTTCAATGAGCTCAAGGAATCGGGCTATATCGTGAATGGGCACATCACTGAGACAGGGCTGACCGCGCTGGCACCCTATCGGGTCAAGCGCGCTATCTTCCTGGCCGCTGGATTTGGCTCACGCCTGGTGCCCATCACGCTCAATACACCCAAGCCGCTGGTACGCGTGCATGGCAAGCGCATCATCGAATCGCTGCTCGACGCGGTGGTCGCCGCCGGCATCGAGGAGATCATCATCGTGCGCGGCTACATGGGTGAGCAGTTCGACGCGCTGCGCTATAAATACCCGAGCATTCAGTTCGTGGAGAATCCGGCCTACAACGAGAGCAACAATATTTCCTCCATTATGTGCGTGCGCTATCTGCTGCAAAACGCGTACGTGCTCGAGGGCGATTTGGTGCTCTATAATCCGGCGCTGATCACCAAATATCAGTACAGCTCGAATTATCTGGGCGTGCCGGTAGAATCCACAGACGACTGGTGCTTTTATTCCAGCGGCGGATACATCACCAAGGTCGGCGTCGGCGGCACGCATTGCCACCACATGTTTGGCATTTCCTATTGGGACGCGGCCGATGGCGCGCGCCTGGCCGAACACATCAAGGAAGTCTATGAGCGGCCGGGCGGCAAAGAGCGCTATTGGGATCAGGTCGCGCTGGAATACTACAGCAAGTCGTATCAGATCGCCATCCGCGAGTGCTCATTTGAGGATATTGTGGAAATTGACACCTACCGCGAGCTGAAAGCGCTAGACCCGGCGTATCGGGAAGGGTAGACAGACATAAGAGATTCCTCGCTCCGCTTAGCGCAGAGCGAGGAATTCTTTTGTCTTTTCTGTACTTGCTTCACGCACCACCGCGAAGCAATGCGCAAGGCAGTTCAGCCGCCCCTCTCCATCAACAGCACCGTCTCGATCCCGCCCGCCCAGCAGAACATATCGACCGGCTGCACTTTGGTCGCCGTATAGCCGCCCGCCGCAAGGTGTGCCGCGTCGCGCGCCAGCGTCGCCGGATTGCACGACACATACACCACGCGCGCAGGTTTCGCGGCCAGCACCGCGTCGAGCAGCGCGGGATCGCAGCCCTTGCGCGGCGGATCCACCACCACCACATCGGGGGCTAAGCCTTGCAACACCAGCTCCGGCAGCGCGCGCTCCGCTTCGGCGCAGAGAAATTCCGCGTTGCCGATGCCGTTCGCGCGGGCGTTGTGCCGCGCATCGGCGATGGCTTCGGGCACAACCTCGATGCCGATTACCTTGCGCGCATGCCGCGCCAGCAGCAGCGAGATCGTCCCCGCGCCGCAGTAGGCATCGATCACGGTTTCGCTGCCGGTCAACTGCGCGTAGTCTAGCGCCAGCGCATAGAGCGCCTCGGTCTGCACCGGATTGACCTGGAAGAACGACTGCGCCGACACGCGGAAGGTCAGGCCGTGCAGCGTTTCCTCCAGCGTGTCCGCGCCCCATAGCGTGATCATCCGCTTGCCTAGGATTACATTGCCGCGCTGGTCGTTGATATTCTGCTGGATCGAAGCGATAGCGGGCACCTCGCGACGCAGCGCCGCGACCAGCTCGGCCTGGCGCGGCAGATCGGCAGTGCGCGTGACCAACACGAGCATCACTTGGCCCGCCTGCGTGCTGCGCACCAGGATGTGGCGCACGATACCGCTGTGCGTCAGCTCGTCGTAGGGCGCGACACGATGCTCCGTGATCCAGCGCCGCACGACCGCCACTGCCGCGTCGGCCTCGGCGCGCTGGATCAGGCAGCCGCCCGGGGCGTCGATCACCTCGTGCGTGCGCGGCGCGTAAAACCCGATGCGAGGCGCATCGGCCTGTCCGGCCACCGGATATGCGCCTTTGTTGCGATAGCGCCAGGGATCGGCCATGCCCAGCACTTCGGGCACGGCGATGTCCAGCCCGCCGATGCGCGATAGGCAATCCTGCACCTGCGCGCGCTTGAAGGCAAGCGTCGCCTCGTACGCCATGTGCTGCGCGACGCACCCGCCGCAGCGCTTGTACACCGGGCAGGGCGGCTCGCGACGGTCAGGCGATGACTCAATGATTTCTTCAATCCGCGCGAAAGCGTGCCGCTTCTCCACCTTGACGATGCGCGCCAGGATGCGCTCCGACGGCAGCGCCCCGGGCACAAACACACAAAAGCCCTGCGCACCAGTGCGGCACACGCCCTCGGCATCCATGCCGAAGCGCTCCACTGTCAGCGGGAGCAGTTGGTTTTTTTGCAGGGGTTGCGACATGGCGTCCTCCTAAAAAAACGCGGGCGAATTTTCATCCGCCCGTAGTGCTTGGGATTGCGTGAGGCTGGCAAGACATGCGCAGTTGCGCTTGTATCGCCAGCCAGTTACAGCGAATTGACGAGGGTATACAGCTCTTTATTGAACGGCCGCTTGCACGCCAGCGCCTCAGCGATCGGCAGGTGGAAGATGCGGCCGTCCTTGATGCCGACAACCTGGTTGCTGATGCCGTTATTGAGCAGGCGCACCGCGAGGTTGCCCGCCTCAAAGGCGAAGGAGGAATCATACGCGCTGGGCTGATGCCCGCGCTGGGTATATCCGATCACCGTCGAGCGCGCCTCGACCATGCCGCATTTGCGCTTTAAGATCGATGCCAAGCGCAGCGCCGAAATCTCCTCGCCCGGATAGCATTGCTTGCCGTGCGCGGTCAGGTAGCCATACACGTCGAAGGGCTCCATGTTCTTATACGCGCCCTCGGCGACAACGACGGTCACGCGGTTATTGCCACGCGCGATCAGCTTGTTCAGCCGGTCCGCCACCTCGTCGATGCTCCAGCGCACCTCGGGCACGATGACAATCTCCGAGCCGGTGCTAACCGCCGCCTTCAGCGCGATGTCACCGCAGTCGCGACCCATGACCTCGACCACCGCCGGACGATCGTGCGAGCGGGAGGTCGCGCGGATCGCGCGGATGTCATTGACGCACGAGTTCACCGCGGTATCATAGCCCAGCGTCATCTCGGTATAGGCCAGGTCATTGTCGATGGTACCCGGGATGCCCACCGTGGGTACGCCTAGTTCGCACAGGCGCATCGCGCCCTGGTAGCTGCCATCGCCGCCGATCACGACCAGACCCTCCAGCCGTAGCTTGTGGATATTCTCCACCGCCTTGGCGCGCCACGCGGGATCCTTGAACTCCTCGCAGCGCGCGGTGCGCAGATACGTGCCGGGTTGATCCGCGATGTCCAGCACCGTGTCCAAATCCAGCTCTTCGATATCGTCGGAGGCTTTCTTGCTGCGGCCCAGCAGGCCGTTATAGCCGCGCTTGATGCCGACCAGCGACATGCCATATAGCGCCGCGCTGCGTGCCACCGATACCACCGCCGCGTTCATGCCCGGCGCGTCGCCGCCGGAGGTCAATATGCCGATTCGTTTGGTTGCCATGAGTTCATCCATCCTCACTTGTGGTTGTATCTGCTCTGCGCAATCGCTAGGAAATTCCGCGCTCGACCAGCGCCGCGCGCGCTTCCTGCATTTCGGCACGCAGCACCTGGATTTCATAGATATTCTCCTGCGCGGAAACGCCCTTAAACACCGGGTGCACGCGCACCAGGAATCCCTCTGCGGTCAGCACATCGCGCGCCGCAAAGGCCGCCTGCTCGCTACGCGCCATGTGAATGGCCACCCATGCGGACTGCTTCCCGCCAGGGTCGTTGGATGCGGTAGTCAAGCGATCATCCTTCCCGCCGATCATGATTCCGCGCAAATATCGAGCTTAAACCAGTTTATTATACCACGCTTCGCAGCGTGCGCATAGGGCTTTCGCCTTTTTTGCGTGGATATTACGCATTTTCCACCGACTTGCCAAGTACCCGTCAGGCGTGTATAATGACTAAATTGGATATACTGTGGCAGTAGCGCCATTTTTGCGGAGAGGGGGGATGCGCACCGTGCCTATCGTCGAAAAGCTACAGATCACCGGCGGCGCGCGGCTGGAAGGTGTGGTCAGTGTCAGCGGCGGCAAGAACACCGCAGTTGCCATCATCCCCGCCGCGCTATTGTCGGATGAACCCTGCGTCATCGACAATCTGCCGGATATCGACGACGTGCACGCGCTGGCCGACATCTTGCGTCTGCTGGGCGCAAAGGTAGAATTTTCCGATCGCACGATGCGCATTGACCCCCGGTCGGTGCAGGGGCATATCGTTCCGCCACAGCTCGCGCAGCGCATGCGCGCCTCCTCGTACTTGATCGGCGCACTGCTCGGCCGCCTCGGCCGCGCGGAGGTGCCCTATCCTGGTGGCTGCGTCATAGGCGCACGCCCCATCGACCAGCACATCAAGGGCATGCGCGCGCTGGGCGCGACAGTGGACTGCGTTGGCGACTTTGTGCGCGCTCAGGCGGCGCAGCTGACCGGCGCTGATGTGTTCCTCGATTTAGTCACGGTCGGCGGCACAATCAACATCATGCTGGCCGCCACCCGCGCGGTTGGCCAAACCATCATCTACAACGCCGCGAAGGAACCACATATCGTCGATACCGCCAACTTCCTCAACAGCATGGGCGCGCGCATCAAGGGCGCGGGCACCGACGTGATTCGCATCCAAGGCGTCCCTCGCCTGCGCGGCTGCACGTATACCGTGATTCCCGATCAGATCGAAACCGGTACGCTGATGATCGCCGCTGCCGCCACGCACGGCGACGTAACCATTCGCGGCTGCATCCCTACGCATATGGAGTCGCTGTCGGCCAAGCTGCTCGAGATGGGCGCGTATGTCAAAGAGCACGACGATGCGATCCACGTCCGTTCCAATGGCGATCACCGCGCGGTCAACATTAAGACGCAGGTGTACCCGGGCTTCCCGACCGATTTGCAGCAGCCGATGACCGCGCTGCTCACCACTGCGCGCGGCACCAGCATGGTTACCGAAAACATCTTTGAGAATCGCTTCCGCCACCTGGCGGAATTCCAGCGCATGGGCGCCAATGTGCGTGTGATGGACCGCGTCGCGATGATCGAGGGCGTGCACAGCCTGTTTGGCGCATCGGTATATGCCACCGACTTGCGCGCAGGCGCAGCGATGGTGATTGCCGGGCTGATGGCCGAGGGCGTCACCGAAATCGCCAACACGCACTACATCGACCGTGGCTATGAGCAGCTGGCCGAGAAGCTGATCTCGCTGGGCGCGAAGATTCAGCGCGTGCAGGTGGAAGAGAGCAGCCCGCTGGTTGAGCTGGTGCGGGGATAAGCGGCTGAGCGGTGCTGCAATTCGCTTCGCGCCGATCGGTGATAAATTCATAAAAAAAGATTCCTCGTAAGGGCAGTCCTCTATAAGACAGTAAAACCAACAAACCACTGACTAAGGGCAGTTGTCAATAGAGTATCCGAGAACCAGAGCCGTATCGCAAAGCTAAGCGATACGGCTCTTCATTGAAACTAACACGCCAAACGACCGGCGAGCACGCAACTCGGGGGAAAATGCAAGCAGGTGGTCTTTCACCGAAATGCCTCGCGCTCGCAGCGCTTCCCTCGTGGCCAATTATCGAACCGCATCCGACCCAAAGATCTGCGGCACATAGCGTCTAGTTCTGCGAGGTCAAAGGAATCCTGCAATGCCCCGGTCTGCGCCCGGACCACCAGCCAGCCGTTCTCTTTTTGTATGAATTCCGTCTCTGGGCTTTTACAGAACTTATGTCCCCCCTTGCATCATTGCGATGACAGATTGATCATACCATAGGCGGCATACGGCGGTCATACAAAAGCCTCCATCAGTCCCAATGGGGTTGACGGAGGCGGGGAAGATCGATATGACAGGAGGTCTAGTCTCGATAGAGCAACTGGTCATAGGTGGTGATCAGCTCGCCGGTGATCGCGTCGATACGCAGGTCGTAATCGCTGCAA
>JAVBUY010000006.1:0-6717 GCA_031554855.1 Eubacteriales bacterium
CCTATACCTTTACCCTGAACGATACGCTGGCCTACTGCGACGGCAGTAAGCTGACCGCGAAGGATTATGTATTCTCTGCGCTGCTTCTGGCCGACCCGCGCATGACGGATCTGGGCGGCGTGCCTGGTGCCATGGCGCACCTGAGCGGCTTTCAGAAGTACGTGGACGGCATCCGAAAGGACAGCGCCCAGGCACAATTCAGCGGCGTTCGCTTGATCTCCGACGATGTATTCAGCATCACCATCTCCAAGCAATTCCTGCCGTATTATTACGAGCTGGCGCTGGCCAACATCCAGCCGTATCCGATGTCGGTGATTGCGCCGGATTGCGACGTGGCCGACGACGGCAAAGGTGCGTACATCACCGGCCCATTCAGCGTCGAGCTGCTGCAAAAAACCGTGCTCGACCCCGATGCGGGGTATCGGTTGTTCCCCCAGCTCACCTGCGGCCCCTATGTGCTCGAGTCGTTTGATCGCGAATCCCATGTGGCCACGCTCGCGATCAACCCCTACTATATCGGTAACTACGAGGGCCAAAAACCCAGCATCCAGCGCCTGACCATTCAGACTGTTCGCCAGGATGAGATCATCGCGAAGCTGACCTCCGGCGAGCTGGACCTGGTCAACAAAATCTCTGATGGCGATCAGATCGACCTGGGGATGTCCGCCATGCAAGGTGGCGACCTGGGATACAGCAACTACTTGCGCACCGGCTTGAGCTTCCTCAGCTTTGTCTGCGAGGCGGGGCTCACGCAGTCTGCGAATATGCGCAGAGCCATCGCGCTGTGCGTAGACGAGCAGGCATTGGTTGACAAGTTCCTGCGTGGATACGGGTTGGTTAGCTACGGCTTCTTCGGTTACGGCCAATGGATGGCAGCCGATATGGGCGACGAACTGTTGACGCTCTCGCAGTATGCAGTCAACCCCAACGCCGCGCTGGGTTTGCTGGAACAGGATGGCTGGACACTGCATGAGGACGGCACGCCCTATGACGAAGCGCTGGGCGGCGTGCGCTTCCGCAAGGCTGCGGATGGCTCGCTGGAAAAGCTCAGCATCCGCATGGCGGTTCCCGACAACTCCAACGCGGGCAAATATCTTGCCAAAATGTTGCAAGAGAGCATGCCCCAGGCCGGTTTTGATCTGATCGTGGATGAACTTCCCTACGCGGAGCTGCTCCAGCGCTACTATCGCCAGCTCGATCGCGGCTACGACATGTTCTTTGGCGCCACCAACTTCAACATGGTATACGACCCCTACTACACCTTCTCGACCGATCCGGCGTATCAGGGCGTGTTCAATACCACAGGCATCCAGGATGAGCAACTGATGCGCCTGGCCGACGCGATGCGCAAGACCGCGCCGGATGACCAGGAAGGGTATCTGAAGAAGTGGTTCAAGTTCCAGCAGCGCTTTGTGGAGGTCTTGCCATTAGCGCCGCTATACTCCAATGTGTACTTCGATTTCTTCCGCCCCGACCTGCAAGACTATCGCCCCAATGCCAATTTCAGCTTTGCCAGCGCGCTGCTGTACGCCTATCTGGGCGAGCCGCGGCCGGAAGCGGCCCCGGATACCGGTGCGGAAGCTGGCGGCGAAGAGCAGGTCGAATTCCTCGACTAGCCCACACCCCTCCCCCATACAAAGCATCCCGTTGCGCGGAACTGTCTGCGCAACGGGATCTTTTTGTTTTCAGGTTGCTGCGATTCACAGGATGCACACCACTTCCTGACAGCCGAATATGTTGTAGCATGAGGGGGGATTCCCTTGCCCATGCAGCCAAACAATCGGCGGTATACCCATTGTGCGCGTCCCATGAACTTTGCGTGCCCACCTAACGTGGCAAGGCCTGTTCTGTCGGCGGAACGCTTCGGATGTCTCGGATGCCCGGGGCCGCAAGGCGAGCCTGGACCAGCAGGGCCCATGGGATCCCAAGGCGTGCCCGGGCAGGTCGGCCCGGCTGGCCCGCAAGGCGTCCCAGGCCCCCAGGGCGCACAGGGTCCGCAGGGCGAAATAGGCTCACAGGGCATCCCAGGCCCCCAAGGCATACAGGGCCCACAGGGAGACATAGGCGCGCAGGGCATCCCCGGCCCGCAAGGCATACAGGGCCCCCAGGGCGAGATCGGTCCGCAGGGTCCGCCCGCTGACACCAGCGCCATCCTGGCCGTAGCCGCCGCATACACAGACCTGCAAATCAGCCTACATACGCCTATTGTCGTCGATTATGGCTTGATTCCCCCGGGTGGCACCATAGCGCTGCTGAACGACAGCATCGGCAGGATGGTGGTGCAGGGCGGCTTTACCATCGTGCTGCCCACGTTTATCGAAGGGTCGGAAAACTCCGCGTATTCCTCTATCCAGGTGCTGGCTGTCGGCGCGCAAGCATGGATAGGCGGCGTCTTTTTCACGCCGCCCATGCCCCTGCCGCTGGGCGTCAACGAGATCTGGGTGAAGGGTATCCGCCTGAATAATGGCGAAATACGATGGGCTTTTGACATGAAGGCCAGAGGATAGCATGCTGCAACAGCGAAGAGAAATTGTCGCATGGGACGCGTATGCAACCAGCGGCCTGGTCGCTCGATATCAGGGGCTGTACAATACGGCGGCGGGGCACAGCTCTTCCACCCTGATTTGGGAGGACCTAATCGGCGATGCCGATCTGTTCATCAGCTCGCCGCTGTTGCCAGGGACGCGGCAATGGGGGCCCAATTACTTTGAGAGCCTGAAAGTCAATCAAACGCATTTTGCTTGGCTTTCTTCTCCGTTGCCTGCTATTTTTTCGCCCGAGCACAGCACGATGGAAGTCGTGTTTATGCCCTACACAGGCGCGGACAGTTCCAATGGCGGCGATATCATCGGCATCGATGCCGTCCCCACCGCACCGTTCACCACCGTCGCGCTGGAAATGTCCGCCATGAATGCCAGCTATCTGGTGGAGGAGACCAGCACCTTTGTGACGGTCAACCGCAGAACGCTGACGGCCAATACAATCTATACCGCATCGATGCCGGTATCCCCTTTCAGCTCGATTCCAGCACAAAACGGCACCAAGGCCATTTTTTATAACGGCGCAGTGAACTACCGCGCCGCGCGCATTGCCCCCTTGTTTGTGCAACTTCCCCAGCATACGGTCAACCTCTCGGGCAATCCTGCAATTCTCGACGTGCGGCAGGTGTTTTATGGCCGCATCTACGAGGTAAGGATCTACAACCGCGCATTGACCGATGCGGAGATTGCGAACAACGCACGCCTGGATCGGCAGATCTACGGATTTTAGCGCAGATTCAACGGAATTGAACGACTGCTCCCCTTTTGCCTCGAACAAGCCCGAAACCATTCGACACTAGAGGCTGGCAGGCTCCATCGGATAGGTTCAACAAACCCAGGAATTGCAGATGACGCAAAGGCAACTAGCTCTCCCCATGCTTTCGCTCCTGGCGCATGTATTCTCCCGGGGTCAAGCCAAAGCGCTTCTTGAACAGGCCGAAAAAGTATTGGTAGCTGAAAAACCCCGATTCGCTGATAATGCTTTTGAGCTTCATGTCGGTCTGTTCCATCAGCAAGCGGGCATGCTCCAGGCGCACATCCGCCAGGCATTCCGCAAAGCCGATCCCCATCTCCGCCTTGAACAGCGTACTGAGATACGAACTGTTCATGTCCAGCTTGTCGGCGATGGCGGTCAAGGACAGCGGGTCACGAAAGCTCTCGCGAATCATCGCCAGTGCGCTGCGCACCGGTGGCGAGTAGGCGCGCAACTGCGCCCGCTGCTTTTCATCTTCGGCATCGACGGCGGGTGATTTGATCTGCGTCATCTGCGCCGTGTGCGTCGCACTGCCGCGACCCTGCTGCTGCACCATGTCCGCATAGCTCTCGTCGATGGCATGTAGGCGCGCCATACGCCCCACACAAAACTCGGCGCGCAGCTTCAAAAACTTCTCCAGGCAAAAATCAATGCGCCGCAGCAACTTCCCCAAGCTCTCCTCCACCTGGCTCTTGCTCTTGCCTGTTGCCTCGTCAAATGACACCAGCACCAGCGCGTGCGCATTTTCCAGCGAGACCACCACGCCGTTTGCCTGCTCGCGCAGGATCTCGTCCACCACATTGCACACGGCAAAGCTGAGGGACACGCTTTTGCGAATATCCGGCGGGAAGGCATCATCGGTTTGCGGCTGATACTGCACCAGCACCGGCAAAACGCGCGCGGTACCCATGCGAATGCGCAGTCGCCGCAGGCGATCACGAATCGCCGCCTCGTCGCCCATATACTGGCCGCTGACCAGCTGCAACACAAACTGTTGCCGCAGCGCCTGCAAATTGTCCTCGCTGCGCTCAATATCCAGTCCGAGCGCCAGGCGCTGTTTGGCCTTCTCCAGCGTCTCCAGCAGAAGCTCCGGCGTCAGCTCATTCTTGATCAGATAATCCACCGCGTTGTGCTTCAGCGTATCGCGAACGTACTGATAATCGCCATACCCGCTGAGCACGATGGCGCAGATATGCGGCGCATGCCGGTGCAGATGGCGCACCAGCTCATGCCCCTGCATGCGCTCCATTTTAACGTCGGTGATGACGATGTGCGGCTCCAGTTTTTCGATCATCGGCACAGCCTGGTCGCCGTCGGCGCACTCCCCCACGATCTGATAGCCGTGCCGCTCCCAGTCGATCAAGGTGCGCAGCGACATGCGCGCCAGCAGTTCGTCCTCTACCAGCAGCACATTAATCATGCGGATCCTCCATTTTGGTCAGTTTGGGCAACAGCAGAGACACGCACGTATAGACGCCCTTTTCTCCGGAAATGCACACACCGTAAGGCTCGCCATGGTGCAGGCGGATGCGCTGGGTAATATTGAACAGGCCGATGCTCTCGGTGTCCTTCAACCCCGCCAGGATCTGCTGGCATTCCTGCTCGCTCAGGCCCTTTCCGTTGTCCTCCACGTCCACGCGGATGTCCTGATGCTCCGCGTACACGCGCACCGACACATAGCCGCCGGGCATGTCCATGATGCCGCCGTGCTTGAGCGCGTTTTCCACCAGCGGCTGCAACAGCATGCGCATGATATAGCAATACTCCGTGCCCTCTTCCAGCTCCACAATAAACCGAATGCGGTCCGCGGTCTGATACTCTTTCAGCGCGATATACTGGCGGAGATATTCCGCCTCCTCGGCGAACGTCACGTATTCCCGCCGCGACATATTGGTCTGCATGATACTGCTCAGCGCGTCGCTGGCCTCCACCACCGAATTCGCCCCTTGCATCTTGGCCAGCAGCTTGATGGTATTGAGGCTATTGTACAAAAAGTGTGGATTGATCTGCGCTTGCAGCGCCTTGAGCCCTAGCAGGCGCTTTTCGCGCTCGGCTGCTTTGATCTCCTGCATTTGCCCATCCAGGCGCTCCACCATCTCGCGGAAGCGATGATATAGCACGCCCACCTCGTCCCGCGAGTGTATCGGCAGTGCCAGCGTCAGATCGGTTTGCTGCACTTTCTGCACGCCCTCCGTCAAGATGTGGATGCCACGCAAAAAGCGCTGGGCGATGAGCAGCGTCAGCAAAATCGCCGCCACCAGCACCACCAACAGCAGCATCAGGTTGTAGTCCAGGATGCTGCGATACTGGCCGGAAATCTCTCTGAGCGGAAACACCACATAGCTCACCCATGGCACGATGTACATCTGGTGCTGGATCACCACCGAGGACTGCCCCAAGATCTTGCTCACCTGCCCGCCAGCCTTCATGGCCTGCGGCAGGTCTGCGACCAGCGCGGCTGGATCCGTCGCGTCAAACAGCCATAAGTTCTCGGTATGCAGCACTTCTCCCTCGCGGTTCATCAGCACCAGCGTAGAGCGGTCGCTGGTGGCGTTGTTCAGATTGTACAGCAACTCGCGGCAGCGAATGCGCACCACCAGCCACGCCATCGGCTTGACCCGTGGCAGGCGCGCGCGCATGAGCAGCACCAGCGTCGGATACCCATAGGCGTCCCGCGCGTCCTCCATCACCCAGCACGCATCGCTGCCCTGCGCCCTTTGTATGTAGGCTTGCAGCACGTCTTGCGTCAGGTGCTCGCTGGAACCGCTGAAGAACATTGTGCCGTTTTCCGACACCAGTGCGGCGTCGGTCACATACTCTGCGTTGAGCAGCACGGTGGACAGCGTCTGCGCCACCACGCCCATGTCGGTCAGCGACACGATATTCTGTGGATCATCGGCCTTGCGCAGCGCATCGGCGATCGACTCGTTAAAGCGCAACCCATACGCAAGCAAGTAGATGCTGCGCAGCCGCTGCTCGATGGTTTCACCGGCGCTGTCGGTGGCCTGCATCGCGTAGGTGGAGTGCAGCGTGATCAGCCGGTCGTTGTACGTCCAGCCCCACAGCAGCGCAATCAGGCTGGAAAACACCAGCACCAGGCTGGCGACAATGGCCACGACCTTCATTTTCACGGGTGCTGCTCCCCCCTCTTGCGCGCGTCTGTCCCCGTATTATAGCATGAAACGCCGCCCGCGCGCACGGCGGCTTTGCGCGCGCCCGCTGCCAATCTGTACGATTATTCTAGATTCATTAAGCAATTTTTGGATTGTCCGCCGCGCCGTGCTTTTCTCGTTATAATGATGTCAAAGTCGCGCCCACGCGGAGCGCATCTACAATTATAGGAGGGTTTTGTCATGAAAAAGTTTGCGCGGGTCCTTTCCTTTGCGCTGGCGTTCGCGCTGGTGCTCAGCGCGGCGGGCACGG
>JAVBUY010000003.1:0-2681 GCA_031554855.1 Eubacteriales bacterium
GAATGTCAGCCGCCTGATCGCGCCATTCGTGCCCTTCTTGTCCGAGCAGATCTATCGCAACCTGGTGTGCTCGGTAAATGTCTCCGCGCCGGAATCGGTGCACCTGGCCGCGTTCCCGGTCTGCGATAGCGCGCGCATCGACGAAGCGCTGGAACAGCACATGGGCGCGCTGGTGCAGGTAGTGCAGTTGGGTCGCGCATGCCGCGCCAGCGCCAACATCAAGACCCGCCAGCCCGCGCCTGCGCTGTATGTGCGCGGTGCGACGCTGCCCGAGCAGTTCGCCGCGCTGGCTGCCGACGAGCTGAATGTCAAGCAAGTGCGCTTTACCGACGACACCCGCGCCTTCACCACATACCAGCTCAAGCCGCAGATGCGCACGCTGGGCCCGAAGTACGGCAAGCTGCTGGGCGCGATCGGCCAACACCTTAATACGCTGGACGGCAACGACGTGGTCGATCTGTTCGCCGCGGGCAAGACGCTGGACTTTGCGCTGAACGGGACCGATGTGTCGCTGGCGCAGGACGATGTGCTGACCGAACCGATGCAAAAGCCCGGCTTTGTCGCCGAGATGGATCGCGGCGTCACCGTCGTGCTGGACACCAACCTGACCGAAGAACTGCTGGAAGAGGGCTTTGCGCGCGAGGTCATCAGCAAGCTGCAAACCATGCGCAAGGAATCCGACTTTGAGGTCACCGATCACATCGGCGTGGGCTATCAGGCCGACGTCGAGCTGGCGGTGGTCATCCACAAATACGCGTCGCAGATCCAGGCCGCCGTGCTGGCCGACCAGCTGGCGCCCAGCCACGGCGCGGACGGCGCGATCAAGAAAGAATGGAACATCAACGGCCTGCGGGCTATTCTGGCAATTTGGAAGGTGTGACCAAATGAAAGTGGTGGTCATCGGCGCGAGTCCCTATGACATCCTGCCGATTGTGCTCAACGATTTCCTGCTGGAAACCCATGTCGTGCGCGAACTGACCATCGTGGAACTCAACCCCGAGCTGCTTCAGCTCCACCTAACGGTGGCGCAGGCCATTGCGCGCGCCGCCGACAATCCGGTGGACATCACCGGTACGCGCAATATCCACGCGGCGCTGCCCGGCGCGGACATGGTGCTGCTGTGCCCCAAGACGCCCGACCCTGTGCGCTGGCATGCCGATAAGCAGGCCATGGAGGGCATCGGCCTGGGCGCGCAGGCGCGCGCGTTCGGCGGGCTGGGCGGGCTGTTGGTGGGGCTGCGCTCCGGCCACATGCTGCGTGCGATCAGTGACAGCATGCGCGTGGTCTGCCCGAAAGCGCTGCTGCTGCTGCGCACCCCGCCGCTGGACATCGCCGCGCAAGCCGTCAACGATTTTGGCGGCGTGCGCGCGTATGGCACCGGCGCGGAAAACGCGCTGCGCGGCCAGCACGCAGTATGTAATCTGCTGGGCGTAGGCATCCAGCATGCACATTTGGCCATCGCGGGCATCGCGGGTGCGCCATACCTGCTGGACGCGCGAGAACCGGATACCAACGCGGATCTGTTGCCCGAGATCGAGCGGAAAATCATGGACGGCGCGTGGGGCACGCTGCCCGCACACATCCTGAGCGTCTATGGCGCGGTGCCGGTGGGCGACCTGCGCTACCACACCGACCGTCTGCCCGATATGGCCGATTCCCCGCGCTACGACGACCTGCCGATGCCGGGCACACCGGCCTTCCAGCGCGACCGGCTGACCGCACTGGCCACCGTCGCTACCGAAGGCCTCAGCGCAAAAGGGCGGGCTGCCTGGGCGACCATGATGCCGACCTGCGGCATTCACTTCGGCATGGGCGCGCTGTCGCTGATCGGGGAGGGCCAGGGCCTGCTGGCGGGGCTCATGCTGCCCAACACCCCGGCCTACCTGCCCGATGTGCCATCAGGCATTGTGGTGCAAGTGCCGCTGCCCTGTTGCCGCGGTTCGCTGGTGGACGCACCCGCGCTCAACATGCCATTGCCACTGCGCGACCTGATCGTCCAGCATGGTGAGGCCTGCCGGTGCGCGGCGCGCGCCGCCTGGTTCGGCGATCGCACCGCGCTGCGCGAGACGGTGGAGCTGCTGCCCGCGCTAGACGGCATCGACCGGCTGTACGCGCTGGACTTTGTGGAGCAGCGCATCGCCGCGCACCGCGACGTACTGCCGCAATTTTTTGACTAACGCAAGGACGGAGGATCCGCATGCTGCTGGCCGATCAATGGACAAGCTATGAAGTGTTGGACACTGGCGATGGGGAAAAGCTGGAACGCTGGGGCGATGTGCTGCTGCGCCGCCCCGATCCGCAGACCATCTGGCCCAAGCGTCAACCCGCGCTGTGGGACAGCGCCGACGCGTGGTACCACCGCAGCGAGCGCGGCGGCGGCGAGTGGGAGTTCTTCCGCAAGCTGCCGGAAAGATGGGTGCTGCCCTATGCCGATGTGCAGTTCTATGTGCGGCCCACCGGCTTTAAGCACACCGGCTTGTTCCCCGAGCAAGCGGTCAACTGGGACTGGATGCGTGCGCTGGTCGGCGCGGAAGTAGCGAACGGCCAGCAGCCCAAGGTGCTCAACCTGTTCGCATACACCGGCGGCGCCACCATGGCCTGCGCGATGGCCGGTGCGCAGGTGTGCCATGTTGATGCCGCCAAGGGCATGATGCAATGGGCGCGCGAGAACCGCGAGCTGT
>JAVBUY010000179.1:0-14532 GCA_031554855.1 Eubacteriales bacterium
GTCTTGTGCGCCGGGGCACTGTTCAGGTAAAACTTCGCCGGTTCGGCGCTGTTTGCGCTCTCAAAGCGCAGCTCCTTTGCGCCCATGCCGACGTACAGGCCGTCGCGCGGGTTCATCTCGTAGGTTTCGCCATCGACAATCACGCGGCCCTTGCCGCCGACATTGATCACGCCCAGCTCGCGGCGCTCTAAGAAGTACTTTGAGGCCATCTCCTTGCTGCCGGTCAACTCTACCGCACCCTTCACCGGCATGATGCCGCCAGCGATGATGCGGTCAATGTGGCTGTAGGTCAGCACGGCTTCGTCGGCCTCGAAGATGCGCTCGATCACAAACTCACTGCGCAGACGGTCGGTGGTGTAGAATTTCGCGTCCTGCGAATGGGCGGGCTGGCGGATGGTCAGCTTCATGAGAATTCCTCCTTGATGGGTGGTAGTGATGGGGGCATGACCCCACATGATGGGGTTATTATAGCACAGCGAAATCGCAAATTCTTTGCATTTCTTCGCAAAAAACTTGCGTTTTTTCACCTAATACGGTATGATCACCATGCAAACGATTGCATGGGGGGTGCGGATTCGTGGAGATTTTTGCCCACTGCACAGACGCAGTGGCTGCCAGTCAACGCAGCAAGCGGTTTGCCATCGCGATCCTGTCCGACGAGGAAAAGCCGCGCAGCATGCACAATCACGACTGCCTGGAAGTATATTATTCGATTTCTGGCGGGCGGCAGTTTTTTGTGGATGGGCGGTTGTACGACAACTGCGACGGCGACCTGTTCGTGATCAATCAGTTCGAGACGCACAAACCTGTGCTGGCTGATGGAGAGCACCATGAGCGCATTGTGCTGTGCGTCTCGCCGGAGTATCCGGCCAGCCTATCGACCACCGAAACCGATCTGTCGGCCTGCTTTTTTCGGCGGCCACCGGGTTTTTCCCACCGCGTGCATCTCAATACCGCAGAGCGCGCGCAGTTTTTGTCGCTGATCAAGCGTTGCGGAAACGCGCAGGGATACGGCGCCGATGTGGTAGAAAACGCGTGCTTCACCGAGCTGATGCTGCTCATCGGCAGCCTATACGCACCGGAGCACCCCGCCGCCAGCGCTGCTGAAAGCTCGCACAGCGCCGAGCAGGTCGGCCTGATGCTGGACTATATCAACCAGCGCATTGCCGAGCCGCTGACCATTGAGCGCATCGCCGAGCAATTTTATCTCAGCCGTGGGTACCTATGCCGCCTGTTCAAGCAGGAAACCGGCACCACCATCAACAAATACATCGTCGCGCGGCGCATCAGCATTGCCAAGCGCCTGCTGACCGATGGCGCGACTGTGCACGAGGCTTGTGAGCAATCCGGCTTTGGCGATTATGCGCATTTCATCCGCGCGTTTGGCCAGGCGGTGGGGTCGTCGCCCAAGCAATATGCCCTCAAAGTAGGATAACACAAAAGGAGTTTCTTCTATTATATGTTGTACGAAGGTTTGGCTCTGCTCGGTGGCGCGTTGATTGCTATCATGGTGACCGCCAATGGTCTCTTGACCGCCCAAACCGGGCCATGGATCAGCGTGGTGCTGATTCATGTCGCGGGGTTGGTCACTTCTCTGATTGCGCTGGCTATTCGCCGTAAGCCGGTGGCGCTGCGCGCGCCGGGGCTAAAGTGGACCATGTATCTGGCTGGTGTGGGCGGTGTGTATAGCACGATCACCAACAACATCTGCTTTGCGCCGCTGGGCGCCGCGCTGATGCTGGCGATGTGCGTGGTCGGGCAGATTCTCTGTTCGTCACTGATTGACCACTTCGGTTGGTTTGGCATGACGCGCTATCCGTTCCAACCGATCAAGCTGGTCGGCTTCCTTCTGATGGCAGCAGGCATTTTGGCTATGACGGTGTTTGAGCAAGCTCTTCCGGTGACCGGCACCACGCTGTTTTTCGCACTGGTGGCGCTGTCCACCGGTCTGATGCTGGGCATTACCAATGTGGTTAATACCGCGCTGAGCAAGCGCATCGGCATCTTCCCTGGTACGTTGGTCAACTACATCACAGGGCTTGTCACCATTGTGCTGCTCACGACACTGCTTGGTAAGTGGCAACCGGTGGCCATTCCTTCCCTGCATCCGTTCATGCTGACTGGCGGCCTGCTGGGTGTGCTGATTATCGCGATCACCAGCTTCGCGATGCCGCACATTCCGGTTGTGTACGTAACGGTCATCCTGTTCACCGGCCAAGTGCTGATGGGTATTGCAATCGACCGCATGAATGGCATGCCGATCACCTGGGCCAAAATCATCGGCTGTGCACTGATCGCCGCAGGTCTATTATGGAACATGCGCATCGACCGTCAAACCAAATCGCGCACAAAATAGGGCTTTTCTGCGCGATGAAGGTTAGGCTGCCGTCCTTCCGGTATCGATGCAGGATAGGAAGTTGTGCGCGTTTTTGCAAAAATCCTTGTCAATCCCTTTCGCTTCCAGTACAATAGATAAAAGTACCGTGAGACAGTCTGCGCAAAAAAGGAATTTCTTCCTGTTTTCGCGAATATTTTACGGGTTGCTTGTTGAAAAAGTCCCTGTCTGTGGAAAGAAAGATACTTGTCCACATTTTCCTCCACAAGGAAAAGCTTTGAAATTTTCTCGTATTTTTCGGGTTTTCCACGCTTTGCACCGCTCTATGATGACTACGATCTATTCTTCTACATCAACACCGGGAGGTCCATCCTATGCAGTTTCAATGCCAGGTTTCTGATCTGATGAATGGTCTATCGATTGTCAACCGTGCGTTGGCGGTTCGTTCCACAATGCCCATTTTAGAGGGCGTGCTGCTGGAGACCTGTCCCAAGGGACTCAAGCTGATTTGCACAGATCTCGCGCTGGGCATTGAGACCACTGTGCCTGCACAAGTAGCCGAAGAAGGACGCGCGGTGCTGCCTGGCCGTCTATTCAGCGA
The DNA here is from genome assembly GCA_031554855.1 of Eubacteriales bacterium. Classification (GTDB taxonomy): domain Bacteria; phylum Bacillota; class Clostridia; order Christensenellales; family Aristaeellaceae; genus JAVBUY01. Next base: position 2,937 of record JAVBUY010000179.1, read on the forward strand.
GATCGTGCGCAAGCTGCCTGGTGGCATGGTCGATGTTCACACCAATGAGAACTTCTTCTCGGTCATCAAGTGCCAGAACTCGCGCACAACGCTAGCCGGTATGAATCCGCTGGAGTATCCCGAACTGCCGCAGGAAGAGGAAGCCAGTTTGGTCACCATGCAGCAGAACATGCTGCGTGATATCATCCAAAAAACGTGCTTCTCGATCGCAACCGATGAAACTCGCCCCATTCTGACCGGCTGTCTGATGGAGATCTCACCAGAGGAAATTCGCCTGGTGGCGCTCGACGGCTTTCGTCTGGCGCTGCGACGCGTGGAACTCAAGCAGCAAATTGATCCCATGCAGGCGGTGATTCCAGGCAAGGTGCTGGCCGAGCTGGCCAAGGTGCTCAGCGATAGCGATGCGCCGGTACAACTGCACATTGGTCGCACGCATCTGTTTGCCGACATGGGCGATACGCGCGTGGTCACTCGCCTGCTCGAAGGCGAGTTCATCCGCTATTCGCAGATCTTGCCTACAGATTGGCAGACGCGCATGAAGGTGCGTCGCGCCGATTTGGAGAATGCCATCGATCGCGCGAGCTTGATCGCACGCGAGGGCAAGAACAACCTGGTGCGCTTTCACATCGCGGAGGATAAGCTGCTGCTCACCTCGAACGCCGAGCTGGGCGATGCGCAGGAAGAGATCGACATCCTCATCGAGGGCAAAGATATAGACATCGCGTTTAATGTGCGCTATGTCAGCGATGTACTCAAGGTGCTGGATGACGAAGAGATCTGCCTGCGGTTTAATTCCAATGTCAGTCCTTGCGTGATCTGTCCCCCGGAGGGCGACGAATACACCTACTTGGTGCTGCCGGTACGTGTATTCTCGGCGTAAGCATAGAAAGCACAGATAAGAGAGGCCGCTCGATGCGGCCTTTTTTCTAAGAGTGTATCCCGTGGAGAGGAGCGGAAGGCATGGTTGTCAAACGCATTCAACTGCGAAACTTCCGCAACTATCCGGAGGCGGAGCTACTGCCTGATGCGCGCCTGACCGTGCTGACTGGACAGAACGCGCAGGGCAAGACCAATGTGCTGGAGGCGCTGCACCTGTGCTGCCTGGGACGCTCGCATCGCACCAGTCGTGATAAGGAAATGGTGCGCTGGGGCAGCGCGCAGGCGCAGGTCGCGATATGGGTGTCGCAGCGCGACGGAACGCACGAGATCGCCATCTCGTTGGCCGCACAGGAGCCATTGAAGAAGCAGGTGCGCGTGGGCGGTACGCAGGTGGCGCGTATCGGCGAGCTCATGGGCCACTTTCATGGCATTCTCTTTTCTCCGGAAGATTTGAGCATCGTCAAAGATGGCCCTGCCGAGCGTCGCAAGTTCGTTGATATGGAGCTGTCGCAGCTGCGTCCGGCCTACTTCTACGCCTTGCAGCGCTATGTGCGCGCGCTGAATCAGCGCAACAACCTACTGCGCGAGATGCAGCGCAAATCAGGGCTCTCAGGTACGCTTGCCGCTTGGGATCAGCAGGTGGCGGAGGCTGGCGCGCAGATCGTTGCGCATCGCAGAACCTATGTGGAGGCATTGGCACGCGCAGCCAGCGACAACTATGCAGGCTTATCTGGCGGCGCCGAGCAGCTGGTCGTGCGATACTGTACACAGCTAGGCGCGGACGGCGATCTTGCCGCGATTCAGCAACAATTCTTGGCACGCCTGCATGACGCGCAAGCGGAGGACATGCGTCGGGCATTTACCTCGGTTGGGCCGCATCGCGACGAACTGCGTCTGTCGCTGGATGGGCACGAAGCGCGCACCTATGGTTCTCAGGGGCAGCAGCGTACGGCGGTGCTGGCGCTCAAGCTGGCTGAGCTGGATGTGGTGCAGGCTGAGCGCGGCGAAGCGCCGGTGCTACTGCTCGACGATGTGATGAGTGAACTGGATCCACGCCGCCGACAGCAGCTGGTGGAGCGCATCCAAGGCGTGCAGACGCTGATCACCTGCACCCATGTCAGCGACCTGGGTGGTGCGCAGCCCGGCGCACTCTATCGCGTGGAGCAGGGCACACTATCCAGAGCGGACTAGCGCAGAGGCGAACATTCACAGCTTGTCCATAGCTGCTCCACAATGTGTCCAATTGTGCCGCACAATGTGCCAGCAGGCGCGAGACGTGCAATAGGATGGATTGGGGAAAAGGAAAGAAGCTCGCAAGAGCGACTTTTATAGCGAAAGTCTTTCCCTTCAAACATTGTAGGAAAAACCTTGGAGACTGCATTTGCGATCGCGCCTATGCTGCTGGTCGGCGCAATCTTTTCGCAGATTTTCCGGCTTTCAATGCCATGCGCATCCGCTAGGGTAAACGATCATAAGGCGCAGGGAGCTCAGACATCCACCGCACCTTTTACGGCAACAAGCAGCAAATTATGCTTCGACGTGGCGCTTCCATACACATGGCGCATCAGCCCGAAAAAAGAGGAGGCCGACAAGCAGCGCAGGCATATACCCTGACTTCGTTGTACAAAAAAACTCGGATAAGAATCCGAGTTTTTTGGTGGAGCATAGGGGAGTCGAACCCCTGACCTTTTGAATGCCATTCAAACGCGCTACCAACTGCGCTAATGCCCCAAGGCGAAATTTATCATAGCATGTTTTTGCTCCGCTGTAAAGCCCCTAGACAAAATTTATGCTTTTCCGCGCCGCTTATGCTGCTCGATATACTTCGCTTCTGCGCCCTGGTCGCTGGGTTTATAGTAGCGATGACCAGCCACCTCGGGCGGCATATAGGTCTGATCGAGCCAATGGCCGGGGTAGTCGTGCGGGTACTTGTAGTCTTTTTGTACGCCGGGTGCGGGTTCCTCATAGCCGGGATGGTTGGTGTCGCGCAGATGCAGCGGCACCGCGCCAAACTGGCCGTGCTCCGCCTCGGCAAAGGCATCGCCGACTGCGCAGACCACGCTATTGGACTTTGGGCTTTCGCAGATGGCGATAATAGCCTGTGCGATGGGCAACTTGGCCTCGGGCATGCCGATCATTTCTAACGCCTGTCCTGCGGCCACCGCTTGCAGCATCGCCGCCGGATTGGCCAGGCCGACATCTTCGCTGGCGTGCGCGATCATGCGGCGCACGATGATGCGCGGATCGACGCCGGCATAGTGCAGCCGCGCGAACCAGGCCAGCGCCGCGTCGGAATCCGAGCCACGCAGCGACTTGCAGAACGCGCTGAGCATGTCGTAGAACAGCGACTCATCGCAGCGCATCACCGGCCGCTGGATCGATTCCTCCGCGACCTCCAGCGTGATGCGCGCGATGCCGTCGGCATCAGTGGGTGTGGTCAATACCGCCAACTCCAGCGCGTTGAGCGCCGAGCGGACGTCGCCATTGGCAACGCGGGCAATATGGTGCATCGCCTCGGGCGTTATGTCGATGGCGCGCTGGCCAAAACCCTGCACCGGATCGGCAAGCGCGCGGCGCAGCCCCTCGATGACGTCTGCCTCCGTCAGCGGCGCAAAGCGGAACACTCGGCAGCGGCTGACGATCGCCGGGGTCATTGCAACCGACGGATTCTCCGTGGTTGAGCCGATGAAACGCACGACGCCCTTCTCGATGGCGGGCAGCACGCAGTCGCTCTGCGCCTTGTTCCAGCGATGGCACTCGTCCAGCAGCAGATACGTCGCCTGACCGTAGAGCTTTCGGCGGGTTTCAGCCTCCTTGAGCACCTCGCGCAGGTCGGCCACGCCGCTGGTGACTGCGTTGAGCTGGGCAAAGGCGGATTGTGTGGTCGCGGCGATCACCGCGGCCAGCGTGGTCTTGCCGCAGCCCGGTGGGCCAAAGAAGATCGCGCTGGTCATGCGGTCGGCTTCGATGGCGCGCCGAAGCAGACGTCCTTTGCCGACCAGATGCTCCTGCCCTAGGAAGCCATCCAGCGACGTGGGGCGCATGCGCTCGGCCAGCGGCCGCAACGCCTGCTCGGTTGGCGCGAATAAATCGTCCACACGCACACCTCGTTTCAACGATCCAATAGAGGTTTCGGCAATTTTTTCACAGCATAGAGTAGCGGCATGCCCAGCGCGTAGCACGCGATGGCCTGACCGGCTGCGACATACAGCATGCACAGCGGCAGCGCGATGAACGGCGTGTACAGAAAATGCACCAGCGCACCGACAATGACGCCGTTGAGGGCGACCGGCGGCATCGCGGCGATCAGCGGGTGTCTGCGCAGGCGGTACGTCAGGTAGGCGGCGGCCAGCGAGGTCAGCGAGCCCAGGATAATATCCGGTAGCATCGCGCCGCCCAGCAGGTTGGCCAGCAGGCAGCCAACAAACAGCGCGGGCACTGCTTCGGGTAGCAACACCGGCAGCAGCGTGAGCGCCTCGGCTACGCGCAGCTGGATCGCGCCCGACATGCCGAAGCTGATCGGCGCAAAGAGCAGCGTCAGCGCGATGTACAGCGCGGCAATTAGCGCGCCCCGGGTCAATTGTTTCACGGGAAACAGTTTCTTCTCCATGATATCCCTCCGTTTTGTTTTCCCATCTCACTGCAAACAAAACGGAACGGCACGCATGCCGTTTGGGATAACCCATAGTTTTGTTTTAGGACAGGATGGTTGCGAACTGTCCGATGCAATTGTAGAAATCGATCAAATGTTCGCTTCATTATAGCACGCCGCATCAAAAGACGCAAGCGTGGGCAGAATATGCGCATCTCAATGACGGAGGAGAACCATATGCAAAACCAAATCGGAAACCAATGCATCCATTGCACGGTCGGGTCGTGCCGCTTCAATGCGCAGTCGAAAAACGTGTGCTCGCTGGACAGCATCCAGGTCTGCCCCAGCAAACAGGTGTCCAGCGGCCAGACCGATGAGAGCATGTGCGAGAGCTACAAGAAGAGGTAAGCGGATGCGAAAAACCAGCGGGAAGCCGCTGGTTTTTGCGTAAGATGCTACCCCTCCATCTCCCCCACCAGGCTTGCGTGCGCCATCGGCGACTGCGCGATGTTGGGCAACGCGGCGGAGAGGATGCGCTCGCGGACTTCGACAAAGCGCGCGTCGCCGGTCGCGGCATGCAGCATACGCAGATTTGCCACCATCATTGCCACGCCGGAGGGCATGGCGTCGTCGCTGGTGGCGGGCATCATCACCGGCAAGTCGTTCATGTCGTTGCCCGACAGCGACATGCGTCCATCGGGCTGTAAAAACAGTGCCAATGCTTGGTCGCACCAATAGACTGCCTTGTCCAGCCAGCCCTGCGATGGGGCGAGCGCATCCAGGCTAAGCAGCGCCCATCCCCATGCGGCATAGCCGTCCAGCGTGGCCGGACAGGTTGCGCCACCGTCGCTATAGCTTCCCATCAGCCGACCTTCGATGATCATCTTCTGCTCGATAAAGGCGGCCGCTTCCAGCGCGGCCTGCTCGTATGCCGCAGTGTAATGCACCAGTGCGGCGTCGGCTAACGCAGCGATGGCCAGCCCATTGCCCAGGATCGGACATAATGCAATCACATTCGGTGCGGGGCGCTTGGCGCGCGCCTTCGCCAGTACGCCTAGCGCAAACAGTGCAAACGATTCGTCAGCGTCGGTGAATACGGTGGCACGTCGGGGCAAAAAGCCGGTCAGCTCGGGCGTGCTGTCCAGCGAGCAGCCGAGTAACGGATCACACCGCATCGCGCGGCGCTTCTTGGGCGATTCGCGTCGAGGTTTTGAGTCCGCACCGATGCCGTACAGTGCGCAAAATCGCTGCCCGTCGCGTGTGCCAAGCAGCGCTTCGACATCCTCTGGCGTCCACAGATAGTATGCGCCTTCGCCTTGTGCGTCGTCGGCATCCTGCGAGGAAAAGAAGCCGCCTTCGTCGCTGCGGAGCGACTGTAGCAGATAGTCCAGCGCACGCTTGGTCAGTTCGTCTACCCACGCGGGCAAATGCATGCGGCTGCGCATCGCGGTGATCGCTAGCAGTGCATTGTCTTGCAACATCTTTTCATAGTGCGGCGTGCGCCAGGCAGCATCCACCGCGTAACGGAAAAACCCATTGCCCACATGATCGCGGATCCCGCCGACATACAGCGCCCACAGCGCACGCGACACCATCTGCCAAGTGTCGTCGCTGACATCGCGTGCCTGCCCGCGCGTCATCAGAAAGTTGAGCAGCGTCAGGTTGGGGAACTTCGGCCCGCTGCCGATGCCGCCATAGGTGCGATCCTCCGCGCGCAGCAGGTCGGCTTCAAGCCGCCCGGGCAGCGAGTTCGGATACTTGGGCGCTTGACCGGAGACAGCAATATTGCGCATGAGCTGCTCGGCCCAGCCGATCAAGCGCGCGCGGTCATCCACCCATAGCCCCGCGATGCGCGACAAAAGCCCGCGCAAGCCGGTCTGCCCATCCATCGAGTCAGGCGGAAAATAGCTGCCCGCATAGAACGGGCGGCGATCGGGCAACAAAAACACCGATAGCGGCCAGCCGCCCTGCCCTTGCAGTGCAATGCAGGCCTGCATGTAGAGCGCGTCCACATCGGGGCGCTGTTCGCGATCGACCTTGATCGCCACAAAGTGCGTATTGAGCAGCTCGGCGATGATCGGGTCCTCAAAGCTTTCGTGCGCCATGACGTGGCACCAATGGCAGCTGGCATACCCGATGGATAAAAAGATCGGCACGTCGCGAAGCTGTGCCTGATAAAACGCCTCTTCGCCCCAGGGATACCAGGCGATGGGGTTGTAGGCGTGCTGCGACAGATAGGGCGAGTGTTCGTGAATCAGGCGGTTGGGCGTGGCGGTCGATTCCATGCGCATTCCTCGCTTTTGCGGTGATGCGCATAGTATGGCGAACTCTCTGTCCCGCAATGCCTGCTAGCGATTGTTCTTTTCTTTGACGAAGCGCAACATGCGCTTCATTTCGTTTTTCCCCCCGAACATGCGGTTGATTTTTTCCTGCTCGAGCTGCCGCGAACTCATGCCGTCGTAACTGGCTTCGCGCTGCAATTTCTGGTAGCTCATCAGGCGCGCCTCAGAGAGCGCTCCTTCGTCGATAGCGCGGCGCACTGCGCATCCGGGCTCCGCCGCATGCGTGCAGTCCGCATACTTGCAATTGGCGGCGAGCTGCTCGATGTCGGCGAATGCGCGCTCGGTGTCGCCGGAGAATATGTGCAGCTCGCGCATGCCCGGCGTATCAATGACCACGCCGCCTGTGGGCAACAGCAGCAGCTGCCGGTGCGTGGTGGTGTGACGCCCCTTGTCGTCGTCCTCGCGGATATCGCGCGTGGCCAGCGCATCGCGCCCTATCAGCCGGTTGATCAGCGTGGATTTGCCCACGCCGGACGAGCCGATAAAGGCATACGTCTTGCCCACCTCGATGCGCGCGCGGATCTCCGCGTAGCCGTTTTCCGCCATGCTGGAGCAGACGATCGTCTGCGTGCCAACGCTGATGGCCGCGATTTCCCGCAATTTTTCCGCGAGGTCGGCGCACAGATCGGATTTGGTCAGCACAATGACCGGCGTGGCCTGGCTGTCGTAGGCAATGGTGAGGTATCGCTCCAGACGGCGCAGGTTGAAATCCTGGTTGAGCGACATGCAGAGGAACACTACGTCGATGTTGGCGGCGACAATCTGCGCGTCGTGGCCGGTGCCAGAGGCTTGACGTGCAAAGACGCTTTTCCGCCGCAGCAAGTGGTGCATGATCGCATGCCCCGCTTGGGCATCCGCTCGGTCGATCATCACCCAGTCGCCGACCGCCGGAAAGTCGGCGGGGCTGGCGGCGTTGTGCATCCATTTGCCGGAGACCGCGGCGGACAACTCTCCGGCCTCGCCAATTACGGTGTACAGATCTCGGTGCTGCTCGGTTACGCGCACTAGAAACAAGTCGGGGTACAGCGTTGCCTCTTGCGAGAAGCGATCGCTCAATCCATACGCGGTGAGATCGGTGGGCGGCATAGTGGTTGTCCCTCCTTGGCGAGAAAAAGCGCCGCAAAAACTTGCGGCGCTTCGGTGCTTAGTCTTCCAGTTTTTCCAGGTGCCAGATGCGTTCGTTGTATTCTTCGATCGTCCGGTCAGAGGAGAATACGCCGGAGCAAGCAGTGTTGGTGATCGCCATGCGCAACCATTTGCTTCTGTTTTTATAATCATTATCCAGGCGGCGCTGCGCCATGCTGTAGCTGCCGAAGTCCTTTAGCACCAAATACGGATCAGCCATCTGGCCATAGTCGCCGAACAGCAGCGCATGATACAGATCCTGGAAAACCGTCGGATTGCCCGGTGTCAGCGAGCCGTCGATCATCATGGTCAGCGCCCAGCGAATTTCCTGATTGGTCTCAAAGACCAGTGCGGAGCGATACGTACCGGCGGCATACAGTGCCTCGACTTCGTGCGCGCGCATGCCGAAGATGTAGATGTTGTCGATGCCCACTTCGTCGTGGATCTCGACGTTTGCGCCGTCCATTGTGCCGATGGTCACCGCACCATTCATCATGAACTTCATGTTGCCGGTACCAGAGGCCTCTTTGCTGGCGGTGGACAGCTGCTCGCTGACCTCGGCGGCGGGCATCAGCATCTCGGCGGTGGACACGTCGTAGTTCTCCAGGAACACGATCTTGATCATCTGGCTGGCGCGCGGGTGGCTGGCGACGATGTCGCTCAGCGTATTGATGAAGCGGATGATCTGCTTGGCGCGCACATACCCGGGCGAAGCCTTTGCGCCGAACAGGAAAGTGCGCGGCGTCATGGTGAAATCCGGCTCGTCGCAGATGCGGTTGTACAGCACCAGAATGTGCAGCGCATTGAGCAGTTGGCGCTTGTACTCGTGCAGGCGCTTGGCCTGTACATCGAAGATCGTGTCTGGATCGAGGATCGTGCCCTGGCGTTCCTTGAGCCACTGGGCAAAGCGCACTTTGTTGTCGCGCTTCACGCGATCGAACTGCGTTTGGAACGCCGCATCGTCGCGCATGGCCAGCAGGTTTTTCAGCAGCATAGGATCCTTGCGCCAAGCATTGCCAATGCTATCGTCAAGCAACGACGATAGCCCGGGATTAGACAGCATCAGCCAACGCCGCTGTGTGATGCCGTTGGTGATCGCCGAAAAGCGTTTGGGGTAGAGCTTTGCATAGTCGCGGAAGGTGTCGCGCTTTAAGATTTCGCCATGTAGCTGCGATACACCATTGACCGAGTGGCTCATTGCGATGCACAGGTTGGCCATCTGTACCTGGTCGTAGGACAGAATCGCCATATTGGCGATGCGATCCCACTCGCCCGGATATTTCTTGAACAGATCGGCGCACAGGCGGCGGTTGAGCTCCTGCAGGATGCTGTAGATGCGCGGCAGCACCTCGCGCACCATGTTTTCGGGCCAACGTTCCAGCGCCTCGGCCATGATGGTGTGGTTGGTGTAGGCCATGGTGCGGCGCGTGATGTCTGCGGCGGTGTCCCAGCTGAGCCCTTCTTCGTCCACCAGGATGCGCATCAGCTCTGGAATCGCCATGCCTGGGTGGGTGTCGTTGATATGGAAGGCTACTTTTTCGGGCAACAGGCGCATGTCTTCGCCATGCACGCGCTTAAAGTCCTTGATTGCGTATTGCAGCGACGCCGAGGTGAAGAAGTAGTGCTGCTTGAGGCGCAACATCTTGCCTTCGTAGTGATTATCCTCGGGATAGAGCACCTTGGAAATAACCTCGGCTAGCTCGCGCTCCTGCATGGCGTGCTGATAATCGCCACGGCCAAAGGAGGCCAGATCGATGCGTTGAGGCGAGCGGGCTGACCACAGGCGCAGAGAATCGACCACCTTGGAATCATAGCCGACCACCGGCATATCGTACGGTACGGCGATGACGGTCTTGGGATTGGCAACCGACACGATCAGCTTGTTGTTCTGCCACTCTTCTTGCAGCGTGCCGAAGAAGTGCACTTCGACCGAGTCCTCGGGCACGGCGATCTCCCAGGCGTTGCCATGCTCCAGCCAGCTGTCGGGCAGCTCTACCTGCTGCCCATCGACGATGCGCTGCCGGAACAGGCCGTACTCATAGCGAATCGAGCAGCCCATGGCGGGGTAGTCCAACGTGGCCAGTGAATCCATGAAGCAGGCGGCCAGGCGGCCCAGGCCACCATTGCCCAGCGCTGGCTCCGGCTCTTCGCGCAAAATATCATTCATGTTGATGCCCAGCTCATCGAACGCCTGCTGATAGGCCTCGGTGGCGCACAGGTTCAGCATGTTGTTGTGCAGCGACCGCCCCATCAAAAATTCGATGGAGAGATAATACAGCCGCTTGGACTTGTGATTCTTGCGAGCTTCTTTCTCGAACATCCACTTCTGCATGATCTGGTCGCGCACGGTGGATGCCACGGCCTTATACACTTGCTGGATGGTCGCGTCGCCCAGCGCGCAGCCATCATAGCGTTGCAGCTTGCCGACGATTGACTTCTTGATGCTCTCTTTGTCAAAGGTGTGTGCTAGCATGTTGACCCTCCCTTGGTTGCCCGCTTGCGCGGAACACAGCGCCTATCATAACATATTCTTGTGGAAATATCAAGAAAGGCACGGGAAATTTGAGGCGATCACTCTGCCTATTCTATGCGATCGGCAGGAAGGGGTTCCGGTGGATAGCTTGCCCCGAATTGTTTCACGTGAAACAATTTGTGCATGCTTGCCAGGGACGTGGGGTTGGAGGTACAATAAGAGAGATGTGGATCCGGGCAACGCGTATATAATAGGAAGGGAGAGCGGCCTGATGCAATGGACCGACGCACAATTGAGCGCGATAGATGCGCGCGAAAGCAATCTGCTGGTGGCCGCTGCCGCCGGATCCGGCAAAACCGCCGTAATGGTTGAGCGCATCTGTGCGCTGGTGCGCGAGGGGATGTCCATCGACCGGATGCTGGTGGTCACCTTCACTGCCGCCGCCGCCGAGATGCGCGAGAAGATCGTTTCCGCGTTCCAGAAAGCCACCGAGCGCGACGATGACCAGGCCGCGTGGTTTGCAGACCAGGCCTCGCTGGTGGAGCGCGCACAGATCTCGACCATCCATGGCTTTTGTGGTGCGTTGTTGCGCACACACTTTTCCGCCGTGGGCATCGACCCGACTTTCCGCGTCGGCGAGGACAAAGAGAGCAAAGGCATGCAAAACGCTGCGCTTATCGAGCAACTGGGCGAAGCCTATACCGAAGCGGCCGATGACTTCCTGGCGCTGTCCGCTTGCTTCACCGATGAACAGATTGCCGAGCAAATCTATGAGCTGCTCGGCGCGCTGGAGTCGCAGCCCGACCCCGAGGGCTGGCTCAACGATGCCGTGCGCGCCTACGAGGCGAATGCCGCTGCCATGGCGGACGGCCCGTGGATGCAGGTTGTGTTGACCGGCGCGACCGAGGCGATCGATGAAGCGCGGGCGACCTGCCAGCAGGCGATGCGCATCTGCGAGCAACCCGGCGGCTGTGTGCCGTACCTCGCAACGCTGGAAGCAGACCTGGAGAGCTTGCGTATGCTGCGAGAAGCCGCGGCACAAGGATATGATGCGCTGGTGGCTGCGCTGGCCGTGCACAAACCGCCTCGCATTGCGCAGGCCGATAAAGCCGCTGATCCCGACCTAACCCTGCGTGCCAAGGCGCTGCGAGACGCGGCGAAGAGCATCATCAAGAAGCGTTTGTT
>JAVBUY010000063.1:0-3935 GCA_031554855.1 Eubacteriales bacterium
AATGGTGTAGTCCTTGCCCGCGATGCGGACGGTGGTCTTGATCTTCTCCATAGGCGCTCCTTATCGGCGGCCGGGCAGCTTCTCGGCCGTGTATTCCTTGCCCTGCGTATCGACGCGGATGGACTTCATCTTCTGCTCGGCTTGCGGACGGTCGCTGCTGTCGCGCTTCTGCCCCACGATGGCGTCGGCCACGTCTAGGCCCTCGGTCACGCGGCCAAAGCCGGCGTACTGACCATCCAGATGCGGTGCTTTTGCCACCATCACAAAGAACTGCGATCCAGCGGAATCCGGGCTCATCGAGCGCGCCATCGACAGCACGCCGCGATCGTGCACGAGGTTATTCTTCTCAAAGCCGTTGCGCGAGAACTCGCCACGAATCGCATGGCCGGGGCCACCCATGCCGGTACCGGTCGGATCGCCACCCTGGATCATGAAGCCCGGGATCACGCGGTGAAAGATCGTGCCGTCATAAAAGCCGCTGTTGGCCAGCTCGATGAAATTGGCCACCGAGTTGGGCGCGACGTCGGGATACAGCTCGCCGGACATCTTGCCGCCGTTTTCCATCTCGATCACAAAGGTCGGATTCTTGTCAGCCATGAGGCCCTCCTTGCCGGACGATGCACGTCCGTTCGATATTCTGTCAGTCGTGTTATTGTACCGCATTTTGCCTGCGTTTGCAATGTCAAGGGGCGAGAAAGATCCGCTGTTTTCGCGCCACCATTTCATCCACGCGCGCCAGATAATGGTCAAGATTCGACACATTGGGTGCGCGCTCGATGCGCCCCTCGCCCGAGAACACACGCTTACTGATCGCGCCCGCGCCCAGCGCAAGGATGCTGGTGGTCTCCTCCATGATGTCGATGTTGTAGCGGCACGCGTGGCCTGGCAGCGCGTAGCCCACATTCTCCAGATTGCCCGCCATGTATTTCTGTCGATACAGATAGTAGGCGGCCAGCCCCATCGCATGCGCTGCGTCGCGCCCCCTGTCCACCATGCGCTGCGCGGCCTCTGGGCTGCACGGCTCATAGTCCATCGTGCGCAGCTTGGATGCGCGCTTGATGGCCAGCGTGTGGATGGTCAGGCTCTCGGGGCGGAGCGCCGCCGCCTTGTCCAGCGTGTCGGCGAAGTCCGCCTCGCTCTCGCCGGGCAGCGCGCAGATCAGGTCCATGTTGATGTGGTCAAACCCCGCCTCGCGCGCCATGGCATAGGCCGCGACGGTCTGCTCGGCAGTGTGCGCGCGGCCGATGCGCGCCAGCGTGCCGTCTTGCAGCGTCTGCGGGTTGATGCTGATGCGCGTCACTGGGTAGCGGCGCAGCATGGCGAGCTTCGCTTTGTCCAGCGTATCGGGGCGACCGGCCTCGACCGTCCACTCACCCACGCCGGGGAAGGCCAGCGCCAGTTCCTCCATCAGTCCATCGAGCTGCGGCGTGTTCAGCGCGGTGGGCGTGCCACCGCCGATCTATAGCGCGCGCGGGACAAGCCCCGCCTCGGCGATCAGCGCGCGCGTGGCCGCGATCTCCCGCGACAGCGCCGCCAGGTACGGCGTGACCAGCTTGCCATCGCCGATCTCGCCGGAGGCAAAGGAACAATACGTGCAGCGCGTCGTGCAAAATGGGATGCCCACATAGATGTCCACGTCGCTCTGCGCGGAGGCCATCAGCCCCCGCTGGCTTTGGACGATCTCGGCCAGCAGTGCCGCCTTGTCCGCCGCCAGGTCAAAGGTATCGATCAGCGCGCGTGATGCCGCGTCCGCTGTCTTGCCCTGCGCCAGCTGTTCGTAGAACAGCCTGGTCGGGCGGATGCCGGTCAGCGAGCCCCAAGGCGGCTTGATACCGGTTGCCTCTTTCAGCAGGTCATAGCAACATAGCTTGACCGCTCGCTTTAAGTATCGCTTGGCCTCCAGCCTGCCCGACACCACCGGATACGCCGCCTCGCGCGCGCAGGTGCGCCCATCCAGCGTCAGCACGCAGCGCTCGCGCCACATGCCACCTTGCTCAGCGTGCGTGTGTGTCAGCGTCGCGTCGCCCTCGCCCTCCGGCGTCACCTGCGCCTCGGCAAAGAAAACCCGCAGCACATCGGCGATATCGGCGAAGAACTGCGGCGTGTCGGTGGTCAGAATAATGCGCAAAGCGGCCTCCTATAGCGTCTTTCGGCTGTCGATCAGGATGGTGACCGGTCCGTCATTGACCAGCGACACCTTCATATCGGCCTGGAATTCGCCGGTGGCCACCGGCAGACCTAGCGCGACGAGTGCGGCGCAGTAGGCCTCGTAGCGCGGGATGGCTTCCTCGGGCCGCGCGGCGGTGATAAAGCTCGGTCTGCGCCCCTTGCGCACATCGCCGCACAGCGTGAACTGCGACACCACCAACACCGAGCCGCCCACGTCGAGCACCGAGCGGTTCATCTTGCCCGCCTCGTCCTCAAAGATGCGCAGGTGCGCGGTTTTTTCCACGCAGTATTGCAGGTCGGCATCGGTGTCGCCCTGCTCCACGCCGAGCAGCACGAGCAGCCCCAGGCCGATCTGCCCGATCACCCGCCCATCGACCCGCACCGAGGCTTCGCTCACCCGCTGAATGACTGCTCGCATCGGGACACCTCTCTTACGTACTCAATCTGTAAATCTCCACGAGATCCGACCGCTTAGCCAACTGCTTGATCACCTTGTCCAGCTCCATGCGGTTCTCGACCTCCAGCGTCACGGTGATCGTGCAGGTCTGGTTCTTGTTCTTCTTCGCAGAGATCGCGGACATCGTCACCTTCAGGCCCCCGATGGCTAGCACCAGGTCTGCCAGCAGCCCATCGCGGTCGTACGAGATGATCTGGATCGTGCCGGAGAACTGCGACTTGGCCTCCTGATCCCAGGACACTTCGACCAGGCGATCCGCATCGACCTCGGAGAGCATGTTGATGCAGTCCGCCTTGTGCACGGTGACGCCGCGGCCACGCGTGATGTAGCCGACGATCTCGTCGCCGGGCAGCGGGCTGCAACACTTGGCAAAGCGCACCAGCATGCCCGGCTCGCCGCGCACGAAGATGCCCTGATCGCTGTGCGCCTGCGGGCGCGGCGGCTGCGGGCGCTCCTCGTGCGCCTCCTCAACAACCTTGGGCGCGACCGGCTTCTCGTGCTTGCGCTGTTCATCCATCAGGCGCGCGATGACGTGCGCCGAGGCCAGCGCGCCAAAGCCGACCGCCGCGTAAATGTCGTCGATGTCGAAGAATGCGTATTTTTTCAGCAGCGGCTCGACGTATTCGTTTTTGATCAGCGCGGGCAGGTTGGTGGCCATGCGCTTGGCCTCGTGCTCCAGCATGCTGCGTCCCTTGACGACATTTTCTTCCTTGAGTTCGCGCTTAAAGAACGCGCGGATTTTCGCCTTCGCCTGCGCGGTCTTGACGATTTTCAGCCAGTCCATGCTGGGGCCCTTGGCGTTGTTCTGCGTCATGATTTCGACAAAGTCGCCGGTTTTCAGCTCTGTGTCGATGGGCACCATGCGCCCGTTCACCTTCGCGCCGGTGCACTTGTTGCCCACCGCACTGTGGATGCGGTAGGCAAAGTCGATAGGCGTCGCGCCGCGCGGCAGGTCGAGAATATCGCCCTTGGGCGTAAAGACGAATACTTCCTCACTGAACAGATCGACCTTGAGCGAATCGACAAACTCGCGCGAGTCATGCGTGTCGGTTTGCCAGTCCATGATCTGGCGCAGCCAGTACAGCTTCTTGTCCAGCTCGCCGCCGGCCTGCTTGCCCTCCTTGTAGCGCCAATGCGCCGCGATGCCGAACTCGGCCATGCGGTGCATCTCCCAGGTGCGGATCTGTACCTCGAAGGGCATGCCGTTCTGCCCCACCACGGTGGTGTGCAGCGATTGATACATATTGGGCTTGGGCGTGGAGATGTAGTCCTTGAAGCGGTTGGGCACCTGCTTCCACAGCGTGTGCAC
>JAVBUY010000053.1:0-7948 GCA_031554855.1 Eubacteriales bacterium
GGACCCGGCACGTCGCGCGCGTCGCTGCGCTGCTGGTCGCGCTGGCGCTGGTATTCGGCGGCGCGGTCGCCGGGGTGTCCTACATCAAGGCCAAGGAGACCATCCGCGAAAACTACGAAATCGCCGTCAAAATGGACGAGCGCAACCATTGGGGCATCGTCGAGCCCAACCCCGATACCTATGAGTTGCAGCTCAAGGACTTCTCTTCCTCGCGCACCGAGCTGTGGACACAGGCGCTGACGCACCTGACCTGGAACGGACATCCGACCGCGGTCATCGAGGAATGGGCGAAGATCAACGGCGGCGGAAACCGCCGCAACGCGCACAATTCGTTCATTGGGGTGGCATACAACAACGGCTGGCCCGCCGGCCTGCTGCTGATCACCTATGTGCTGTTCTCCGGCTGGCGCGCGTGGATCTACTACTGGCGCCGCCGCAATCAGCCGATGGCTATTCTGCCGTTTTTGATCGCCTGCGTGTTCGTGCTGGAGAGCCTGTTTGAGTCGGTGTACGCACCGTTCTCGGTGGTGGGCTGCGCCTACCTGCTGACGCAGGGCATGCTGTGGCGCACCGATCTGTCGCCGGAGGCCTCCGTTTGACGCCGCAGGTCAGCATCATCGTGCCGGTGTACAACGCCGGTGCGTATCTTGCCGCGTGTCTGGACTCGCTGCTCGCGCAGACGCTGACCGCCATCGAGATCCTTGCCATTGACGACGGCAGCACCGACCAGAGCGCCGCGATCCTGGCCGACTATGCCGCGCGGGATGCGCGCGTGGTCGTGCGCACGCAGCAGAACCAGGGCGTGTCGGCGGCGCGCAACGCCGGACTAGCGCTGGCCAAAGGCGACTTCGTTGGCTTTTGCGATGCCGACGACTGGGCCGACCCGACGATGTACGGCGCGCTGCATCAGGCCGCGATCAAGGCCGACGCGCAGGTCGCGTTCTGCGCGGTGGTCAAGCATCGCGCAGCCGCGGATGAGTTCGTACCGCTGCCCTTTGCCGACGGCGAGATGCTGGACGCGCGCGCTATTCGCGAGCAGTTGATCCCGAACATGATCTCGCTGCCTCAAGACGGCGAGGATCTGCCGATCAGCGGGTACACACCGCGCAATGTATTTCGCCGTACGCTGCTAGCGAATCTTTCTTTTCGCGGTGATATTCATTACGCTGAGGATCTGTTGTTCATCATCGAGGCACTGTTGAAGGCCGAACGCGCGGTGACCTTAGCCGCGCCGCTGTATCACTATCGCTTTCACGCCGGAGCGACCACCAAACGCTATTCCGCTTTCATTCCCGATTCGCTGACCCAGAGCCAGCTGGCGCTGTCCGACGCATTGGCCGTGCACGGCCAGTTGGCGCAAAACCAGCCTCGCCTCGCCATCCGTCAGCGCCGCAATATCTTGACCGCCATCATCAGCCTGTGTTTACCCGGCACGCCCTTCCCGCCCATGCGGCGCATCGCGGCGATTCGCAGCATCCTGCGCGAGCCAGACACGCGCCGGGCCTTTGCCGATGTGCGGCTCGCCCGCCTTTCGCCCAAGCTGGCGCTCAAGTACGGCCTGATCAAATGCCGCCTGGCCACGCCGCTGATGGTGCTCTATTCCTATTTTTATCGCACTTGATGGGAGAAACAGATTGCAACAAGCCCAACAACAACTGCAAACAAAGCGCGGACAACTGCTGCTCAAGCGCACGTTTGATTTGCTGGTGTCTCTGGTCAGCATCATCGTGCTGTCGCCGGTGCTGCTGCTGGTTGCGCTTTCAATCAAGCTCGACAACCCCGGGCCTGTGTTCTATCGCCAGCAGCGCGTCGGGCGAAATGGCGAACCCTTCTCGATCCTGAAATTCCGCACGATGGTGGTCGATGCCGACCGGCTCGGCCTGCTCACCGTCGGACGCGACGCGCGCATTACGCGCGTAGGCCGCTTTCTGCGCAAGACCAAGCTAGATGAACTGGCGCAGCTGTTCAATGTGCTGATCGGCGAGATGAGCCTGGTCGGTCCGCGCCCCGAGGTGCCCAAGTATGTGGCGATGTATAGCGAGGCGCAGCGCGCCGTGCTGGCGCTCAAGCCCGGCATCACCGACCTGGCGTCGATCCGTTACCGCGACGAAAACGCGCTGCTGGGGCGCAGCGCCGACCCCGAACGCACCTATATTGACGAAGTCATGCCCGCCAAGCTGGCCATCAACCTCGACTACCTGGCGCATTTCTCGTTCTGGGGCGATATTCGGCTGCTATGGGGCACAGTGTGCGCGCTGCTGGGCGATGCGCGGCGAAAAAAATAAGCGACTTTACTTAAAAGCCGCTTAGCGTAGGCTGGCAAGACACGCCCTATCGCTAGGAAGCGCAAGCTGGGCATCGAGGCGTATCGCGACATACGCTAAGGAGACCGACGCGGCGCTGACACCGCAAGAGGGCGTGGACAGGCAGCCTACAATCCCAGATGAAATAGCAACCCGCCGTAAATGTTGAACCCCACCGCCAAGATCATCACCAGCCCCTCCCAGAACCGGATGGGGCTCTGCCTGCGCAGTGCAAACCAGCCCAGCACCGGCAACAGGTCGATCAGGTATCGCGTGCCAAACTGCCACGCGCCGAACGATTTGTGCATCAGGAACAGGAAGAAATGCACCGCGCCCATGGCGAGCAACAGGATGTCCAGCGCCTCGATCTTGCGCCGCACGGCGGCCTCGACCATGCGCGCCGTCACGAGGATGTACAGCGGATTGGCGATATAGAACGCAAAGCCATAGATGATCGGAAACTGAATCTGATGATCATTCCAATTGGGCAGGCGCAAGATATTGGCGATGTTTTTGCCCACGTACGCTAGCGCCAGCTGCCCATGCGGCGCCTCGACGAATTCCGGCAGATAGTTGTGGCCAAACTCAAACGGATTGGCGAAACGAACGTAGTTATACACGCCGTAAGCCAGCGCGATCAGCGCCGGTGCGATCAGCGCAGGCACCATCTTGCGAAGGGTCACCCAGACCTGCTCGCCAGCTTCGTGCCTGCGCTGCCACAGCACGAACAGCGCCACCGGCACATACACCGCGTAAAACGGACGGCAACCCACCGCGCAGGCCAGGCAGACCGGCGCAACGTAATCCCACAACCCCTCGCCGCGCTGCCAGCCGTATACCGCCAGCATCATCAGCAAGAACGCCATGCCCTGCGCCATATTCCACACGCCGCCGTACAGCGATACTTCCAACAGATTGCAGCCCAGCACCCAGAACGCCGCGAACGCCGCTGCGGGCAGGTCATCCTGTCCCAAGCGCCGCGCGATCAGATATCCCAGCGAGTAGCTGCCCAGCAGGAATAGGAAATTGACAAACATGCTGGGCGTGTTTTCGCCAAAGAGGAAGGTCAGCAGCCACATGGGCACCGTGGGAAATGGCGGAAAGCTGACATAGTAGCGGCCCTGATAAATCGCCAGCTCCAGCCACTCGTAGTTCTCGGGCAGCGCGATGTGCCCGCTGCGCCACACCATCGCCTGCAACGCAAACGAGTCGTGCGCGCTGTGCGCAAACAGCGGCAGCTTCAACGCCATCGCCATGAGCAGGTAGACCATCGCCACCATCGCCAAACCCCAGCCATAGCCGCGCCGCACACACAGTTTTTCCCAGGTTTTTCGCATGCTCTTCCCCCCGCGAACAAACTTGCCTTGCACGATATTCCGTGTTATCCTATCAATATCCTGCCAAAAGACGAGATTTCTTCTTGCGTGAAGGAGGCCTTCGATGGCGATCTATGGACAATTTTGCGATTCCTACGTGCCGGTGATGGACGGTGTGGTGGTGATGGTACGCAACTATGCGAACCTGATGCACGCGCACGGGCACCGGCCGATCGTGATCGGGCCAAAGATATCCGGCTATACCGAAACCGACCCCTTCGAGGTCATCCGCCTCGCGTCGATGCCGCTGGTCGTCAAACCGCCGTATCGGTTTCCACTGCCCGCGCTGTCCTTTGCGGCCAAGCGGCAGCTGGACGCCATCCCCTTCGACCTGGTGCATGCACAGTCGCCGATGACCGCTGGCTGGGAAGCGATGCGCGTCGCCCGCCAGCAGGATGTGCCGCTGGTTGCGACGTTCCACACCAAGTTCCGCGACGACTTCGAGATGATCTTCCACAACGACTGGGTGGCGGGCAAGCTCAACGATACCGTGATGCGCTACTTCAATAAGGCCGACGCGGTGTGGACGGTCAACAAATCCACCGAGCAAACCATGCGCGAGTACGGCTTCACCGGCCGCGTGGACATCGTGCCCATCGGCACCGACATGGCCGGATACGCCCGCGACGACGACGCGTCCGCCGCGTACATCCAGCAACAGCACGGCATCGCGCCAGATGAGATCATGCTGCTCTTTGTCGGGCAGATCGCGCCGGTCAAGAACCCCATGCTGGTGGTGTCTGCCTGTGCGGAACTCAACCGCACCGGCACGCCCTGCCGCCTGGTGCTGGTTGGCCAGGGTTCACACACCGAGCGCATCCGCGAGCAGGCACAGCGCGAAGGCATCGCCGACCGCGTGATCCTAGCCGGATGCGTGTTTGACCGCGAGATCCTGGCGCACTACTATACCCGCGCCAACCTGTTTGTGTTCCCCTCCATCTATGACAACGCGCCGCTGGTGGTGCGCGAGGCCTCGGCCATGGCCTGCCCATCGCTGCTGTTGACCGGCACCAACGCCGCGGAGGGCGTCACCGACGGCGTCAACGGCTTCCTGGCCGACAGCAACGCGCAGGCGCCTTTTACCGAAAAGCTGCGCCAGGTGCTGGCCGACCCCGCACGCATGCGCCAGGCGGGTCAGGCCGCGCGCGATACGCTGGCTTTCTCCTGGGAAAGCATCGTGCAGGACGTGGAGGATCGCTATGCTGAGATCCGCCGCGAGTATCAGCGCAGGCCGAGCAAAAAACGCAAAGCCTAACAACCCCTTGCATTTCCCCGCCGGATGGCGGGGTTTTCTTTATCGCGCATCCCTTTTGCCAGCTGGCGGATTTTCCTATTATATCCACGTACACATCAAGATTCTGCCACAATTGGCAGGTACAATGACACTAACAACCGCATGCGCAAGAAGGGAGCACCCCCATGAGCGAAGCAACACAGCCGGTTCAGCCCGCCCCGCAGCCGACCCCCAAGCAAGCAAAGCGCAAGAAAACCCCGGCGCGCCGCAAGCGTGCGATACGCCGCGTATTCAGGGTTTTCTTCTTAATCCTGCTATTGGGCGTCGGCGCGCTGCTCGGCTGGCGCTACTACCAGCGCGTGCAGAACAAGGCCGCCACCGCTGAGACGCCGCAGTATGCCCAGGCATTCGTGCGCGAGGGCGAAATGAACGTCACCATCTACGGCAGCGGCGCGATTGCCGCCGCCAGCCAGCCTGCGGTGTATGCCGATACCGAGGGCACGTTGGATGACCTGCGCGTCGGCATCGGCGATACGGTGACTGCGGGGCAGATCCTCGCGGTGATGACCAACGACACGCTGACCGAAGAAATCGCCTCGCTGGAGTACGATCTGTGGGAGCTGGACAAGACCATCACCAACACGGCGTCGGGCAGCGCGGTGGAACACATCAAGTCCCCCGCACAGGGACGCATCAAGCAGATCAACGCCGCCAAGGGCGACGACGCGCTGTCGGTCTATCGCCGGATGGGCTCGGTCGCCATGCTGTCCACCGATGGCCGCATGAAGGTGTCGATGAGCGTGCCCGAGGGCGTGCCGCTCAACTATAATGATACCGTCACCGTCACCGGTGCGGATTTCTCCGAACAGGGCACGGTCACCGATCTGTATCTGCAAGGCACACAAGCGGTGATCACCGTCACCAACGACCGCCTGCCGCTGGATGCGCAAGTGACTGTCACGACACAGGACGGCGTGACCGTCGGCACCGGCACGCTGCAAATCAACAAGCCCATGGCGGTGTCGGCCTTCGGCGGCACCATCGCCGGTGTGCGCGTGGAGGTCGGCGACCTGATGTATCGCGGACAGCCGATGTTCGACCTGATCGACTCGCCGCTGTCGCTGACCGTGGAAAACCTGCGCATTCAGCGCGAAACCTCCGCCGAATCGCTCAAGGCGGCGCGCGAGAAGCGCGAGAGCCTGATCGTGCGCGCGCCGGTCGCCGGTGTGATCGCGTCGATTGATGCCACCGAGGGCAGCGAGCTGGCCGACGGCGCGCAAATTTGCTCCATCCTCGAGGGCGAGGAAATGGTGCTGACCATCGCGGTCGATGAGCTGGACGTGGTCAAGGTGGCCGAGGGGCAACCGGTGACAATCTCGGTGGACGCGCTGCCCGATGTGCTGCTCAACGGCACCGTATCGAAGATCGCGCCGGTCGGCACCAGCTCCAGCGGCGTGTCCACCTATGAGGTGAAGCTGAACTTTGACTCCGCCGGAACCGGCGTGCGCCCAGGCATGAACGCCAGCGGCGAGGTACGGGTCGCGCACGCCGACGAGACGCTGTATATTCCGGTCGAGGCGCTGCGCACCATGGGCAACAAGAGCTTCGTGATGGTGGCCGACGCATCCAGCTTGCCGCAGGGTGCGGCGCTGGGCGGCGAGCGCCGCATGATGACCTTCTCCGGCAACGGCACACCGCCCGAGGGCGCGATGACCTTCTCCGCCGACGGCACACCGACCGGCGGCCAGGGGCAACAGCGCCGCCGCCGCAGCGAGAATGCCGAGAGCACAACGCAAACCACCGCCGGTGAACCTACCGCCGCGACCACCAGTACGCAGGTCGGGGGTGCGCAGCCCGATGGCGCGCAGCGCACCACGCGCGGCCAATCGGCGCAGGACGGCGCGCAGACCACCAGCGGCCAACAGCCGACGCTTCGCACCCAAGACGCGGCCAACGCGACCGCCGATGCCGCCCCCGAATCCTCCGAAAGCACCCATCCCATCCTGGCCTTCCTGACCGACGCCTGGGCAAAGATCCGCGCGACCGCCGAAGCGCTGCTGGATGACGGCAGCAATGAGGCCGCCGCACAGACGCAAATCACCGGCACGCTACGCGAGGTCACCACCGGCCTGGTCAACGACGATTCCATCCAGATTCTGTCCGGCGTCGAAGCTGGCGAAGTCGTGCTCTATACCGGCACGACGTCCTCCGGCGGCAGCGGTGGCAACCAGATGATGATCCGCGGCGCCAGCATGCCCATGATGTTCTAAGGAGCCACCATGATTGAAATGATTGGAGTCCGCAAGGACTATCACATGGGCGATAACGTGGTGTCGGCGCTGGACGGCGTCAGCCTCGCTATTGCCGACCGCGAATTCGTGTCCATCATCGGCCCGTCGGGCAGCGGCAAGAGCACACTGATGAACATCATCGGTTGCCTGGACACCGCCGACGACGGCGTCTACCTGCTCGATGGACAGGAGATCAGCGACTATACCGAGGATGAGCTGGCGCACATCCGCGGCCGCAAGATCGGCTTCATTTTCCAGCAGTTCAATCTATTGAGCCGCATGACCGCGCAGGAGAACGTCGAGCTGCCGCTGATCTACCAGGGCATGCACGCCGGAAAGCGGCATCGCCTCAGCGAGCAGGTGCTCGAGCGCGTCGGCCTGCTCGAGCGGATGGACCACAAGCCCACCGAGCTGTCCGGCGGTCAGCAGCAGCGCGTCGCGATCGCCCGCGCGCTGGTCACCAATCCGTCTCTGATCCTGGCCGACGAGCCGACCGGCAACCTGGACAGCAAGACCGGCAAAGAGATCATGAAGCTGCTGCACGACCTGCACGACGAAGGGCACACCATCGTGCTCATCACGCACGACGCGACCATCGCCGCGCAGACCCCGCGCTGCATCCACATCCACGATGGCCGCGTGCTGGAATCGCCGCATGAGAGCGAGGTGGTGGTCTGATGCTGTGGCAAACCTTCTCCATGGCCTTTAAGGCCATCCGTACCAACAAGGTGCGCGCCGCGCTGA
>JAVBUY010000086.1:0-3772 GCA_031554855.1 Eubacteriales bacterium
ACTTCAATGCTGTGTCCACCTCTCTTGGTGCTTAATGCTCCAGCCCTTCCACGCGGATCATGCTGTCCACTGTGGCTACCTGCGGGTCGAGTCCCTTGAGCGCGCGCATCACCGACTGTTCATGCGCCAGATGCGTCACAAATACCATCGGCACGCGCCCGTTGACCGGCGCGGAACGCTGCACCATCGAGGCGATGCTGACGCCGCACGCGCCGAGCTCCCCAGCCACCTTGGCCAGCACGCCAGGCTGATCGGCGGCTGATAGACGGATAAAATACACGCATTGCCAGTAAAAGTCGAAGTTAAGGTCGCTGGGCGCCTGCTCCTCGTTGGCAAAGGTCGGATGGCGATGCACGCCGCTCTTGGCCGCGTGAATCAGATCCGACACCACCGCACCGGCAGTTGGTTTGTCGCCCGCGCCGCGCCCATAGAACATCATGTCGCCGAACGCGTGCCCCTTGAGGAACACCGCGTTGAATGCGCCGGACACCGTGGCCAGCGGGTGATCGTCAGGCACAAAGGTCGGGTGCACGCGCACCTCCACCAACTGTCCCTGCCGCTTGGCAACCGCCAGCAGCTTGAGCGTCAGGTGCATCTCTTTGCCGTAGGCAATGTCCTGCTCAGTCACCTTGGTGATGCCCTCGCGGTAGATGCGCGCGACCGGCACGTGCGCATGGAACGACAGCGACGAGAGGATCGACAGCTTGTAGGCCGCATCAAAGCCCTCCACGTCGGCGGCGGGATCGGGCTCGGCCAGCCCCAGCCGTTGCGCGTCGAACAGCACATCCTCGTAGCTCTTGCCCTCGCGCGTCATGCGCGTCAGGAGGTAGTTGGTTGTGCCATTGATGATGCCCATCACCTGGTCGATGCGATTGGCCTGCAACGAGTCGGTGATGGCGCGCACGATGGGGATCGCGCCGCACACGCTGGCCTCGTAGTAGAGCCCGACACCGGCCTTTTGCGCGGCGGCTTGCAGCAGATGCCAGTTGGTGGCCAGCGCCACCTTGTTGGCGGTCACCACGCTCTTGCCGTTCTCCAGCGCGCGCAGCAGAAAGCTTGCGGCGGGCTGCTCACCGCCCATGAACTCCAGCACGATTTCGATGTCGGGATCATCGACCACGTCGGCGACGCTCTCGGTCAGCAGCGCCTCAGGGATCGCCAGCGCGCGTGACTGCGCGATGCTCTTGACCAGCACTTTTTTCACCACGAACGAAACGCCGTCGCGGTGCGCGATCTGCGAAGAGATCTCCTGCAACAGATTCCATACGCCGCAACCGATATTTCCGCCGCCCAGAAAGCCAATCGTCACTTGCCTCATGCAGTTTTGCTCCCTTCTCTCAGCCGTTCGTACACGATGCGCAGGCCCTTGAGCGTCAGCAGGCCGTCAATGGTATCAAACAACTGTCCGTCCGGATCGACCAGGCGCGCTAGACCGCCGGTCGCGATCACCTTCGCATGCTCATCGCCCAGCTCACTGCGCATGCGCTCGACCATGTAGCGCACAGCGCCCACGTTGCCGTAGATTAGGCCAGACTGCATGTTGGTCACCGTATTGCTGCCAATTACCTTCTGCGGCATCGTCAGCTCCACGCGCGGCAGCTTGGCCGCGCCGCTGGTCAGTGCCTCAGCCGACAGCTTCACGCCCGGCGCGATCGCCCCGCCGACGAACTGCCCCACCGCGTCGATGACGCCATAGCTGGTCGCCGTGCCAAAGTCGATGAAGATGCACGGCCCGCCATAGATCGCCTGCGCGGCCACCGCATTGGCCATGCGGTCGGTGCCCAGTTCGCGTGGGTTGTCGTAGCGCACCGTGATGCCCAGCGGCATCCCGATATGCAGAAAGTGCGGCGTCTTGTGAAAGTATGTGTCGCACATATGCTCGATGGTAAAATTGACGGTCGGCACCACCGACGAGATCATGATGCCCTCCACGCAGTCCAGCGAAAGCCCATGGAAGGCGAATAGGTTCGCGAGCAGCATGCCGTATTCGTCGGAGGTCTGCGCGCGATCGGTAGAGATGCGCCAGTATTGCGCCAGCGCCTCGCCGTCGAACAGCGCCACTTTGATATTGGTGTTGCCGATATCCAGGGTCAGAATCATGCTCATGCCTCCGTATTGGATGGTCCGTCCAGGTCCGGACGGCGAAAGCGCTTGAGTGCGCGCATGACGACCGGGACGATGAGTGCGGTCACAATCGCTTCGGGCAGGCCGTTGGTCAGCGCGATGCCGCCCAGGATCGCCCCCACACCCGATGGATCAATCCCGGCCATCTCGGCGATCTTTTGACCGCTGACCAGCCACAGCATGCCCAGCACGCCAATCGTATTGGTCAACGTGCCGCACAAACCCGCTGCCGCCCATGGCAACATCAGGTTGGTGGGCTTGACCAGCTTGCGCACTGCCTTGTACGCCGCCCACGCTATGATGGGGATCAACAAGCGCGGCAGGATCGACACCAGCGGATTGGTGAACAGAATATCCAGCGGCTTGGTCGGCGTCCATGCGCGCAAAAAGCTGATCGCACCGAAGAAGAACGCCATCAGCAGCCCCGCGCCCAACCCCTCGCACAGCAGCGCGATGAAGATCGGAATGTGCGCGATGGTGATCGACACCGGCCCGACGCCTATGTAACTGATCGGTGTCACGCTGAGCAGCAGCAGCACGGCCAGCAATATGGCCATCAGCACCAGTCTGCGCGTGCGCGCGGCGGTTGTGTACATGTGGTTTCCTCCGATCCCGCGAGGCTTTGCCTATGTTTGCAAAAACGGCGCGGCACTACTGCCGCGCCATCAGACTGTCGATAAACACCCACCTGCGGCGTCGGCGCGGCGCTCGACTTGTCGCCGTATGACGCAATACGGCTCCGCGTCTCGTTTGCGCCTCCGCCACATCTGAGCATTTCTCAGCAGCCTGCTTGCCAAGACTGCTCTGCCGCGAAAACCGCTTACTGGTCGTCGTCCTCGCCGTCCTCTGCCGTGTCGCCGAATACCGGCTTTCCACAGTTGGGGCAAAGATGCTCGTCCTCCATGGAAAACGCGTCGCCATCGAAGAAGATCGTGGTCTCGCAATGCGGGCAATCATACTCGATCAGCCCGTCGTCCTCGTCATCCTCATCCTCATCGTCGAGGAAGTGCGAGTGATGGTGATGATGCCCGCATTGGCAGCCATCCTCGTCATCGTCCTCGTCGCCGAACAGCGCGTCCTCGATCTCGGAGAGATCCTCGTCGATATCCTCGACGTACTCATCGAGCTCTTTTTGTGCGGCCTCCAGCTTGCCAATCGCTCCGGCGACCGTGCCCAGCGCATCGATGATGGCCAGCATCAGCTTGCCGTTGTCGTCCTTGTCGGATACTTTTAGGCCGTCGGCCAGGCCCTTTAGGTAAGCCACCTGATCGGAAATGGTGCTCATGGCAAATCTCCTTTATGTTCCGGTAATCGCGCGAGGTTAGGCGCGCCAGTTCGTTCGTATCGCTTCCACGCAGGCTAGCGAGAAATGTCCAGATGCTAGGAGGCCGCAAGCGAGACGCGACGCCGTACGTGTCATACGGCAACAAGTCGAGCGCTGCGCCGCCAACGCAGATGGGCGTTTATCGACAGCCTGGCGCGCTTAGGCGCGCTCCATGTATTCGCTGCTGCGGGTATCCACGCGGAGCTTATCGCCAATGTTGATGAACAGCGGCACCATGATCTCCAGGCCGGTCTCGAGCTTGGCGGGCTTGTAGGTATTGCTGGCGGTGTCGCCCTTGAAGCCCGGCTCGGTCTCAATGACCTC
>JAVBUY010000192.1:0-4647 GCA_031554855.1 Eubacteriales bacterium
AACAAAAAGACGCTGGCTGCGGTCGCCGCCGGGCTGATCCCGATCATTTGCGTGGGCGAGGTCAAGAGCCAGCGCGAAGAGGGCTACACCAACACGCTGGTCGCCTACCAGACGCTGACCGCGCTGACCGGCCTGACCGCCGCGCAGGTCGCCGAGGTTGTGATCGCCTACGAGCCGGTCTGGGCGATCGGCACCGGGCTGACCGCCACCGACGAGCAGGCCAACGAGACCATCGGCGTCATCCGCCAGGCCATCCGTGGCGCGTACGGCGATGCCGCCGACAAGGTGCGCATCCAGTACGGCGGCAGCATGAACGCCGCCAACGCGCACGGCCTGATGCAGCAGCCGGAGATCGACGGCGGGCTGATCGGCGGGGCGTCGCTAAAGGCGGCGGATTTTGCCAAGGTCATCGAGATGTAAGGAACAGGCCGACCATAAACACCCATCTGCGGTGTCGGCGCATCGGTGACCTTGTCGGCGTATTATCCCATACGCCTTCGCGGATCCCCTCGCGACCTCCTAGCATCTGGGCGTTTCTTCTCGGCCTTTGCGAATGAAGGAGAAGACTATGTCTACAAAACCTATCACCGCGCTGATCATCATGGATGGCTTTGGCTTGAATCCCGACCCGACCTCCAACGCCATCACCAAGGCGGGCACGCCGAACCTGGACATGCTGCGCGCGAAGTATCCGAGCACGCAGCTGGGCGCCAGTGGCATGGACGTCGGCTTGCCCGACGGGCAGATGGGCAACAGCGAGGTCGGCCACCTGAACATTGGCGCGGGGCGCATCGTGTATCAGGAGCTGACCCGTATCACCAAGGACATCCGCGACGGCGCGTTTTTCAAGAAGCCGGAGCTGCTCCAGGCAATGGACAACGCCAAGCAAGACGGCCACGCGCTGCACCTGCTCGGCCTACTGTCCGACGGCGGCGTGCACAGCCACAATACGCACCTGTATGCGCTGCTCGAGATGGCCAAGCAAAGCGGCGTAAAAAAGGTGTACGTGCATTGCTGGCTGGACGGCCGCGATGTGCCACCGTCCTCCGGCCTGGACTTCATCCGGCAGCTTGAGGCCGAGATGAAGCGCATCGGCGTCGGCGAGATCGCCACGGTGATGGGCCGATTCTGGGCGATGGACCGCGACAACATCTGGGACCGCGTCGAGAAGGCGTACGATGCGATGGTCTACGGCCAGGGCGTCGCCACCGCCGACAGCGCCGAGCAGGCGGTGTCGCAGTCCTACGCGAAGGGCGAGACCGACGAGTTTGTTGCGCCGACTGTCGTGGAGAAGGGTGGCCAGCCGCTGGGCATGATCCAGGCGGGCGACTCGGTGGTGTGCTTCAACTTCCGTCCCGACCGCGCGCGGGAAATCACGCGTCCGTTCATCCAGCCGGATTTCGCGGCGTTTTCGCTCAAGGACGGTTTCCGCAAGGTGCTGTACGTGTCCATGACGCAGTACGACGAGACCTTCACCGGCCTGCTGGTGGTCAACAAGCCCGAGACGTTGGACAACACGCTGGGCGAGTACCTGTCCAGCCTGAAGCTGACGCAGCTGCGCATCGCCGAGACGCAGAAGTACGCGCATGTCACGTTCTTCTTCAACGGCGGCGTGGAGCTGGCCAACCCGGGCGAGCAGCGCGTGCTGATCGACTCGCCGAAGATCGCCACCTTCGACTTGAAGCCCGAGATGAGCGCCATCGAGGTCACCGAGGAGGCATGCAAGCACATCCTGTCCGGCAACTTCGATGTGATGATCTTAAACTTCGCCAATTGCGACATGGTGGGCCACACCGGCATCATGCCCGCCGCCGAGCAGGCGGTGCGCACGGTGGATGCCTGCGTGGGCGCGCTGATCGGCGCAATCCAGTCGGTGGGCGGCCGCGCGCTGATCACCGCCGACCACGGCAATGCCGACCAGATGGTCGATCCTGTGACCGGCGAGCCGTTTACCGCGCACACCACCAACCCGGTGCCGCTGATCATCGTGGACGACGCGCTGATCGGCAAGCAGCTGGCCGAGGGCGGCAAGCTGTGCGACCTGGCGCCGACGATGCTCAGGCTGATGGGCATCGCGCAGCCCAAAGAGATGACCGGCAAGAGCCTGGTCTGATTGCAAAAAGGGAAAGCGCTCACCGTTTGGTGGGCGCTTTTTGCTGTGCGCGTTGCTTTATGTACGCGGTGTGATCGTAGTCCATGACCACGCGCTTTATCTGTCCACAGCCCTCGCATAGGTCTTTGCCCCACGAGAGCGACACCTGCCAGCGGGTCAGTTGGGTTTTTTCCAGCTTGTTGAAGCAATCCAGGCAGAATTCGGACATTCGTGCCCCTCCTCTCCTCTTGGGTCTCAAAATGAGAATATCTCAATATGAGAAGCTTGTCAACATCTCATTTTGAGATGCCGCATGCTATGGGAGAGGTGAGCTGATGCGCTATGATGTGTTGCACTTTGAACGAATCCGAGATTTGCGTATTGACCGTGACTGGACGCAACGCCGAGTTGCAGAAGCGTTGCATATAGCACCCAACACGCTATCGCAGTACGAAGTTGGCTTGCGTAATATTCCGAATGAAGTGTTGATCCGATTGGCACAGCTATATGAAACCAGCGTAGATTACCTGCTAGGATTGACCGACCAACAAGAACCGTATCCGAAAAAGTAATATGAAGCGCTTGCCACAATGGCAGGCGCTTTTGTGTGCTGTTCTCTTTGGCTGTCATCCAAAGAGAACATCTCGTCCTCAAACAAAAACTCCTCGCTGCACGCCCGCGCAGCGAGGAATCTCATGGCCTGTTTTTCTATTCCGGCCAGCCCTCGTACCCCTCGTCGATCATGCGCAGCTGTGCTTGCCCATCTGTCACCTGGGCGAGCAGCTTCGCCAGCCCCTCTGCGTCAGCCTCCCGCGTCAGCAGCGTAGCGGTAACGCGGTCGGTAAACGCCTGGTCTTCGACCACACAGGGGAAGGCCGACAGCGCGTGCAGCGCCTTGTCCCAATGGGGGTAGGCGATCTCGGCGGCGAACCGCTGCGAGCGCACCATGGTGACCACCCGCGCGGCATCCAGCGCGGCGGCGCTGCCCTGCGCATATGCGCGCGTCAGCCCGCCCGCGCCCAGCAGCACGCCGCCAAAGTAGCGCACCACGACCACGGCGGCGTTGACCAGCTCGCGCGCCTGCATGACGCCCAGAATGGGCATGCCCGCCGTACCGCCCGGCTCACCGTCGTCGCTGTAGCGCATGATGCCGCGATTGAGCCCGACGATGTACGCGTAGCAGTGGTGGCTGGCGCCCTTGTGCTCGGCGCGCACGGCGGCGAGGAAGTCCAGCGCGGCCTGCTCGTCGGCCACCGGGGCACCATAGCCGATGAACCGAGATTTTTGCACCGTGAACTCGGCCTGATCCGCCGCGCACAGCGTTTTGTAGCTTGCCTGCTCCGCCATCTCAGCGATCCAACAGCACGCGGCAGTAGCTCTTCTTGCCCTTGCGCAGCAGGATGCCCTCGCTGCCGAACATGTCGGCAGTCAGCGCATAGCCGATGTCGCTGATCGCGCTGTCGCCGATGTAGATGCCGCCGCCCTGCACGAGCTTGCGCGCCTCACCGCGCGAGGCGGCCAGGCCGACCAGCGCGACGATGGTGGTCAGCCGCGCGTCCTCGGCCAGTTGCGCGGCGGTGATGCTGGCGGTGGGGATGCTGCCCGCGTCGGCATTGCCGCCGAACAGCGCCGCCGCGGCCTGCTGTGCCTTCTCCGCCTCGGCCTCGCCGTGTACGATCTTGGTGATCTCAAAGGCCAGCACCTTTTTCGCGTCGTTGATAGCGGCGTCCTGCAGCGCGCCCAGGCGGCGCACCTCGTCCATCGGCAGATAGGTGAGCAGTCCCAGGCACTTTTCCACGTCGGCATCGTCCACGTTGCGCCAGTATTGGTAGAAATCGTAGGGCGACACGCGATCGGGGTCGAGCCACAGCGCGCCGGACTCGGTTTTGCCCATCTTGCGGCCGTCGGAGGTCAATAACAGCTTGAATGTCAGCGCATAGGCGTCCTGCTGCGCCTTGCGGCGGATCAGGTCGGCGCCGCCCAGCATGTTGCTCCACTGGTCGTCGCCGCCAATTTGCAGGCGGCAGCCGTGGCGGTTGAACAGTTCCAGGAAGTCATACGATTGCAGCAGCATGTACGTGAACTCCAGGAAGGACAGGCCCTTCTCCAGACGCTGCTTGTAGCAATCGGCGGTCAGCATGCGGTTTACCGAGAAGTACGCGCCGACCTCGCGCATGAAGTCGATGTAGTTCAGGCTGCGCAGCCAGTCGGCATTGTTGGCCAGGATGGCCTTGTCCTCGGCAAAGTCGATAAAGTGGCTGATCTGGCCCTTGATGCGCGCGACGTTGTTGTCGATGGTTTCGGTGGTCATCATGCTGCGCAGCGCGGTCTTGCCCGAGGGATCGCCGAGCATCGCGGTGCCCGCGCCCATCAGCATGATCGGGCGGTGCCCGGCGCGCTGCAGGTGGCTGGCCGCGATGATCGGGATAAAGTGGCCGATATGCAGGCTGTCGGCGGTGGGGTCGATGCCCAGGTAAAAGGTGGTGGGCTCGCGCTCGAGCTGCTTGTACAGATCGTCCTCGAAGGTCACTTGCGCGACAAAGCCGCGTTCTTTC
>JAVBUY010000201.1:0-5151 GCA_031554855.1 Eubacteriales bacterium
GTTGTCGCCCTGGAATACCTGCATGATGCGCTCGATGATGTTGGCCTTGAAGCCCAGCAGGTATTGCGCGTGGAAGGTCTCCACGCCGTTGGCCACCTTGCCGCCGCTGTCGCCGATCACATGGGATACCGCGCGGCGCAGGTCGGACGCGGCGGCGTACTTGCGCGTGCCGTCGCTGGCGGTCTGCGCCAATACCGTGCCGTGGCGGTCGGTGACGGTGCCCATGTGCACGGATTGCCTTTGCGTGGTCAGGCGCGGGTTATACGGATTGGCGAACCAGCGGCCGCCGAAGAAGTAGACCGAATACACAAAGTATGCGCCGAAGAGCATGAACAGAATGATCATCAGCGACACCACGACGCGCATGTTGCGCCTGAGCTCCTTCATGCCGAATCACCGCCCGTCCACACATGCGCCAGCGCCACGTCCTGCTCGGTGTCCTCCTTCACGCGCGAGGACACGCCTTGCAGCAGGCCGATCAGCCCCATGCACGACAGCAGCGACGTGCCGCCGTAGCTAATGAATGGCATCGTGATGCCGGTGAGCGGCAGCATCTTGACCACGCCGCCGATGATGACGAAGGTTTGCACGCCGATGAGTACCGTGCAGCCAAAGGCGATCAGCGCATGGAACGACTGGCGCGCGCGCAGCGCGATGGAGAATCCGCGCAGCATCAGCGCCACATACAGCAGCACCACGCACAGGCCAAAGATAATGCCGAACTGCTCGCAGATCACCGCGAACACGAAATCTGTGAAGTATGCGGGGATGGCGCGCGGTTGACCCAGACCGAGCCCCAGACCGATCAGCCCGCCCGAGCCAATGGCCATCAGTGCCTGGATGATCTGGTAGCCCTTGTCCAGCGCGTCGGACCATGGATTGCGCCACATGGCGACACGCACGCGCACGTGCGCGAACATCTTGTATCCGATCATGGCCGCGCCCGCGCCGCCTCCCAGGCCAATCAGTGTCATCAGCAAATTGCCGCTGGAGGCGAAGTACATGGTCAGACAGGCGAAATAGTACATCAGCGCGGTGCCCATGTCGGCCTGGAGCACCAGCATGCCTAGGCAGCCGAACACGAACGCGATGGCGGGGATCATGCGCGAGAAGGAGCTGCTCGACGAGAAGAAGTGCGCCAGCACAATGATCAGCATCAGCTTGACCGCCTCGGAGGGCTGGAACGAGCCGAAGAACGGCACCGACACCCAGTTTTTCGCGCCGTTGGTGACGTTGCCGAACAGCACCGGCATCAGCAGCAGGCCAATGCCCGCCGGGATCATCAGCCAGCACAGGAAGCGCCAATCGCGAATCCATCGGATGGCCAGAATGCAGATCAGCATGACGCCCAGGCCAATGGCGTAGAACTGCGCCTGCCGGAGCCCGCGCTCGGGCAGCATGCTATAGAGGATGATGATGCCCACGCCGGACAGGAAGTTAGTTAGCGCCATCAGCAGGCGGTCGATGGGGAACACCTTGGGCAGAAGGATGGTGGAGAACCAGCATAGCGCGGGCATGGCGGCCGCCAGGATCAACGCTTCGGCATTGATGGGCTGCTTTTGCAGCGCGATCAGTGCAAAGGCGCTGACCTCAAACAGCATAATCACACCCACCAGCAGTCGGATTGGGGTCTTACTGCGGCGTTTGCGCGCCATGTGTTCACCTCCTTCTTTATTTTTCGCGGGGGTATCGCCTAGTCGGCTATATCCACGCCGCTGAATAGGCGCAGCTGGAGGACTAAGGCGCCGATGCATATCTCCGCGCCGTGGCGGAGGATCGCCTCGCACCCGGCGGACACGTCCTCGTCATCGACGATCAGCGGCGCACCTCGACGGGGGCGCAGATGCAGCCCATCGGACTGCATGGAGAACAGCGCGTGGCGCGGGGAGACGTCGTCGTGCGGCACATACACATCACAGCCCGCCGCACTGCCCAGCATGCCTTCGGCGGGCAGGCTGAACTCTTCGCCGGGCTCCAGCTCGCCGTTTTCGTCGGCCAGCACATGCAGCATGCCGATATAGCCCGCGTCGGGCAGCTCGCGCAGCACCTTGTGCCGCAGGCTGGCGTCGGCGCGCAGCCAGCGGAAGGTGCGCCACACGACAACCAGACCCAGCAGCGCAAACCAATAGCGCGCGGCTAAGGCCAGCAGCTCATACCACTCGGGTCGCATGCCACACCTCCCTTCGGAAAAGATCGCAATTATCCAGCCTATCTATTATAGCATATAGACGAAGCAAACGCGCGCACACTTCCCCGCGAAAGCGCGTTTTTCAAAAATGTTCCAGCTACAATTGTAGGCGAGGGGGGCACGCTATGCTCAGCAAGAAAATGGGAGGAAAAAGCATGCAACCGACGCAGCCACATGGGCGCAGCGAGGCGCAGCGTACACAGGAAACGTTTGACCGGTTGTCAGCGGTGGTATCGTCCACGGAGTGCACCGGCCTTGCGCCATCGGGGATGGACATGGACGAGCTGGAGGCGCTGGCCGAGATCGCGGGGCTGCCCGAACAGGATGAGCCATAAGTGACCTAGGGCAACACCGCACAAATCGCACGCACTGCCCTCGCGGATGTTTCCGCGCTGCTCTGTATCACGCTTTCGGTCGCCGTAGCGTTGCTACGATTTCCTACAGGCACAGGCTCATCGAGCAGCACAAAAATCTCGGGCGATGTCTGTGGCACGCCTTTGTGCGGTATTGCCCTAAAAAAGATTCCCCACCCGGGGAATCTTCTTGTCTTATTTTGTTCCGTTCGGGTTGTCCTTGAACTTGCCCTTGGGCTGCAACGACTGCTTGCCCTGCGGCTTGATAGTCTTTGGTTGCTTGTTCTTGTCGCCCTTTGGCTGCTTGGCCACGCGCATCACCTCGGGGATATCATCCACCGAGCCGCGCTTGCCTATTCCACAAACACCGCCGCGTACCAGTTTTGCTCGTCGGCTTCGCCCTTGAGCGGATAGAGCGGCAGGCCCAGCTTGTGCGCGGTGGAGAACACGTCGATGCCGACGCTGTGAAACGCGGGGCGCGCCTGTTTAGGGAAGCGGCAGGGCTGGCCGTCGTGCCCGGAGCAGCGGCTGCACAGCCCGCAGTCGCTGAGCGAAATGGCCATCGGGTATCCGGCCAGGAACGCCGCCTGCTCCAGCGCGTAGGAGACTTTTTGCGTGGTGTGCTTGTCGTGCGCGTGGATGATGATGCCCCACTGATAGCGGGAGAACATCTCCTTATACTCCGCCATGCTCGGGCTGCCCGGGCGCGAGGGGCAGGTGTGCCCCTTGCCCCAGTCGTCGCAGCCAAACATGCACTTGAGCAGCGTACGCGAGTCGAACACGATGTCGCCGATGACAAAAGGCACGGCATGTACCGCGCCCATTTCGATCGCCTGGTCGATCCATTGTTGCTTTTGTTGCTTCAGATCCATATGATCATCCCTTTTTCAGTATGCCTTTGGCCCAGCTGACCGCGCGCTGCGGCAGCTGCTGGCTCTTTTTCTCTGCCTGATAGGCGCGCAGCGCCGCGATGCGGTATTGCTTGTCCTCGGGCTCCAGGCGCACCGCGTGGCGAAAGGACAGATGCGCCGCCTCGTATTTTTCCAGCGCGTAGAGCGCCTGACCGTGCAGGTAGTACCACTGTGCGCTGCGTTCCGGGCAGCGCGACAGAATACGCACCGCGGAATCGTACATCTTTTGATTGAATAGCCGCAAGGCCAGGCGCAGCGTCTCTTGCAGCCCGGCAGGCGTGATGGGCCGCGCGGCAGGACGGCACGCCAGCCGCAGCGCCTCTTCATAGGCCAGGTTCAGCTGGATCATCTTCTCCTGCGCGAGGTTTTTTTTCGCCTCGTCGAGCACCGCGTCGGGATGGCAATGCTTCACCAGGCGGCGATACGCCGAGTGCACCGTGTCCGCATCCGACGTGACCGGAATGCCCAGGACGAGGAACGGATTGGCCATCTATACAAGCCTCCTGACGACAGAGAAGGAAAAGTGCGCACAATACGTGCCCAAAGTATAGCACGACGCGCCGGTTTTTGCAAGAAGCGGGGGTGCTTGTCCTATCCCGATGGATATGCTACAATCATTTGATGAAGTGACAAAGAACCAACTGTGCGCAGGCACACAAAAGAAGGAGAATGACGGTGGCCACAACATCCGAGCAATCCGCGCCGGCGCGCTTTAAGGACCTGGATATCAGCCAAGAGGTGCTGCGCGCTGTCGAAAAAATGGGCTTTACCGAGATGACGCCGGTGCAGCAGGCGTGCATCCCGCGCATGATGTCCGGCGACGACATCATCGGCATCGCGCCGACCGGCACGGGCAAGACCTGCGCGTTCGGCATCCCGATGCTGGAATACGTCAGCCTGACCGATACGCGTGTGCAGGAGTTGGTGCTGGCGCCCACGCGCGAGCTGGCGCAGCAGATCGCTGACGAGCTGACCGAGCTGGCCAAGTTTATCCCCGAGGTGAAAATCGCGGTGATCTATGGCGGGCAGAACATGAACAAGCAGATCGCCCAGCTCAAGCGCCGCCCGCAGGTACTGGTGGCGACGCCGGGTCGCCTGCTCGACCACATGCAGCGCGGGAATGTATCGCTGTCCGCGGTGCATACCATGGTGCTGGATGAGGCGGACGAGATGCTAAAAATGGGCTTCGTCAAAGACGTGTGCAAGATCATCGAGGCCACGCCAGCCGACCGCCAGCTGGTGATGTTCAGCGCGACCACCAACAACGACGTGATGACCATCGCCTGGAAGTATCAGAAGGAGCCGACGGAGATCACCATCGAGGCCACCGAGGAAACCCGCCCGAACATTACACAGTACGTCATTGAGTCCGACCGCAGCAAGAAATATGATCAGCTGCTCTATCTGTTGGACAGCGACCAGTATAAGCGCATCATGATCTTTTGCAACACCAAGGACATGACCGCGCGGCTGTGTGCGCGCCTGCAAAAGGCCGGATACAGTGCCGAGTGTCTGCACGGTGATCTGCGCCAGTCGGCGCGCGACAAGGTGATGAGCGACTTTCGCAAGGGGCGCTTTGAGATGCTGGTGTCCACCGACGTCGCGGCGCGCGGCATCGATGTGGACGACGTCGAGGCGGTGATGAACTACGACCTGCCCGACAAGAATGAATACTACCTGCACCGCATCGGCCGCACCG
>JAVBUY010000040.1:0-11631 GCA_031554855.1 Eubacteriales bacterium
GATATTTCGCAGGCCAACCCGCGTGCGCTGGGCGCGCCGGAGACCTGCAACAAGCGCACGATCTATCAATACCTGCATCCGGCGGTGATGGAGACCTGCCAGCTGTGCATGGGTCTGACAGTGCTGGAGCCGGGCAGCAACTGGAACTCCATGCCCTGCCATACCCACGAGCGCCGCATGGAGGTATACTTCTATTTCGATCTGGGCGAGAACATCGTGTTCCACATGATGGGCGAACCCACCGAGACCCGTCACGTGATCCTGCACAACGAGCAGGCGGTGATCTCGCCGAGCTGGTCGATCCACACCGGCGTAGGCACCAGCAACTATGCGTTCATCTGGGGCATGTGCGGTGAGAACCAGGACTTCGACGATATGGATCATATCGCGCCGACGACGCTCAGATAAAATGTAACACAGCAAGGAGGCACACCCTATGAGCAACCCCTTTGATCTCACTGGCAAAGTCGCCATCGTGACCGGCGCGAGCACCGGTCTGGGCCAAGGCATGAGCCTGGCGTTGGCGCGCGCGGGCGCGGATATCGTGGGCGTCGATTATGTCGCCATGCCGGAAACTGAGAGCATGATCGCCGAGACCGGTCGCAAGTTCGTCGGCATGGTGGAAAACCTGATGTCCATCGAGCCTTGCCAGCGCATCGTCGAGACCGCTGTGGCCAAACTGGGCCGCGTGGATATTCTGGTCAACAACGCGGGCATCATTCGCCGCGAGGACGCGATCGATTTCACCGAGAAGAACTGGGACGATGTGATGAACATCAACATCAAGACCGTCTTTTTCCTCTCGCAGGCGGCGGCGCGCCAGTACATTCAGCAGGGACAAGGCGGCAAAATCATCTCGATTGCGTCGATGCTGTCCTACCAGGGCGGCATCCGCGTGCCCAGCTACACCGCGGCCAAGTCGGCAGTGATGGGCATCACGCGGTCGATGGCCACCGAATGGGCGAAGTATAATATTCAATCCAACGCCATCGCCCCGGGCTATATGGCCACCAACAACACCCAGGCGCTGCGCGCCGACGAACAGCGCAGCAGCGATATTCTGGCGCGCATTCCGGCGGGTCGCTGGGGTACGCCGGAGGATGTTGCCGGTCCGGCGGTATTCCTGGCCAGTGCCGCGTCGGACTACATCAACGGCTTCACCATCGCGGTGGACGGAGGCTGGCTGGCTAGATAAGGCAGCTTCAACTCGCGCAACACAAAAGAGAACCGATTCGCTCGGTTCTCTTTCTGTATTCGGGAGAGGTTTCGCAGATCGGCGCGAAGTGGAGTGGCTGGCGGCCCTGCCGCCCGCGAAGCGAAGCACAAGGCGGCTCTGCCGCCCGCCTACATCCGTTCCGGCGCCTCGATGCCAACCAAGTAGAGTCCGGTTTTGATCACATCCTGTACGGCCTTCGTCAGCATGACGCGCGCGGCCACTGTGCCCGGCTCGTCGTCGAGGATGCGGTGCTCGTAATAGAACTTGTTGTACGCCTGGGCGATCAGCGTGGTGTGGCGCGTGATCATCGAAGGCTCGTTGCGCAGCGCCGCCTCCTGCACCACATCGGGGAAACGGGACAGCAGCAGCAGCACCATCTGCGCCTCGTCATCGGCCAGCGCGGCCCAGTCGGTGACAGCCAGCTCGCCTGTCACCTTGCGCAGCACCGAGCAGCAGCGTGCGTGCGTGTACTGCACATAGGGGCCGGTCTCGCCATCGAAGTTGAGCGCGCGGTCCCACCAGAAGTCGATGTCCTTGATACGATTGTTTTGCAGATCGGCATAGATCACCGCGCCGATGCCCACCTGCCGCGCAACCTCGGGCTTGTTCTCCAGCCCGGGCGACTTTTCCTCGATGATGGCCAGCGCCTTTTCGGTGGCGCGGCGCAGCACATCCTCCAGATACAGCACGTGGCCTTTGCGCGTGGACAGCGTCTGTCCCTCGTAGCTGATCATGCCAAAGGCGACATGCTCCAAGCTCGCATGCCAATCGTAGCCCATCAGCTCGATGACCTTGAACACCTGTCGGAAGTGCAGATCCTGCTGGTAGGCGACCACATACAGACTCTTGGCGAAATCATAAGTGTCATGGCGATAGATCGCGGCGGCGATATCGCGCGTGGCGTAGAGCGTCGCGCCATCCTTTTTCAGGATGATGCAGGGCGGCATCTTGTAGGCCTCCAGATCGACCACATACGCACCCTGACTCTCGACCAGCAGACCCTTCTCGCGCAGCTCGGTCACCACGCGATCCATCTTGTCGTTATAGAAGCTCTCGCCCGCATACGAGTCGAATGTCACGCCCAGGATGCTGTAGACGCGCTCTGCGTCGGTCAGCGTCAGCTGCTTGAACCAATTGAAGATGTCCAGCGCCTGCGGATCGCCGTCCTCGATGCGTTTGAACCATGCGCGACCCTCGTCCTCCAGCGCGGGATCCTTCTCCGCCTCATCGTGGAAGCGGACGTACAGCGCCATCAGCGCATCGACGCCGCCGGCCTCGACTTGCTCTTTCGTGCCCCAGCGCTTGTACGCGCAGATCATCTTGCCAAACTGCGTGCCCCAGTCGCCCAGGTGGTTGATGCCTACAGTGTTGTAGCCGAGATGCTGGTAAATGCGCCGCAGCGAATGGCCGATCATCGTGGTCGATAGATGGCCGATGTGGAAGCGCTTGGCGATGTTGATGGAGCTGTAGTCCAGGCACACGGTGCGCCCGGCACCCTGATCGGTGCTGCCCCACTTGCCCGGCGCAGCCAGCACGGCGGACAGGGTTTCACGCGCCAGCTGCTCGCGATCCAGGAAGAAATTCAGATATCCATTCACGCACGCCGCCTGCGCAAAGTCGCAGGGCTGCCATGCGTCGGCCAGCGCCTGCGCGATCATCGGCGGCCCCTTGCGCAGCGCCTTGGCTAGTGTAAAGCAGGGGAAGGCGTAATCACCCATCGCGCGGTCGGGCGGCACTTCCAGCAGATTCTTGAGCGCATCTGCGTCAGTGGCGGCATCGCCAAAGGCGGTATGTAGCGTGGTCAGCAGGTGCGCGGCAACGCGGGCTTTCATGTCCATTCGGGTTCCCTCACTTTGGCTTGTCTACATTCGACTCCTATCATAGCATGAAGCGCGCGCCCGCGCAATCGTCAACGCCCCAAATTCCCCGCGCGAGAAAACAAGACACACAAATGTCATGTTATGTGCGCAAGAAAATCTTGCGATTAAAACAAGACATACACGTGTCATGTTTTTGTGATATACTGGCACAAGAGGTGAGCGAGCATGCAAATCAGCCGTCTATTGGAAATGGTACACCTGCTTATGGAGCACCACAGCATGACCGCAGCGGAGCTGGCGCAGCGGTTCGAGGTGTCGCCACGCACCATCCTGCGCGACGTGGACACGCTATCCGAAGCAGGTATACCGGTCTATACCGCGCAAGGCAAGGGCGGTGGGATCTCGATCGTGGATCGCTACGTGCTGAACAAAGCACTGCTATCCGGCGAGGAACAGCAGCAGATCCTCTTTGCGCTGCAAGGCATGGCGGCGGCGACCGGCCGCCCCGATGCCAACGCCGCGCTGGGCAAGCTGCGCACGCTCTTTGCGCAGACCGAGCCGGACTGGATCACCGTGGATTTCTCGCGTTGGGGCAATACCGAGGCCGACCAGGCGCGGTTCGAGCAGATCAAGAGCACGATCGTCAGCCAGCGCGCGCTGGCCTTTACCTACGACAGCGCCTATGGCGAGAATGCGCGCCGCACGGTCTATCCGCTGCGGCTGGTGTTCAAGTTCGCCGCATGGTATTTGCAGGCGTTCTGCATCGCCAAGCAAGGCTTTCGTACGTTCAAGGTCAACCGCATGCGAGATCTGGCAGCGATGCCGGTGCGGTTTGACCGTAGCGAGTATCCCGCGCCGCAGATCGAGGCCGATACCGACGCGTCTAGCAGCATCGAGCTGACGCTGCGCTATCATCCCGCCGCAGCTTATCGCGCGTTTGATGAGTTTGACGCGCAGCACATCCAGAAGCAGGAGGACGGCTCGCTGGTGGTGACCGCGTGGCTGCCCGAGGATGGCTGGCTCTACGGCTACCTATTGTCGCTGGGTGACGCGGTGGATGTGCTGTCGCCCGGCAGCGTGCGCTTGCAGCTGGCTGAGCAGGCACGGAAAATTGTTCAGCATCACACAAAAGAAACATGACATGCAGATGTCGTGTTTACCGTGATATGATGGCGCTATAAGGAGGGATGCACCATGTCCAGACCGACCACCAAGCCGGATTTGCTCCACGAGGCCGATGCGCGCTTCGCCACACTATGGGCACTGATAGAGACGATTCCTCCCGAGCTGCAGGAAGCGCCGTTTCGATTCGACGACCGAGACAAGAACCTGCGCGACGTGCTGATCCACCTGCACGAGTGGCACCTGATGGTACAGCGGTGGCACAAGACCGGCACGCTGGAGGGCGGCCTACCCGATGTACCTGGTACCGGCTACACCTGGAAAACACTGCCCGCGCTCAATCAGGAAATCTGGCGGCAATATCAGCATGTGCCGCTGGATGAAGCCGAGCGCCTGCTCAGGCAAAGTCACAAGATGATCCTGGGACTGATCGACAGCCACACAAACGACCAGCTCTTTGCCAAGGGCGTGTACAAGTGGACCAAAAGCTCGACGCTGGGCGCATACTTCGTCAGCTGCACGGCCAGCCATTATGATTGGGCGATGACCAAGCTGAAGAAGGCGATCAAGGCGTGGGCAGGCTGAGATGGCCGAGGGCGGCTGAGCCGCCGACCCCTTCGCTTCGCGCCGATCAGCAAAGTATGGTACATAAAAAAGATTCCTTGCTTACGCATCAGAGCGTATGCAAGGAATCTCTGTTTTTTATCTTTGTCTCTGTCTTGAAGCCCTCCTACGCAGATCGGCACGAAGCGAGAAGGGTGGCGACTCAGTCGCCTTTCGCAGACCGGCGCGAAGCGAGAAGGGTGGCGACTCAGTCGCCCCCGATCTTCTGCACCGCCGTGTAGATCGCCTCCAGCTCATCCTGCGAGGCATAGGTCAGCACGATGCGGCCTTTCTTCATGTTGCCGTTGATGGCGGCCTTCACACCAAAGGCGCGCAGCATACTCTCCTCTAGCTCGCCAAACTCGACCGGCTTGGCCGGCTGTGGCTTGGGCGGCTTTGGGGAGTGGTCAACGCCTTGCTGCGCGGCGATCTCCAGCTGGCGCACCGACCAATTGAGCTGAATGGCCTGTGCTGCCAGCGCGCGCTGATCGGCGACCGATTCGACACCGGCAAGCGTCCGCGCGTGTCCGGCGGACAGTGCGCCTTCGCGCACACGCTTTTGGATGTCCTCGGGCAGCGACAGAATGCGCAGCAGATTGGCCACTGCCGGGCGGCTGCGACCCAGACGCGAGGCGACCGCCTCCTGCGTCAGTCCGCATTCGTCCATCAGGCTACGGATGGCCGCCGCTTCCTCAATCGGGTTTAGGTTTTCGCGCTGGATGTTCTCGATCAGCGCGACCTCGTGCTGCTTGACGCGGTCGTAGTCGCGCACGATGGCGGGGATGGTGTCAAGACCGGCCATGCGCGCAGCGCGCCAGCGGCGCTCACCAGCAACGATGGTGTAGCGGTCGCCCTTGGGGAACACGATGATCGGCTGGATGACGCCGGATTGCTCGATCGACGCGGCGAGCTGGCGCATCGCCTCTTCCTCAAAGCGCTTGCGTGGCTGTTCGCGGTTGGGGTCGATGTCGCCCAGCGGGATCTCAATGATCACATTCTCGCCGGAAACCTGCGGTTCGTCGGCCTCGGGCAGCAGCACGCCCAGCCCACGACCCAAGCTGCTCTTCTTCCTGCGCTCACCCCCGATTGTTTTTTAGCAGTTCCAGCGCCAGATCCTGATAAGCCTCGGAGCCCGCGCTGCGCGGATCGTACAGGTGGATGGGCAAACCGTGGCTGGGTGCCTCACCCAGGCGCACATTGCGCGGGATGATCGTGCCGTATACCTTCCCACGGAAGTGCTTCTTCACCTCATCTACCACCTGGAGGCCCAGGTTGGTGCGCGCGTCCAGCATGGTCAGCACCACGCCCTCGATATCCAGCTTCGGGTTCAGGCTCTTTTTCACCAGGTTGACGGTATTCATCAGCGCGCTGACACCCTCCAGCGCGTAGTATTCGCACTGGATCGGGATCAAGACGCTGTCTGCGGCGACCAGCGCATTGAGCGTGAGCAGCCCCAGCGAAGGCGGGCAATCAATGAACATGAAATCGAACTGGGGGCGCAGCGCGTCCAGCGCACCCTTGAGGATGTGCTCGCGCTTGTTGAGATCGACCAGCTCCAACTCGGCTCCGGCCAGACGGATGTCGGCAGGCAACAGCGACAACCCGCGCACCTGCGTGGGCAGCACGGCCTTGGCAGGGTTCGCGCCGTCAATCAGCACTTCGTATACCGTCGTGGTGTTTTTGCCCACACGGATGCCCAGCCCGCTCGAGGTATTGCCCTGCGGGTCGATATCCACGACCAGCACGCGCTTGCCCGCGGCGGCCAGACACGCGCACAGGTTGATGCAGGTGGTGGTTTTGCCCACGCCGCCTTTTTGGTTGGTGATTGCGATCACTTTGCTCATCGACAGGGGTTCCTCCTTGTACATGGGCTCCATCGGGCCCGAAAAAGACACTCACAACAAATCATTATACGGGATTTTCCAGAGAAAGAAAAGAGGGCGGTTCATTTTCGCTACTTCAGCCACGCGCCATAGGCTTCCGGCCCGAAGTTTTCCAAGATGATGCGACGGAAAATGTCGCGGTTCATCGGCGGCATGTACGCACCATAGTCCAGGTATAACCGGCGCATCGCGGGCAGAGAGGTATGATGCATTGCGTAGGCATTGAGCAGCTCGAAGGAGGGCTCACTGACCGGCAAATGGTAGAAAATCAAATCCATTAACGCGTCGGCGATCACCGGCAACTGCTGTGTGCGGATGAGGAGGGTCTGTCCGCTTTGCGAGACCGACTTCATGGTGCCGCCGGTCGCCGCGTAGATGCTGTTAAAGAGCAGGCTCTCTAGCTGGGTGCGCAGCTGATCTAGCGACACCGCTACCTCGCCCTCCTCGCCCTTTTCGGTAAAGAAGCGATTGAGGTGCAGCGCAACGTCGCTGCCCAGCACGGGATTGCGCAGCAGCAGCGGGCGCCCCAACCAGGGCTCCAGCGCATAGAGAGCGTCGTCTTGCGTAATCGGCGACATGCGCGCGCCTCCTTTGTACGGATCATAGCAAAATCATGCTTCCTTCATTCGACAT
This sequence comes from Eubacteriales bacterium, assembly GCA_031554855.1. Classification (GTDB taxonomy): domain Bacteria; phylum Bacillota; class Clostridia; order Christensenellales; family Aristaeellaceae; genus JAVBUY01. Next base: position 7,278 of record JAVBUY010000040.1, read on the forward strand.
GGGGCGGGCGGAATCCTCGCGGGAGACGGAGTTTTCCGGCGATGCGGCAAAAACTTCATACCGGGCGGCATCACGACGCACGCTCAAACCAAAGGGCGCCGCCCGGCGTCGGCTTTTTGCGGCCTTGAAAAAAGCCAGCCTCAGTTCGTGCATAACAAAAATTCCTCGCGTGCGGCTTGGCGCGCAGCGAGGAATCTTTGCTTATTGCTTTTTAGGGCGATGCCCCCGGGAGCTTACGGGAATTTGTAGCTCTCGTCGTCGCCCTGGATGTAGTGCATTTTGACGGTCGGCTCGGCGTCCTCGGGCAGCGATATGGTGTAGTATACGCGTCCTTCTTTGATTTCGACGTTGGTTTCTTCCATCTTGGTGTTCGGGCCGAAGAAATGCTCATCGCCATACCACAGCTTGCCGGAATACACCTCCATGATGTATTCGCCGGGCGTGATACGCACAATGGCGGTATCCTCTTCGTGCACGTACACCTTGATCTCGCCCACGATATCCGACCAGGGATAGCGGAAGAAGACCACGCAGTCGTCGGTGCCGTTGGGACGCGTGATGCGCACCACCTCGCCAAAGCGACTGCCTTCCATCATGCCGGATCGCGGCTCCTTGACCACCGGGTAATCTGGCAGCGAGGCGACGTCCTGCTCCAGCGCGGATATGGTCTTTTCCAGCTTCACTTTATAATCGGACTGATACTGCACGATGTCGGGGAAGCCCTCGATGCCCTGCTCGGCCAGTTTATGCAGGTCGAACGTGAAGGACTGTTTTTTCTCGTCCTCTGCCAGCGATTTGCCCGACTTCAGGCCATACTGGCGCGCCAGCGTGGCCAGCTTGCCGGTGAATTGTTCGCGCAGCTCGTCGGCGGTCGGCTTCTGCACGACTTTGGCCATGGCGATGGACTTGAAGATGCTGTCCGACGCCTGCTGGAGCACCTTGTCCATATCGGGCACGATGGCGGTCAGCGTGCCGCTCTCCAGCGTGGGCGAAAGCGTCAGCGACGGCACGCGCTGCGCATGCGGGAAGATCGCATTCGTGAGCGCAGTGGTCAGCGCACGGCCGTTGTAGGATTTGTTGGCGGCCGCTGCGTCGGCAAGGATCGCGCGCTTGAGCTTGTCGAAGCCCTTGCCGCTGGCCCAAGTCAGCGATCCACCGCCGGGGGACGCCTTCTCCGTGGCCGCGAGATCCATCGTCTTTTGGCTTTCTTTCATGTTCTTGACGACACCGCGCAGCATTTCCTGATAGTCTGTTTCACCGGGCACAAACTTGACTTTGTCGCTGAGGCCGCTGTGCAGCAGCGGATACGCGACCGTCAACTGGACGGAGGTGGTGCCGTCCTTGCCCGGTGCGGAGGAGATCGCGGTAATGGCCGTGCCCGACAGAATCTGCTTTGTCCAGGGATCGGAGACTTCGGCCGACCATGCCTTTAGCTCGTGCTCTAGTAGCGAGCGCGCGGCACTTTCCGATGGGCCTTCGGCGGCGGCGTCCTCGGCCAGCGCCGAGGCGCCGGTGAGCAGTAGCAGAACCAAGCCCAGCGCGCACAGGGAACGAACAAAACGAGTCATGCGAAAACCTTCTTTCTATATCATGTGTTATTGCGCGGAGAAATCTCCGGCATTCAAACCATCCAATAGGCCTTTCTCGTCGCCCTGCGCGCCGCGCACGATGCTCAGCGTAAAGGTGTGATAATATTCCCGGCTGGCGATCGACACGTTCGGATCGGTGCCATACGTGCCATCCGGACCAAAGGTGTGCTCCGGCCCATACCAGATGTTTCCGGAACCGACCTCCATGGCGTATTTGCCCTCCGGCAGATAGATGGTGATTTTCTCTCCGTCGCGGATATAGGCCAGAACGGTGGATTCGCCGGTCTTGGTGCGGGTAAAGCGCACGCAGCAATCCCCGGCGTCCTTCTCGCGGCGGATGACCACCCGCGTGCCGGATTTTTTGCCCTGCAATTGGCCGGTCTTGGGGCGCTCCTGCGCGGGGTAGTCAGGCAGCTGCTCGACGTCGTTCAACAGGCGCGTGCTGACGACCGACTTGGTCACGCCATATTGGGTGTGGTATGTGGAGACCTCCGGGCACGCATCGGGCCCCTGATCGGCCAGCTTACGCAGGTCAAAGGTCAGTAACTGCGTCGGATCGGTTTTCTTCGCCGATGCTTTGGATTTCTTGAATGCCGCGAACCGCGCGTCCAGCTCGACCTGCAGCGCCTTGTCGATGTCCTCGCTCGAGGCGGTTCGGCCCGCGTCGCTATAGGCGATCGCGGATAGCGCCTTCTCCGAGGCCAGCACGTGCAGGAGATCCAGGTCGGGTAGCACACCGGTGACCTGGATGGCAGACAGGCCGCCGGTCACGTCGATCTTGGGCACGCGCACCGCATGCGGAAACGCCAGGTCACAGATCGCGGCGATCGCTATCTTCTTCTGGAAAGACGCTGCGGCGGCCTTGGCTTTGGTGGTGATTGCTGTTTTCAGCCCTGTGGTGCCCTTGGAGGCATCCCACTTTAGCTGCAAGGCACCGTCTTTGTCGGGCGCGACAGTGGCCTTCAGCGCATAGGTCGTGGTCTGGGCGGCGCTTTTCACCATGTCCGCAACAAAGGCCTGCGGATCGCTGCCGTCATACTTGGTTTTCTCGGAGATGCCGCTATTGAACAGCGGGAAGGTGACCGTGGCGGTCACCGGCGTGGCGCCTTTCTTGCTCGTTTTGCCGGCGACCACATCCGACACCGTGGCCTGGCCAAACATCTCCTGCGCCCAGACCGACTTGGCTGCCTTGCCCAGCTCGGCGATGGCTAACGGCGCTTGATCCTGCATCAGCGCGACGGCGGCCAGCTGTTCCTCGGTGGGCGGCCCCTCCGGCTCGGCGGTGGGCTTGGGCGCGGCGAGCGCGCTGGCGGTGCACAGGCAGGTGATGCACAGCACCAGCACCAGGGTGAACAGCATCTTCGAAAGTTTCATAAATAGGAGCTCCTTTCATCATCCGCAGAGACCCTGCGGGGTGGTGACGCGCCGGTATCGCTCCACGGCGCTTGCTGGTATCTATCTTACAGGAAAATGGCAGAATATGCTAGACTGTAGTGCGGCCAGACGAAAATATTCCATGACAATGCGCAATTTCCCGGTGCGTTATTGCGTCTGGCCAGCGGATACATTATAATTGTAAAAAATGCCGGTCGGCCAGAATAGAAGGAGGGGAATGCCCGTGTTGACGGATATCCAAATCGCTCAGGCAGCACAACCCAAGCCAATCGAGGAGATCGCGCAGCGCGCAGGCATTCCGTCGGCGTGCCTGGAGCCCTATGGTCGCAGCAAGGCCAAGGTAGCCAATGCACAGCTGCCCGCGCCCAAAGCGCAAGGAAAACTCGTGCTGGTCACCGCCATCAATCCTACCCCGGCGGGCGAGGGCAAGACCACCGTGTCCATCGGCTTAGCCGACGGCCTGGGCAAGCTGGGCAAGCGCGCTATGCTGGCGCTGCGCGAGCCGTCGCAGGGGCCGGTGTTCGGCATGAAGGGCGGCGCGACCGGCGGCGGCTATGCGCAGGTCATCCCCATGGAGGACATCAATCTGCACTTCACCGGCGATCTGCACGCCATCACCGCCGCCAACAACCTGCTGGCCGCGATGGTGGACAACCATATTGCCCAGGGCAACGCGCTCAAGATTGACCCGCGCCAGATCACCTGGCGACGCTGCCTGGACACCAATGACCGGCAGCTGCGCGGCATCGTCAGCGGGCTGGGCGGCAAGGCCAATGGCATGCCGCGCGAGGACGGTTTCGACATCACCACCGCTTCGGAGGTGATGGCCGTGCTGTGCCTGGCCGAGCACATCGATGACCTCAAGGCGCGCCTGGCGCGCATTGTGGTGGCGCGCAGCATGGATGGCGCGCTGATCACTGCCGGAGACCTCAAAGCGCAGGGCGCGATGTGCGCGCTGCTTAGAGACGCGCTGCGCCCGAATCTGGTGCAGACGTTGGAGGGCACGCCTGCGCTGATCCACGGCGGGCCGTTCGCCAACATCGCGCACGGATGCAACAGCGTGATCGCCACGCGCACCGCGCTGGGACTGGCCGACTATGTGGTGACCGAGGCGGGCTTTGGCGCCGACCTGGGCGCGGAGAAGTTCATCGACATCAAGTGCCGCACGGCGAACTTCGCGCCGTCGTGCATCGTGTTGGTCGCGACCATCCGCGCGCTCAAGAGCCACGGCGGCGTGGCCAAAGCCGACCTGGGCGCCGAGAACTTGCCCGCGCTGGAGCAGGGTGTTGCCAACCTGACCCGCCATCTGTCCAACATTCGCAATGTCTGGGGTGTTGAGCCGGTGGTGGCGCTCAATCGCTTCGTCAGCG